>WFZC01000282.1 GCA_015489765.1 Desulfobulbaceae bacterium
ATTCATACAGGTACTCCCGACCCTCCCCGATCAACCGGCCCGCCTCCGGTTCATTCTCCATGCAACAGAGGGCGAGTCCGGCAGGCCAACCACCAGCTTCTCGGTATATCCGGCTTATCCGATCCTTGGCAGGCGGATGTATATTGTCTTGAAGAAACCTGATTGCCTCCTCAACATCAAAGAGCAGTTCCCGATCATCAATCTCCAGCAGCTTGCCCTCGAGACGCAGCGGGGCAAGCGCCAAGGACAAAGGAGTACGGGAACCAAGAACAAGGGAAACAAAACCGGGCAGTCTGCGCAACAAAAGGGCAAGGAGTTCCTCGCCGCCATGACTGCTCGCAAGCAGATCACAACTGTCCAGAACAAGCATGGCGGGCTTGTCTGCCTGGATCAACAACTCATCGAGCAAGGCATCGATCAGTTGCAGGGACGACTTCCCTGGCAGGGCAAGTTCCCGCTCACGCCCGGCAGCGGCAAGACCCGGCCACAGACGACAGAGCTGGTTCTGGAGGTGGCGGGTAAGGGAGGTGGTATGGCAACCGAGCCGACGGCAGTCAAGCCAGGCCGATTCCATAGCCATTGTCTCCACCAGCTGCCGAATAAAATATGTCTTGCCGGTTCCCGGGCCACCGGTAACCAGCAAAACCATACCCGGTTGAAATTCAGGCACGATTCTTTCCAGCAGACGCTGCCGCCGTAATTCGACAAGTCGGAAATTTTTCCGGACATCTCTTGCCTTGTCTCCAGAATACATCTTCCAGCTTTTACTCAACAAAAAAACTGAAACCCGTTGCTGAACGGTTACATTTCGGCAGTCGACCAGCCAACTGGCAAGCCTGCGAATAAAAAAATGTTCCCTTTTAAATACAGTTAAGCAAGATCATGTCGGATTTTCAAGAAAAAATAATTCATCCCACTGAAAGAACGACAAAAATACTTGCCAGTGATTTGTCAGCCCAACCTGGTATCAAGGGTACATTATCGGGGCGCTGCAAGGCACCTTAACAGAGCAATCAAAAGAAGAGGAGGAAGACATGAAACACTATCTGACAGGTTTGATCATGGCCGCATTGCTGCTGCCGCTAACGGCAACCCTTTGCCAGGCTGATCTGCTCTGGGACCAGGAGCCTGCCGGCTTGGGTAAATTCCGCTCGGCATCCTACTACCACAGCTGGACAGCCGATGACTTCATGCTGGATACTGTCTCGGCGATCACCACGGTCTCCTGGTGGGGAGGCCGGGGCGGGAACACTCCGGTTATCGATGGCTTTCATATCCGTTTTTACAGTGACGGTATTGACTCCTCGACCGGCCAGCATTTTGCCGACCAGCTCCTCCTGGAAGAAATCGTTTCCGGAGATGCCGGCCAAACATCCTACAACAGTGAAACCTACAGCTATTCGGCCACCCTGAGCACGGCCTTTACCGCCTTGGCAAACCAGCATTACTGGCTGAGTATTCAGGCGGACACCCAAAATGATCCCAATGACCCCTGGTGGGGATGGCAAGAGTCAAATACCACTTACTTAAATCCGGCCGAGTATAACAGCAGCAAATACAGCCATCATCCGATCAATCAGTCGCCCTTTTATTCCGGCAACCATGACATGGCCTTTGTCCTGGACGGCACACCAACCCCGGTCCCGGAACCCGCGACCCTGCTGCTCTTTGGCACCGGGCTTGTGGGCGTCATCGGCAAGGGGCGCAAAAGACAAACAATCGCCGGCTGAACGTCGGCACGGCTTAACCCCTGGGAAAGTATTTCGCGGGCAGGAAAGAATACATACGGACAAACCCGTGCCCATACCCCGGCGCCCCGATTTTCGATTTCAACCTACCCGCGACAACTACAAAAATAGTAAACAGTTACCAGGGAACGGGACTGATAAAAACCACAGCGTTTTGCCATGCAGCCAAGGAGCTTACCATGCATTCCCACCGAAACAAGAAAGCAGCTTTTGGGTTCGGACATCGAGTACCCATGACAACAAGAGGGCATAAGATTTCATATTTTGCCTTTATGCCAATCTTTTCATGTACGTTCACGGGATATATCCTTTCCCTGTTCAAGGCAGTCCGCAAAACAAGACAGAACAGGTGGCTGACGCCTGGCCACCTGTTCTGTCTTGTATTTCTCCTTGGCATGATCACCAGCGTCGAGTGTACCCTTGGCGCAACCGGCACCAACTATGACATAAATCAAAGGATAGCCGCCGGTTCATACCACACAGTCGCAATCAAGGCGGACGGCACGCTCTGGACCTGGGGTTATAACGGTTCAGGCCAATTGGGTAATGGCACCTATGCTCATGCCAACAAACCACAACAAATTGGCAGCGACCACGCATGGATGGCTGTTGCAGCCGGACAAGACCACACCCTGGCCATTACTGTCGATGGCAAACTCTTTACCTGGGGCGGGAACTATTATGGTCAGCTTGGTGATGGCACAAACACCACCAGAAACACGCCTGTGCAAATCGGCAACAACCATATCTGGAAAAGCGTAGCTGCGGGAGCATATCATTCCCTGGCCATAACCAATAATGGTGAACTTTTTACGTGGGGATACAATTATCATGGTCAACTGGGAAATGGAACCAATACTGCCAGCTCCTCACCCGTACAAATCGGTATAGGAATAGAGTGGAAATATGTTGTGGCCGGTTTTTCCCACACTCTGGCCATTACAACCGATGGGAAACTCTACGCATGGGGTGATAATGGCTATGGACAATTAGGGAACAGCTCCTTTACCGACAGCAACACTCCCGTACAAATTGCCTCCGGCCAGACCTGGACGGATGTTGCAGCCGGAACGTCCCATACGCTGGCAATTACCAACAACGGCCAGCTCTTTGCGTGGGGTTGGGATTATTATGGTCAACTTGGCGATGGAGCGTCCGGTTACAGTTATTCAACTATTCCAAAACCAATTGGTGCCGTAAATAACTGGACCCATGTAGCTGCCCATGGTGACCATTCCATGGCCGTTAACCAGGATGGCTGGTTGTATACATGGGGTCGAAATCAATACGGACAATTGGGCGATAGTACAACTATCGATCGTAACACCCCAACCAGGATCAGTTCGGGGATAAAATGGATAACGGCCGTTGCAGGATACCGTTTTTCAGTAATGGTGCAAATCAATGGCCGCCTTTACACATGTGGCGTAAACTCTTCCGGCCAACTGGGGAATGGCTCCATTTCCGCCAGGAATGCCCCGGTCAAGATCAGCGGCGGAACCTTGTGGACCAATGCATCTACCGGATACTACCATACCCTCGCCATCACCACAAACCAACAACTCTATACCTGGGGAGCAAATTATTATGGTCAGTTGGGCGACGGAGGCACGATTGACAGGGATACCCCCGACCGGATTGGTCAAAACAGCGACTGGACGACCAGTGCCGGGGGCTGCCAACATGCTCTTGCCGTGACAGCCGATGGACGGCTCTTTTCCTGGGGAAGAAATTCATATGGACAGTTGGGTACAGGAACCAACAATGACAGTCATACTCCGGTGCAAATTGGCAATGGCTACAGCTGGGCACAGGTGGCTGCCGGATGTAACCACTCTTTGGCGATTACGACAAACGGGGAACTTTTCACATGGGGCAGAAACAATTCCGGCCAGTTGGGAGATGCATCATTCAATAATAGCAATACCCCCATACAAATTGGCACTGGCCATACATGGAGAACCATTGCCGCAGGGGAGGATTTCTCCTTGGCTATCACAACCGACGGTGATCTCTATGCGTGGGGAGACAATCATGACGGTCAGCTCGGGGACGGCTCAAACAACAGTAGCAACACACCTATACAGGTAGGCGCAGGAACCACCTGGGACAGGGTAACTGCCGGACATTTTCATACACTGGCCATCACAACTGACAACAGATTGTTTGCCTGGGGCTATAATCATTACTGGCAGCTGGGAGATGGAACAAATAATGACAGCAACGTTCCGGTACAGGTGAGTGCGGCGTTGAACTGGGCAGATGTTGCTGCGGGTAGATACCATACCTTAGCGGTAACCACCACAGGCAGACTCTATGCATGGGGTGAAAATTCTACGGGACAGCTGGGAGATGGCACCAATACCTCACGTCATAGCCCTGTTCGGGTAGGGACCAACTCGGAATGGGCAAATGTGGCTGCAGGATCTTTTTTCTCTCTGGCCATCACAACCGGGGGTGATTTATACACCTGGGGAGCTAATAATTACGGCCAGCTCGGAGACGACAATGCCTGGATTGAATCACCTGTTTTTATCATGAACGGCATGCTGCCTGGTCATGATTTCCCCTGGGTCCTGTTTATTCCCGCCACTTTGGGTGGAAACGGAAGATAAGACGAATTTACAAAACGGATTTTCTCCGACGGAAAGCAGGACTCTCTACGTGCTCTTCTTCGTCAAAACAGACGCATTGCCGTTAATCCTCTGTCTTGGTCAAGGCGTCCGCGATGGACAGCGCATAGGGATGATGTTTGCGCAGAAAGACGGGCATGGTATTTCTCACCTGCCTTGCGGCATCCATGGACGGATAGGTGCCATAGAAAATAAACAATGTCGGTGGATTAGTTTTTTTTCGCAGGATATGCAGTTTGTCGATTACGGAAAAATAATCATCACGGACCAATAATTTTTTTATGTTTTCTTCAGCGCTCCTGGAGCTCAACATCATGAGCTGGATGGTATACTGTCCCCGGTATGCTCCGGCCAGCCATTCCGCACTCGCCCGCAGACGCTTCCGAAACAACGCATCACCATCCCGGGCGGCTCCCTTCATCGCAGGCGGCGCCACCCTCCTTTTCACAACATCCTGGTGCACATGAATAATATGCTTGTTTTCATGCCTGTCTTCATGGGACGTCACCGCCGGTCGCTTTGCCGCAGGCTGTTTGTCGGGAACTGCCATCTCCCTGCGGACAGTTTTTTTGGCCGCAGGAACCGGTGATACCGGTTTACCGGCCGGCACGGACCTAACCGCGGGAACAGGTGGAACGGGAACGGTTTCCGAAACCATCGGCGCCTCCTGTATCCGGGCTTTTTTCGATTCCGGCTTTTCAGGACGGAAAGCAAAGAAAAAAACAACGCCAAAAACCAGAAACATGGCGCCGCAGACAGCAACAAGCCTTTTCCTGCCCTTGCTCATTGCAAAAATGGTCGACAGGATATTTTTGCCTTTCAGCTCTTTTACCTCCTGCCGATCTGCATCAACATGATCAAGAAGAACCAAAAATGATTTATCACTGCAGGATTTCTGCAAGGCCTCTTCGGCAAGAATATTCGTCATTCTCGGATTACCGGCTGCCGATGTATATATTTTCTCTATGGCTGCTCCTGTAAAAATCTCCTTATGCTTCCGGCTGTCAAGTCCTGCCGCCAACAGCCGATAAACCAGATAACGCCCGGTTTCCTCCCTGGTCAAGGGTTCCAGGGAATACCCGTGTTCAACATCAACTCCTGCACAGTAAACGGTGAGTTGTTTCAGGTTGGCGTCCAGAGCGGGTCGACCGGCAAGGATAATGGTAAGGACTGACAAATCGTCCCTTTCACATGGAAGTCGAAGCAGCCGTTCCAGGGTTGCCAGAAAAATTTTTTCGGCATCATCAATGATGAGTACTACCCGCTGCCCATATTTTTTTCTCCGTTGTAACTGCCGGGCCAACTCGGCAACCAAATCGGTCTGATCGCTCCCGGCCTCCATCCCCAGATCCAGGCAGACAAGCCGTAGAAGGTCATCAAAAGAACCGATTGGGTTGTCGATATATATAACTTCAAATTCCTGCAGTAAACGCCCGGTCAATACCTTTAACAACAGGGTCTTGCCGCTGCCCTCATTGCCGACAAGTTTGATAAAAACTCTACCATGTTTGATATCATCTTCAAGTTCCGCACAAATATGTTCTCTATCGCCATCGGGAAAAAAAACTTGGGGATCGATTGCCTCACTAAAAGGCGAAGTTTGCAGTTGAAAATGTTCCAGATACATGAAAATTACCAGGCATATAAATAAGTAGCAGCCAAACGACCGGACGAGAATAATTCAGTGACATTATACGGGTAACGGCACACCCGAAACCACATAATAGAATACATAAGAGTACTTTGAAAATTAGAATTTTCGTTCGAGGTCAAGAAGCAGGAAAATTAAAAAGCGCAACACATTAGATATATGTGGGCATTTTTCATTTTTCTGTGATGCTGAGATCGGGCGAAAAGGCAATTTTTCAAAGTAGCCATAATTATCAAACAGTTGATCTCTTCTGTAAACTCCTTTTTTCAGCTTTTTTATCTTTTCTTCCAGTCCGCATAACCAAAAGCCGGCAAAAGAAGGAAAAACAATCCTCCATATCATGAAAAAATATCCGGCTGGCCCTGCTGTCATCCTTCCAGCAAACCAGGCATCTTTTTTATTTTCACCAAGGACTTGATGGGTTAGTTTGTCCTGTGGGGCAGGCAACCATTTTTGTTACCAATACACCTGCAATCCAGGTTAGCGAGAGGAAAACAACATCCCGAACCACAAATTTACACACAACCTCAACCTATTATGAATGGCGCAGAACTGCTTGTACAGGCACTGGAAAACGAGGGGGTTACCTGCATATTCGGTATTCCCGGAGAAGAAAATCTTGCCTTTCTGGAGGCATTGCGAACCTCAACAATCAAGCTTGTCCTGACCAGACATGAGCAGGCAGCGGGTTTTATGGCGGCAACCTACGGCAGGTTGACGGGCAAGCCCGGGGTCTGCCTGGCCACCCTTGGACCCGGGGCAACCAATTTTGTCACCAGTGTGTCCCATGCCCTGCTTGGTGGCATGCCCTGCCTGTTTATTACCGGCCAGAAACCGATCAAAAAATCCAAACAGGGCCGGTTTCAGATTATCGACGTGGTTCGCATGATGGAACCCATTACCAAGATGACTCGTCAGATCGTAGGCGCCGACTCAATTCCATCCCTTGTCCGGGAGGCCTTTCGCGTAGCTGTCCAGGAAAAGTCAGGGCCGGTTCATCTCGAGTTGCCCGAGGATATCGCCGCCGAAACAACTCACGCCTCTGTCTTTCCCGTCACCAGGGTCACCAATCCCCAGGTCTCCGAGGCTGTCATTGCCGATATCATCCCGATACTCACCAAGGCAAAGAATCCCCTGTTGCTTATCGCCGCAGCGGCCAACCGCAGGCGCACCTGCAGTGCCATTGAAGATTTTATCGAACGAACCGGCATCTATTTCTTCAGCACGCAAATGGGAAAAGGAGTGGTCAACGAATACCACCAGCGATGCCTTGGCACGGCCGCCCTTTCCGATAACGACTATCTCCATTGTGCCATTGACCGGGCCGATCTTATTATCAATGTCGGCCATGATGTTGTGGAAAAGCCTCCCTTTTTCATGACGAGAAATGGGGTCAAGGTCGTTCACGTCAACTATTTCAGGGCTGCCATCGATGATGTCTATTTCCCCCAGCATGAACTCATAGGCGATATTACCCATACCATGCGTGAACTGGCGGGCCGGATAGCACCCGATTCTCTTGCAGGGGATGGGTATTTTACCAGAATAAAACAGGAAATCGAAAAAAATATTTTCCAGCGACGGCCGGACGAATCCGTTCCCTTTACTCCCCAGCAACTTGTATCGGTAATCCGGGAAAATCTCCCGGAAGACTCTATCCTCTCCCTGGACAACGGCATGTACAAGATCTGGTTTGCCAGAAATTACAAGGCCACCAACCCCTCTTCCATCCTCCTTGACAATGCATTGGCCACCATGGGCGCCGGCCTTCCCGTGGCCCTGACGGCAAAGATGCTGCATCCTGAAAAAAATGTTGTTGCTGTCTGTGGAGACGGAGGTTTCATGATGAACTCCCAGGAGTTGGAAACAGCCGTCCGTCTGGGGCTTGACCTGGTGGTCCTGCTGCTACGCGACAATGCATTTGGCATGATCCGCTGGAAGCAGGCAGGTATGAATCTGCCCGATTTCGGACTTGAATTTAATAATCCCGACTTTGTTCTTTATGCTGAAAGCTATGGCGCCCATGGTCATCGGGTAACCGAAGCCGGGGAATTGACTTTGACCTTACAACAATGCCTCAACGCTCCAGGGGTCCATCTTATCGATGTTCCGATCAACTATTCCGAGAATGTTTCGGTTCTCATCGAGGAGCTGAAACAAAAAACCTGTCTGCTCTAATATTTTTTCCCCTCATTGGGTTTAAATTTTCACGTTCTCACCCCTGTCCGTTGGGCCGGAAACTTGCCTCAGAAAAACATGAAAAAAATATTTTCACACTTTTCCAAGCCATAACAAGCCATTATCGACTGGGTAATTTTACCCAGATAAAATTCCGTACTGTTGCCCATTGACAACAGCCTCTTTTCTTCTGTATAGAAGCCTATGCTTTCTTCTGTGGAGACAAAAAATACAACCATGCGATACCTGCCCGGAGACCGGAGGCATTCGACGCGTCACAGGTTACGAGGCAGGCCACTTGCAATAAACCCTCGTATTTTAGGGCCGATACTCAACATCAGCCTGCATGGGATGTTGTTTGAATACTCAGGTGAAGAACTGGTCGATACACCATTTATGGAAATGGGCATCTTTATCTGTGAATCAAAAACCCTCGTTACCGGCATTCGAACCAGAACGGTACGCGACTATATCTCCGACACTTGTAGCAGCTTTATTCCGGTAATCCGAAAAATCAGAGCTGTCGAATTCCTCGACCTCAGCCCTCAGCAGCAGAACCAGCTACATCAAATCATCTCTACGCTGGCGGCCAATCCCCTGTAGACTCTTTTTCGATTGTCTGCAACATCCCTGATCACATAAAGTATCCTGATTGGCATCAATCCTCGGATGCAGCTCAAAAAGTACCATATAACTTTGGGGCAGCTTTACTTGCAAACCACGAATGGACACGGATTCACACATTTTTTTTAGAAAACATCTATTTAAAATCGTCTACGATTTCACAACGCTTTCCGATAAACCAGCATGGCTGGACCATATTTTACCGTCCCAGCCACAACAAATGATGAAAATAGTCCGAAATGACTCAGCTACGCGGACTATTTTCGGATAAAATTTCAATTGACCCCAATGAATTTTTTGTTGCCTATGCACCATGGTGCGACAACGACATCATCGGCGGCGGCACGGCCCCGGTCCCGGAGCCGGCAACCATGCTGCTGTTCGGCACTGGTCTTGCTGGCTTGGCAACCATTGGTCGCAAAAAGATGAAACGCGACTAACCAGCTTCTCTCCTCACCTTCGGCAGGGCCTTCTCCGGTCCTGCCGATTTTCTTTGACCTCCCCATCTTTTCTGGTATCCTGCGGCCAGAATACTATCCCGCTTTTTTTCACCCATGCCGATATTCCAACTGCCCCGCGACATTGTCTTCCCTGACCCTGACTTTGCCGAGCCAGACGGCCTGCTTGCCGTGGGCGGCGATCTCTCGCCTAAGAGATTGCTGGCAGCCTATCGACTAGGAATTTTCCCCTGGTATTCCGAGGGAGAACCGCTCCTCTGGTGGAGTCCCGCCCCTCGCCTGGTACTCATTCCCGAAGAATTTCATTGTCCGAAACGATTGGCTAGGACCGTGCGCCAGGGAGTGTTTACCGTGACCATGGACAAGGATTTTTCCTCGGTCATCACCAACTGCGCCACAACGCGGGTCAAATCAGGAGAAGGCACCTGGATCACCAGTGCCATGCGAGAGGCTTACATTACACTCCATGAGCGTGGATACGCCCACAGTGTCGAATGTTACCTGGAAGGAAAGCTTGTCGGCGGCTTATACGGCGTCTGCATTGACCGGATCTTTTTCGGAGAATCCATGTATTCGACAGTCAGTAATGCGTCAAAGGTTGCCCTGGCCGCCCTGGTCCGCCAATGCATCATCCGAAGGATCAAAATCATCGACTGCCAGATGACCACAGCCCATCTGTTGAAGTTCGGTGCAAAAGAGGTATCACGGGCAAGGTTTCAAAACTTTCTCAAGACCTGCATCCACAAGGGCGCGCCGCAGGAAGCATGGTCCGGGAAGGAAGCAGCGCTATCCGGGCCGCCGATTACGAAAAAGGAGCAGGCTGAACCATGAAGTCAAGTAACAGGGAAAAGAATGCTCTGCAAAACTATTACTGTTCCAGGGCAAACTCGTAGGCAAGGCCTGAACGGTCGCAATGTTTGAGGACCTTTTTCAATTCATAAAGATTGGCAACGCTGAAGGTAATTTCCCAAGCGGATGCTGAACCGGGCCGCCGGCTGAGATTTATAATATCCGATATTTTCATCTCTTCCGGGGCCACGGAGAGCAAAAGAAAAATCCGGTGCCGACTGGCTGCCATGACAATGAGTTTCTGTTCCTTGACGACCCGCGTCTGCCGCAGTTTCCATCGGACCTCAACGGCATCCTCGCGCTGAAACTTAATCTTGCGCAACCGGGAGCAGTCTTTTTTATGGAGCGACAACCCCCGTTCACTGAGCAGACCGATCAATCCCTTGTCAAGTGGAGTCGGCCTGCAGCAGGCCGAGGATTTTACCACCACGGGATCAATCGTTTCCAGCTCCACCCGGTTAAAAATACCTGTTGGAAGCTGCAGGGTTTCCCGCCCCTCATACAGACCATGACGGACCTCATAGATCAGTTCCCGCAGCCTTACCCGGCCTTCCCCTATCTGCAGAAACAGGTCATCCAGTGAATCGAGGTGAAAATAGGTCAGGATGTCAAGCATCCCTTTTTTTTCTATAATCTCAAAGGGGACCCCATATCGACGCATCTCCTGCCTGAAAACCGAGGCCCCAATTTGCCGTGACACCTCCTGCCGGCGAAGACGAAATCCCTTGGCCAGCTCGGAGCGGGCCTTTGGCGTCTGGCAAAGACGTTGAATATCCCGCTCAAAACGAACCGGCGTGTCCTGGCGGATTATTTTCACCACATCTCCGTCCCGGAGAACATGATCAGGCTCCACCCGCCGTTTGCCGATCATGGCGGCGACACAACTCTGGCCGATGGCCGTATGGACGCGAAAGGCAAAGTCAAGAACCAGTGATTTGACCGGCAGACAGATCAAATCGCCCTGGGGGGTATAGGTATAAATCTCCTTACGACCGCCGGCAGCAATCATGTCCCGATACGAAACCGAATCATCGCTGCCGAGGATATCAAACATTTCCTGGATTTCCCTGACAAACCGGCCGCCGCTTTTTTCTCCCGCCATCCAGTCACGCACCGACCCCCGCTGGGCCTTACGTTCCATTTCCCTGGTGCGAATCTTGAACAGATACTTTCTCCCCTCAATATTTGCCCTGGCGTGCAGCCCCTGGTACCCGGTCGGCTTGGGATTGGCGATAAAATCTCTGATTGTGCGCGGAATTGGCGGGAACAGGGAATTTAGGACACCAAGGGCCCGATAACATTCTCCCCGGTCGGCGGCGGTTATTAAAATCTCCTGGGGACTCTCGATTTCTTTAATTAAGATGCGATGTTTGATGTCATAATAGCCCCAAAGCCCCTTTGTCCGCACGCTGGCAGCGCCGGTAACCCCTTCCCGGTCAAGGGCTTCCTGGACCCTGCCAACGATTTTGTGGATCTTTGGATCCTGACGTAATCTTTCGATGTGGAGTTGCAGTTTGTTTCCCTGCCGGGGAAATTTATAGGCCAGCGCCAGGTTGTACAATTCCCGCTTGATGGCAAACAAGCCCAGGATCGTGGCCAGGGGAGCATAGATATCAAGGGTCTCGTCTGCAATTTTCTGCCGTTTATGGCGGGGCATTGAGGCCAGTGTCCGCAGATTATGCAGTCTATCCGCCAACTTGACCAGCATCACCTCCGGTCGCGCCGCCGCCCCGGAAAAGATTTTGCGGTGAACAAGTTTTTTAAATGTTTGCCTGTCGCCGACATGATGGGTGACCTTGGTACACCCCTCAACAATCCCCTCCACCCGGGGGCCAAACTTTTCCCGGATCACTTCGGATGTGACCGACTCCACATCTTCAATGGTATCATGCAGCAGGGCCGCCGCCAGTATCTCCGCATCCAGGATGTCCAGCTCTTCGGCCAGGATTCGGGCCACGCTGCAGGGATGCATGATGTAGGGATCACCGGAACGCCGCCACTGGTCACGGTGAGCGGCAACTGCAAAATCAAGAGCATCACGGAAAACAGCGTTTTCAGGTCCGGTGCCGATAAAGCCGGCCATGATGCGGCCATATTCCTCTACGTCAAACTTCCGGTAGTGCATGCAACAACATCCAGTAAAAATTACTGAGCCCTTCTCCACAATATGGTGTACAATCAATTATTCTCCCGGCAGAAAAAGGAGAAAAAAAGGACCCGATCCAGGGCAGTGTACGCAGATAGTCCCTGTTCCACAAGTGGTTTCTTATTTTTCTTCAAAGAGGCCTTTAAAGATGATGGCGTCGTAAAAACTTCGATCTACTGCGTCGTGTGTCCTGTGACGATTCTCGACATACTACATGTATAGTCAAGACCCGTCACAGAACACCACTCCTCGGAGTCTCCGCTACGCTCCGCTTACCTGTATATCTGTGTTTTTACTTAGCCATCTTTAAGCATTGTCTGGATTTTTTTACGAGTTCATCAAAGATTACCGGGTAAAAACTGCAATCCATGGCCTGCTGTCCCGGGGTGACCCGCGACACACTGCCTGTATAACCATGTTTTCCCCTCGTCATCCTTGAAAATATTTGAACTTCCCAAACTTCATTCCATTCCTCCTACCCTTTGCAAACAAATTTATGACAAAAAAAAGAGCACGCAGACCACAGATACAAAAAAAACTTCGCAACAGGCGTAACCAGCGCAGGGGGCAAACATCCCTGGCGCCCCTGGAGGATCGCATCCTTTTACTGTTGTCCGGTAGAAAGAACCCCATGACGACAGCGGCCATAATGAACGAACTTGGCCTGCCCGGCGCTGCCCGCAAGGCCGCAGGTAAAGCTATCAACACACTGGTCAAGCAACAAAAAATCCGACAGAAAAACAAAAAATTTACCTCTGTTGCTGACAAAAACCTGCACAGGGCGACCATATCTCTCACCAGCCGTGGTTTTGGCTTTGCCACGATTGAAAACCAACCCGCAGCCACCAAGGATCTGTTTATCAGCAAAGACAACCTGAACGGCGCCAGCCACGGAGACACGGTCCTGATCAGCATCCTGGGCAGGACCTCCCGTGGCCGCAAAGAGGCCCAAGTGGCCCGGATTCTCAAACGGGCGGTTTCCACCCTGTGTGGTATTTTTATCCAGGAGTCCAAAGGCGGCCACTTGATGCCCGATAATCCCAAGCTCCCCTTTATGGTCTTTATTCCCGCCGCCAAGACAAAAAATGCCGGCAACGGGACAGCTGTGCTGGCACGAATCACCGAATACGGTGGCAGGGACAGAGAACCGGTCGGAGAAATCCTTGAACTGCTCGGTGACCCGCTCACCGTGCCGGTACAACTGCGCATGGCCATGGAGCAACTGTCCCTGGCCCGCTCTTTTCCCGATGAGGTCATCGAGGCAGCACAGCAGCTTCAACCCCTGACCAGCTGTGAACATGGCCGCAGGGACCTGCGCCATATACCACACGTCACCATTGACGGAGCAACGGCCAGGGATTTTGATGACGCCATTGCCGTGGAAAAGACAAAAGCCGGCTTCAGGCTCTATGTCTCCATTGCCGATGTAAGCCACTACGTCAAGCCCGGCTCCCCCATTGACCAGGAAGCCTACAGACGGGGGACCAGCGTCTACCTGCCCGATCTCGTACTCCCCATGCTGCCTGAACGGTTGTCCAACGATCTCTGCAGCCTGGTACCGCATGAAGACAGGCCTGCATTCTCCGCCATCCTTGACTTCGACAGAACCGGAAAACGACTGCATGCCCAGTATTGCCGGTCAATGATCACAAGTCACACCCGGTTCACCTATGATACCGTCCACCGGATACTTTTTCTCCAGGACGAGGAAAAACGTCGTCAACATGACAAGCTGCTGCCCATGCTAAGCCTGGCAAAAAAGCTTTCCAGGCAGCTGCGAAAGCGCAGGCAGCAACGGGGCAGCCTCGGATTTACCATCCCCGAAGCCGTTATCACTCTTGATGGAGACAGGGTCTCCTCCATTGGCCAGGCCCAGCGTAACGAGGCCCATCTTTTGATCGAGGATTTCATGCTGGCAGCCAATGAGGCGGTGGCCGAAACCGTTGCCCATGCCCACATGGATGTCCTGTACCGGGTACACGAAAAGCCGGATCCGGCCAAGGTGGCAACATTCACCGAAGCGGCCGCGGCAATGGGACTGCAGCTGCCCAAAACCGATATCAGCCCGGCCTGGTTTGCCGGCGTCCTGGATGAAGCCCGGGGCAAACCTGCCGAATACGTGGTCAATAACCTGTTGCTGCGTACCATGCAGAGAGCGCGTTATTCCCCGGAAAATTTAGGCCATTTTGGACTTGCGGCCAGGTACTACCTTCACTTCACCTCGCCAATCAGACGCTATCCCGACCTGATTGCGCACCGGGTCCTTAATAATTTCCTGATCCGGCAGACAAAATCGGAAAAGCCACAACCAATACTGCCCAAAGGGGAAAACCTTGCCCAGGCAGCTCTGCACCTGTCGGCACGGGAACGGGTGGCCGTTGATGCGGAGCGGGATGTGCAGGCCAGGCTCTCCTGTCTTTTTCTGCTGGACAGGATCGGCGAGGAATTTGAGGCCGTTATCTCAGGGGTCACCTCCTTTGGCCTTTTCGTGGAACTCACCAGCCTGTTCATCAGCGGCGCCGTGCCCATGCGGAGCATGAAGGAGGATTATTTCCTCTTTGACAGCCGCGCCCACCGTCTCATCGGCGAAAGAACCAACAAGATCTACCAGCTGGGTCAGATCATCAGAATCCGCCTTGACCATGTTGACATGCAGGCAAAACGAATTACCTTTTCCCTTGTTGCGGACGGGCCTGCCAGACGATAATGTCCGCAAAAACCGGGCGTTTCCATAAACAAAAAAAAGACAGTGACAACTCATTCAGCACCAACACCGCCGGATATCGTTTTTACCCATGTTTCTTTTTCCTATGACAGTGAACCGGTCCTGGAAGATGTTAACCTGACGGTTGATCACGGTGAATTTATTGGCATCATCGGCCCCAACGGCGGCGGCAAGACCACCCTGCTCCGTCTGGTTCTGGGGCTGATTTCTCCGGAAACGGGAATGATCCGCGTTTTCGGCCGGCCACCGAAAGAAGTCGCCCACCGAATCGGATACGTGCCCCAGCACCTGCAGTTCGATGCCAGCTTTCCGGCCACGGTATTTGACATTGTCAGCATGGGCCAGGTGGGCAGACGTCTGAAATGCGGCAGGAAAGAGAAGAAACAGGCGGCGATGGAAGCGCTGGCGGCCGTGAACCTGCTTCCATATTCCCGGCGGCCGTTTGCCGGTCTGTCCGGAGGACAACGGCAGCGGGCCTTGATTGCCAGGGCACTGGCCTTTTATCCCAGGATGTTGCTCTTTGACGAACCCACCGCCAATGTTGACAGTTCATCCGGAGAAAAATTATACCGTATCCTGGCAGAACTCAACAAACGGATGACCATCCTCGTTGTTTCCCATGATATCGGCTTTGTCAATCGCCATATCACCAGCGTTGTCTGCGTAAATCATACTGTTGTCATTCATCCGACCAGCGACCTGGCCGGCCAGAATATCCTTGATCTGTACGGCCAGGACATCTCCCTGGTCCGTCACGATCACCGCTGTTCTTCGGAGGGCCACCAGTGCTCGAATTCATAGCTGATCTGCAAAAATTTCCCTTTCTGCAGATGGCGCTTGCTGCCGCCCTGCTCGCCTCGGTCGCCTGCGGTATTGTCGGCTCCTATGTAACGATCAGGCGAATGACCTATATAGCCGGCGCCATTGCCCACTGTACCCTTGGCGGCATGGGCGCGGCCCGTTACCTGCAGACGGAAATGGGCATAGGCATTGCCACTCCCCTGACCGGCGCTGTTGCCGCCGCTCTTCTGGCAGCGCTTTTAATCAGCTGGCTGCAGGCAAAATCGGATCTGCGGCAGGACACCATACTCAGCGCGGTCTGGGCCATTGGCATGGCAGTCGGGATCATTTTTATCAGCAGAACAAGCGGCTATAATGAGGACCTGATGAGCTACCTCTTTGGTGACATTCTCATGGTTTCGCCCGTCGATCTCGTCCTGATCGGCCTGCTCGACGGGGGCCTTGTGCTGGCCGCCTTTTTCTTTCACAACGAGCTGGATGCCATCGCCTTTGACGAGGAATTTTCCCGTCTTTCCGGGCTGCCGGTTGACCTGTACAACACGCTTTTTCTCTGCACGGTTGCCCTGACAGTTGTCCTGCTGGTACAGATTGTCGGCATTATTCTTGTGGTCGCCCTGCTGGCGCTTCCGGCGGCAACCGCCGGCCGACTGGCCAACAGGCTGCCGGCCATGATCACGGCTGCCACCCTGCTCTGCGTTTGTTCCACGGTGGGTGGACTCGGTCTCAGTTACTCACCAGACCTGCCGGCGGGAGCGACCATTATCCTTGCCGCGGGAGCGCTTTACCTGACAGTGGACATCTTCTTAAAAATAAAAGGAAAAATCAAATAACACCAGGACTGCCTCCTTTCTTTTTCTTGACGTAGGGCGGCAGATACCATAAAAATGCACAACAGCTTGTGCTGAACTGCGAGACGACCAAACTTTTGCAACAGCAAATCAAGAATAATCTTTATCAGTTATCGAGGACACCATGGAACAGAGTAACTGGTTGGCAACACTACTTTCCAATCCCTATATCAGCGGCCTGCTGATCGGCTTCGTTTTCTTTCTCTATGTCCGCTCACTCCTGAAAATCCGGCAGATGGCCCGGGATACGAAAAAACTGCGGGAGCATCTGCATACCAAGCTGGAGATAGATTCAGCGGACAATGAACGGAGGAAGGCAGAGGCTGAAACACTGAAACAGGAACGTGATAACCTGCGCAACATGGTCCAGGTACTAAACCAGAAACCTGGGCGCCAGGAACTGCGCCAGGCCCAGATTTACCAGAAGGCGGTTGAAATCATGTTTGAAAAATCTCCCGGTTTTGCCCCTGCCTGGCAGATCACCCTGAAGGAAGCGGAAGAGGAGATGAAATCCGCGGAGCGCGGCATTATACCATTTTTCAAACGGATGACCTCGACCGCCGGCAGTTCCACAAGTGACAGTGAAAAAAACAGGAAGAAGACACTGGAGCTGGAAGAACCGGCCGGCAGCTGATCGCCTTGGAGAGATCATCGGCGCCCACGGGCGCCACCCGGCTTGATAATGTCGGCCTGATCCTTGTCGGGCCGCGTTATCCGGAAAACATCGGTGCGGCCGCTCGAATTGCTTACAATTTCGGCATACCTGAACTGACGGTTGTTACAGGCAGGAAACCCGATCCGGAGCGGATGCTGAAGATGGCCACCCACAAGGCCGGCCACCTGATCACAGGTATGCGTCTTGTCGAAACAACCGCCGAGGCTGCAAGCCCCTACAATTTTATTGTCGCCACCACTGCCAGGCAGGGCCGGCAGCGCGTACGGATGCAGTCCCCACGCGCTGTCATGGAAGAGATCCGGCCGCTGGCCCAGGCACCAAATAACCGTATCGCTCTCATGTTCGGGCCGGAAAACACCGGCCTGACCAATAAGGATCTGGATCTCTGCCAGTTTTACTCCACCATCCCGACAGCTGATTTTTCCTCACTGAACCTTGCCCAGGCCGTGGCTATTCACTGTTATGAACTCTACATGGCCATGGTTTTCGGCAGCAACAAGCCAGCGCAGCCGATCGACTATGCCAACTCCTTTGATCTCGAGGGAATGTACGGCCATATCAGCGAGGCCCTGTCCGAGATCACCTTTCTTGACGACAATAACCAGGTCTACTGGATGCGCAGTATCCGGCGCTTTCTGGGCCGGGTACGGCTGACAAAAAAAGAGGCCAGCCTCATCCGCGGCATTTGCCGAAAATTTCTCTGGCACAGCCGGAATCGAAACAAGCTCACATGATAATTCCGTCCTGATCCGGGCAGTCAATCCCATTCAACCCGGACAACGGGCAACCCGCACAGACGGGCCGTGTTTTTTTACAAAACTCCTTGCCGGCCTGAACGATCAAGGCATGGTATTCATTAAACAGGGCGCTGTCCTCTTCCAGATTATCCGTGAACAGTTCCTGAATCATGTGATAATCGTACGACTCATCGATGATTTCATGCCTGCTCAAAATGCGATGCGTATAGGCATCAACGACAAAAATCGGTTTCCCGGCTGCATATAAAATCATGGAATCAGCAGTCTCCGGCCCGATCCCCTTGACGGACAATAATTCTTCCCGCAGGAGTGTTGCCGGCTGGCAAAGGAATCGATCAAGATCACCATCCCATTTTTCGTTAATCAGGGCAAAAAAATTCCGCAAACGCTCCGCCTTGATATTATAGTACCCTGCCGGCCGAATATATTCGGCCAGTTGTTCCCTGGAAAGGGCCGACATTGCCGCAAGGGTCAGCAGACCGTCTTTTTTCAGGTTGGCAATGGCCCGTTCAACATTTTTCCAATTGGTATTCTGGGTCAGAATGGCCCCGACCATGACTTCAAATGGAGTCTCCCCGGGCCACCAGTTACAGGGCCCGAAAAAAGCAGAGAGACGGTCATACATGCTTTGCAGCAGGTAGCGGGTATTCATTTCCAGTCCAATTTCTGTTATCGTCACTCGTCTCCGAGACAGATACCGATGTCCCGGGCGGTAAGCACCTTGTCACTTGTCAAATCCACCATTTTGCGGGAACGTATCGCCTCTTCCAGGGGTACGGAAGACATGACAGGCGGTTTCCAGGCAACCATCTGGTCAAACTTTTCCTCTTCCACCATGCGGATGGCGGCGCCGCCAAAACGCAGGGCGAGCAGTCGATCAAAAGTGGTCGGCGAACCACCCCGTTGCAAATGGCCCAGGGTCAATGACCGAACATCCTTGTCGGTACGACGACGGATTTCGGCTGCAACCCATTCGCCCATACCGCCGAGCACATCTTCATCCCGTCCCACTTCTCCCTGTCCCCTGGTTATGCGCGTGCCATCACTGGCTTTGGCCCCCTCCGCCACCACAACAATGGAATAACGCTTGTCATGCAGGTCATTATCATTGATCTTTCTGCAGACGACATCCATATCAAAGGGTATTTCAGGAATAAGAATCGCGTCCGCCTCACCGGCAAGCCCGGAATACAGGGCAATCCATCCCGATTCCCGGCCCATGACCTCCACCACCATGACCCGATCATGTGATTTTGCCGTGGAATGTAATTTATCAAGGGCATCCGTGGCCGTGGCCACCGCCGTATCAAAACCAAATGTCCGGTCGGTTGCCTCGAGGTCATTGTCGATGGTCTTGGGGACCCCGACAACCGGCATACCGATTTCGGCAAAACGATGGGCGATCTCCATGGAGCCATCTCCGCCCACCGCGACATGACAGAAAAAGCCCATTCGATGAAAATTTTCCAGTATCTTACCGGAAATATCGACAACAGTGGTTTCACCGGCAAGATTCTGTACCGGCATTCTAAATGGATTGCCCTTGTTGGTCGATCCGATAATAG
>WFZC01000283.1 GCA_015489765.1 Desulfobulbaceae bacterium
AGGTCCAGTCCGGCAACCTGCAGGGTACCGCCGGAGGCCGGAAGCAAACCGCAGAGCATGCGAAAGGTCGTTGACTTGCCGGCGCCGTTGGCCCCGAGCAGACCGAATATCTCGCCGCGCCGGACGGTAAAGGAGAGGTTTTTTACGGCGTAAAAATCGCCGAATTTGCGTTCAAGTCCCTGGACGACAATCACCTCTTCATGACCGTTTTCCGGTGATAGGGAGGACAGAACCAGGGGGGCGTCGTTTTTCGGATCACCCTTTTTTTCCTTATGGAGCAGGAAGATAAAGGCATCTTCAAAACGGGGTGCAACTGCCGACACCTGCACCGGTTCATCCGGAAGAGAAAATTCCCGGCCCAATGTCTCAGCCTGTACCGGCTCACGGGTAACCACTCGCACATGTTCCCCCAGGATCAGGGCATCAACCACCATGGGATCGGCCGCCAACCGCTGCTGCAGAACCCGCCGCCGGCCGGAGGCCGAACGTACTTCAAAGGCATGACCGGTCAGTTTTTCACTGAACACCGAAGGCGGGTCCTGGCCGAGCTTTTTTCCCTCATGCAACAGAACAACTTCACCACAGCGCTCGGCCTCATCAAGATAGGCTGTGGAAAGGAGAACGGTCATGCCTTCTTCACGTACCTGGTGGTAGACGATATTCCATAACTCACGCCTGGAAACTGGATCAACACCCACCGTCGGCTCATCTAGGAGCAGAAGGCGGGGTGGACGGATCAGGGTGCAGGCCAGACCAAGCTTCTGCTTCATGCCGCCGGAAAGACGGCCTGCAAGACGGTCGGTAAAGGGCGCCATGCCGGTCATCTCCATCAACTGTTTGTAGCGCTCGGACCGCTCCTGTTCGGCAACACCCTGGAGGTCGCTGTAGAGGTCCAGATTTTCCTGAACGGTCAGATCTTCATAGAGGCCGAACCGCTGCGGCATGTAGCCAATCATGCCCTGAACGGTCAAGGACTCATGGGTGGCATCATGGCCGAGCACCGAGATGGAACCGCTGTCCGGTATCAACAGACCGGCAGCCAGCCGCATAAGCGTGGTTTTACCGGCGCCGTCTGCGCCGATCAACCCGGTGACAATGCCGGGCTTGATGGAAAAGGAGAGGTCCTGCAGAGCGGTAACCGTACGGGCGCCGACCTGAAATTTGATACTGATGTGCTGTACCCGGATGGGCGGAAAGGAGCTGCCTGCGCTCTTCGGGGTCGTCAAAAGAAGTCCTCTATCTGGCCCGGCAGACATCCTGGCGGAAAACCGGCCCCTCGGGTTTCTTCTGGGTGAGATCAATACGCACGGTTGCCGGCATTCCGAGGCGAAGTTCATCCTCGGGATTGCAGACAAAAACACGGGCCTGATAGACCAGCCTGGTGCGCAGGGCTTCTGTTTCCACATTTTTAGGGGTGAATTCGGCCACAGGAGAAATATAACCTATCCAGCCGCGATACTTTCTGCCCGGATAGGAATCCGCCGTCACCTCGGCCCGCATACCGGCAACAATGCGTCCCATGTCCGTTTCCGGGACATAGACACGGATCCAGAGGGGGTCGGTCTGGGCCAGGGAAAGCACAGGAGTGGAAGGGAAGGCCATATCTCCAGGCTCCATGATCCGGTCCCGGACGACCGCATTTTCCGGGGCATAGAGTTTGGTATCAGCCAGTTCTTTGGTGGCCCTGGTCACCGCGGCCCGTGCCGACTGCTCCCTGGCGACTGCGGCGGCAATATCTTCCTTTCGCGGCCCGATCAGACTCAGTTCCAGGGATTGACGAGCGGCTTCGAGGCTTTCCTTTGCCGCCGTATAGACTGTGGCGGCATCATCAACCTTCTGCTGCGAGGTGGCGTCTTTCTTCACCAATCGCTGCAGCCGACGCAGGGTGATTTCCGCATCTTTTACCCGCGCCTCCCAGGCCCGGACATCGGCCCTGGCCCTGGCTATTTCCTGGGGCCTGGACCCGGCTTTCATTCGTTTGACCACCTGCTGCCGCGCGGCCAGTTCGGCCCTGGCTTTATCCAGGTTTGCCTGATAACGAACCGCGTCTATTTCAGCGACCAACTCGCCTTTTTTTACCCTGTCCCCCTCCTGTACATGAAGCTTGAGAAGGCGTCCGCTTTCCTGGAAGGCAAGTTGTATCTGTCGGATATCCACATTGCCATACAGTCGAAGCTGACCTTCAGCAATGCCCTTGTCTCGCCTGGTGGTATACAATGTACCTCCGATCAGAACCGCCAGTACCAGAAGGGCAACCAGAGGTTTTATCTTTCCTTTCATTGCAGACCCCCTGCAGAGAATTACTCCATAATCAGCCGATAGCCGCTACCGACACAGTTCCTTTCTTAAATAGTACACAGCTGTAGCCCGGTCAAGACAGAATCAACAAAGCATATATAATCAATGAATTATAGAACCGGCACTATAATTATTACAACTTGTTAAATTACCCTTAAAGATCCAACACGCTGTTATTATGAAGTAACAATATTGAGATTGTAGTATAATATGCAATCTTATATGCAAAATTACTCCTGAAGACTTGCACATGATTCAATACATAAAAACGCGGCAGATGAGTCTATTGAAAGGGTAACTGGTCACAGGATTTGTAACCATTTGTTTTCATATACTTTAAACTTGTAAGTGGTCAGGGGTGCCGTAGATTCGTGCAGGCGCGACTGGTCGCTATAGCCCACTATGTGGACAGTCGCGACCGTGCGAAGATGCGGTGCCCCTGACCACTTACGTTGAAAGGTTATAACCTTCCCTTTAGCGGCCAACTTACCGCTGAAAATCGCCGGGTCAAATAGAGCCTTGCAAGGCCCAGGGATGAACTTGCCCAATAACTTGCGAATGAACGAGATGCGCTAATTGTTTTTCCTGTAAAAGTCGGCCAGGCGCTGTGGTGAGACCCCCAAAATAAATTTTGCAATCATCATCTGATTGCGTAGAGTTGTTCGCAGTGTTCCCAGCGATTGCCAACGGCGTGAGGAGGTGATAACCGGCTGCCGTAGTGTAACGACCTTGCCGCGCTTCCTCAGCCTGCATACCAAATCAAAATCTTCCATAATCGGAAGTTTTTTGAAACCTCCCATTTCATCAAAAATACGTCTTTCCATAAAGATCCCCTGATCGCCATAGGGCAGGCCTAAGATGGTGGAACGCAGATTTGTACCCAGCGCCACCAGCTTCATTCCAAAACTGTTGTCGTCACTGCTAAAGCGAAAAGCGCCACCCACGACCTCCGGATCTGTCAAGATACCGATGATAGCCTGGCGATATCCCGGCGGCGGAAGAGTATCGGCATGGAGAAAAAGTAAATAGCGTCCGCTTGAGCGTTCTACCCCGGCATTAAGCTGGGCCGCCCGACCGCCTCGTATCGAGTACACTTTTGCTCCCTTACTTGCCGCTATTGCACAAGTGTTATCACTGCTACCGCCATCAACAATAATAACCTCAACTGCTCGGTCCTTACCAACATTTTCAAGAGTATGGGCAATATTTTTGGATTCATTAAGTGTTGGGATGATAACCGAGAGGTGCGGCTCGCAATTTATCACATCGGCAAACCTGGAGTCGACGCGTAAGTGATCCAAATCCGACGGGCGATCAACATCATGCAGTGTCCGGAGTTTTTTTACGCTTAGGCCCAAATTATTTATGATACTCAATGATTGAGCCAAAACTGACCCAGTGCCCCAGTGTATTCCGGTAAAGAGATCCGGGACAGGACGAGCCAGTCCCAGCAGGTAGTATCCGCCATCGATAGCCGGGCCAATCACAATATCATGCTCAATTAATGCCTCCTCTGCCTGCTGGATAACTGCCGGGGTAATGCCGGGTACATCAGAGCCGATCACAATCACCCGCTCTACGCCTGAATTGAAAGCTTCAGAAAATGCTTGGCAGATTCGCCTGCCCAGGTCGCCCCCGGGCTGTTTTTTGTAGTCCAACGCATCTCCCAGCCAGGCACAAAACTTTCTTTTAGAGGCCCCCGTAAAATAGAGTGTTACCTGGCCCTCCGCGCAGGACGAACAGGCAACCTGCACAATATTCTCAGTCATACGGCGGTGCAGTTGTGCCGCCCGTTCTGCTCCCAACTTCGGGATCAAACGGGTTTTGGCCACTCCCGCAACCGGGTATCTCGCAAATATGATCAATCTTGTCATAGGAGAACTTGTTTTTTTTTATCGGGCTTTTTATGTATACCCTTGTCATGCCTGTTTTGAGCCGTTGACCATTCTTACCAAGCCCCGATGTTGCTACCCATGGAAAACGATCCACTGATAAGGCAGATTGCCGAATGGCTCTGGATATTCTGCCCAGGAAAGCAAAATTGTTTAAATAAGAAGAGCGCATTATGGTTATTGGCCATTCAGCCGCCGAGGGGGCAGGCTTTCCCTATGCAATATTGATTTTGTGACTTTTGCAGACAACGATATTCGGCATTGGCCTGTAGTTGGAGTGGCAGAATTGCTCCGGAAATCTCGGCAGCCTGTTTGAGCGCAATCCAACTCTCCCGCTGACAACAACGGGCGGCTTTATTTTCCGCGATCTTCCGCGATACACGGTTAACTACATTCATCACGGCCTGTCTCTCCTGGTGTTTTAACGGGTTGGCATCCAAAATCAGGCTGAAGGCCACCCCGACGCCGGTGGCAGCCCCACAAATACCGGAGAACCCACAAGATCCGCCCGCCACCTGGCTGCTTCGGCGTATTGCCGTTGCAAGCATTTGGTCAGAAACGTTGCCGCCCAAGTTGCGAAAGGTTGTCAGGATTATCCCGGGTACGAGCGCATGGTGCTCCGGCCCGTGGATGGGTATGGAGGGATGAGTTCGTATTTCCTGCATCAGTTCAAGCATATCGGTTTTGTCTGCACTCTGGCAGAGATGTTCTATCAGCGCCAGTGCTTCTGCCGAGTGACAGGTGTCACAAACAAAATGTCCATTTTTGCAAATGGCATTGGCATAACTGGTTGTTCCGCAATAATGGCACTCCTGTTCCCGCTCTTGTGTCAGGTATATGAGAGCAGCTCCGCATACCATACAGTCACTCATCTTCTTGCCAGTGATTACAACTGGTAATGGATGTGTCGTGGACTCTTCCCGGCATGAACATGACTGGTCATCATACTCGGTATCTGGTGCGATGGCACAGCAACAGCTGTTTTCCCATTCCTGATTGACCGCCATCCCGTTACTATCCAGTATTACAAGCTGCGGTCCAAGGCGTTCAGCTTCGTTTTTCGGCAACCTGGCTGGAATGCCGGCAAAAAGTATCTGTCCTCCGGCAGATTGAACCGCCCGCAATGGCCCTCGATAAATCACGCTTACAAGTCCATCTGTGACGGGTTTAGTGGTTTCATAGGTTATCGAGAAAAAGCGATGTTCCCTGATGTCGCGGTACGGCATACGCTTTATCAACCTGAAACCATGAAATCCGCTCTCTTCCAGAATTCCGATCAAGTCACGATGGGTCATCGCGCCTGCAATACATTCGCCACGCAGAATTTCATCATTGCGAATTGCGGCATCTGGTTCGACCTCACAGACTACATCTGAGACCACGAGCCGCCCACCCGGCTTGAGTACCCGCAGAATCTCACTGAAAGTCTTGCGTTTATGTGAAGAGAGGTTCAACACACAGTTGGATACAATTCTCTCGGCTGAGTTATCTTCCAATGGCAGGTTTTCAAGGTAGCCCTTTTTAAACTCAAGATTGTTATAACCAAGCCTGGCGGCAACCGCTTTGGCTCCGGTACGCGATTTTTCAAGCATTGGGTCCAGCATGTCAATGCCGATAACCCTGCCGGTTTTGCCAACCTGGCGTGCTGCTATGAAACATTCCACCCCGTGGCCACATCCCAGATCCACTACGGTTTGTCCCGGCTGGAGATCTGCATCGGCAATCGGGCTGCCACAACCGTAGCCACGGAAACGTAGCTCTTCAGGTATATGGGCAAGCATATTATCTGGATAACAAACAGGATTCAGGATGTCTTCTTTTGTATTATGGGCTGCTTCAGAGTAATACTCTTTGACTGAAATGAAGCTGTCAGTCTGCGCGGTTGCAAGCAGACAATTGGAATGGACGCGCGCGACTGGACCATGCGCCCCGCAGCTTTTGAGAACATCGCCCATCTTCAGCCGCAGCGCTGGACGGCTGTCATCCAGGGCAGGCCGGGCTTCCCGGGCAATCAGCCATAGCGTAATCTTGCGGTAAAGCGGCCAGTATGGATCATCTCCCACAAATGTTCCGCCAAAGGTGTAGCTATGATCAATATCGCCACCGCCCACAATAAAGCGCAGCGGATCATCCAATACCGCTGCCGAAGTTTCACGGATGCGGTTGAGAATCTTGCTTTTCTGCCAGCCGGACTTGAGTGATTCTTGCAGAGGAGTCGCCAGTTCATTGACACCAACCAGGGCCGCAGATGGATAAAGAGCACCGTCGGGGCCGATTGCCGCAGACTCCCAGCCACTGGTACACCCGTCATGGATGGTTCCCGCCGGGGCAAACACCTGTGTCTTGAATGCTTCGATATTATCCAGGGTTATGCCCATCTTGTGAGCGGTGTTGTCGGCTTTACGAAGTGATTCAAAGATACGTTCAACTGGTGCGAAGCGGTCATTGGATGCACGACCTTTGATAAACAGCCACATGTAATGCACGTTGGATGCTCCCAACTCAGCCGCAGTTTCAACCACTCCCGCCATATCGTCTACATTGCCGGCATCCACACACATAGAGACCGTAAACGGAAATCCGATTCCTTTCAGGCCCTGCAAATCTTTCTTTAATTTTTCAAAGGCTCCTGCGCCACGTATGGCATCATGTCTGGGGGGCAGTCCATCCACACTGATCTGCAAGTGAAAACGGTCTGAACCCCAACGAATAATTTTTTCTCTGTTTTGTGAGAGACAAGTCCCGTTGGTGAGCACAACCACATGAGTTTTTGGATGCGCGAGCATTGCATCAACAATTTCATAAAACCCGGAGTGGATAAATGGCTCTCCCCCGGTAAGTACAAACACGCGGCAGCCCAAGGCACAAGCCTCATCAACCAGTCTCAGCACCTTTTCCGTTGCAAGTTCCAGTTTTTCACTGGGGGATGAAGCAAAGAGGCAGTGACGACAGGCAAGATTGCAGCGGTTCGTCAGATGAAACCAGAGTTCACGCAGATGATTTGTATCAAGATGGCGATCGCGTCCCGAATACGTACTCTTTCCGCCTGTGGGCAAACGATGCCTGAAATGCAATGCCGCAAGACTGTCGGGACAACCATTCTCCAGGGCGGATTGGAGGAGTTTATCTCCGCTTTGATTGGGTACAAACCATCCGGGATCGCAATCCCGGACATATACCGGTGTATTCTCAAATTCCATCCGCTTCCATGCGCTTGGCTCAAACTTTTCTATATTCATAATATACCCGTTTTTGTGCCTCTATTACCGCCGTGCTTCGCTTCCGTAATCTGATCTGATTATTGGTCTGTCCTTACAGGAATCATCAGAACTCACGTTCCAATTAATGATGGCGTCGTAAAAACTTCGATCTACTGCGTCGTGTCTCCCGGGGCGATTCACAACATACTACCTGTATAGTTGAGACCCGCCCCGGAACACTACTCCTTGTACATCTATGTTTTTACTTAGCCATCTTTAAAAACGATTTGGACTTTTTACGGGATCATCATTAATGAATAAAAAAACAAATTCCTTTATAATTACCAGATTCCCTCAATCTTCCTTTTCAGCCACCATTTCATAATGGCGCTAACGCGCGGAGTCAGTCGGGTACGACTGTAGGCATCAGCAATACGTTTGATTGCTTCTGCCTGTGTGGGGTATGGATGAATCACGCTGGATAGTGTTTTCAAGCCGGCATTTGCGGCCATTGCCACCGATATTTCACTGATCATCTCGCCGGCGTGTGCGGAGACAATGGTCGCCCCCAGAATCCTGTCAGTTCCTTTTTTTAGCAGCACCTTGATAAATCCATCGGTTTCGCCATCAGTTTGAGCCCTGTCGATAGCGTCCATTTCAACCCTGAAGGTATCGGTAGCAATTCCACGGTTTTCGGCATCAGCCTTGTACATCCCAACGTGAGCGACCTCCGGGTCGGTATAGGTACACCAGGGCATATTCAAACTGCTGAGTTTTGCCCGTCCCAGAAAGAGCGCATTTTTAATTACAATACGGGCGGCCGCATCGGCCGCATGGGTGAATTTCCAGGCCATACAGACATCGCCGGCAGCAAAGATATGCGGGTTTGTGGTGCGCAGGTTGTCATTGACAATGATTCCCTTGCGGTCTTCATATTCGACGCCGGCTATCTCCAGATTCAGCCCTGCAACATTTGGGGCACGTCCCGCACCAATCAGAATTTCATCGCCGTCAATATTCTGCTCCCTTCCGCCAACTTCTACTATCAGTCGTTTGCCCGATGCCGTTTTTTCGGCCCGCAGAAGTTTTGTATGCGACATCACCCGAACACCCTCGCGCTTAAATATCTGTGTTATCAGTTTCGAGGCATCAGGGTCTTCTCCGGGCAGGAGAGATGTACGCTGAATGATTGTGACCTCGGCACCCAGACGTCGGAATGCCTGCGCCATCTCGCAGCCGATCGGGCCGCCGCCAACAACTATTAGCTGATTTGGACGTTCGGTCAAATTGAATACTGTTTCATTGGTAAGATAGCCGGTCTCATCTAATCCCGGATAGTGTGGATGAACCGCCCGCGCTCCCGTGGCAATCACTGCCTTGTTGAAACGCAGTACCCTATCGCCAACCCTTAGTGTGCGAGCCCCTGAAAATTCAGCGTTGCCGATGAATACGTCGACCCCCATCTCATCACGATAGCGTTTGGCCGAGTCGTGGGAACTGATTTCCGCGCGGATTCTCCTGAGCCTCCGCATAACTTCGCTGAAATTATCGGCAGTAACCTTGGTGGAGTTCAGCCCGAATCTGGAAGCCTCCCTCATTTCTTCAGCCAAACGGGAAGGTCTTATCAGGGCCTTGGAAGGTACGCATCCCACATTAAGACAATCGCCCCCCATAAGGTGACGCTCAACCAAAGCAACCTTGGCCCCTAAACCGGCCGCGCCTGCCGCTGTAATCAGCCCGGCAGGTCCTCCGCCTATCACTACCAGGTTATATATCTCAGCCGGCACAGGATTCTGCCAATCATCCGGATGCACATTCTGCAACAATGCCTGATTATATTTATCCAAAGGTTTCAGTTCAAAAGGCGCTTCATTGTTCATGGGAAGGCTCCGATATTTCGTCCAGAGCAGCTCGGGCAATTTTTGTAATATAGAAGGTGACCACGACTGTTGCCAGCATCCCCCCCACATACAGCGCCCATTGTGCCGGAGTTTTCTCCTGGTGGGATCCGCCGGTGCCTATGGTTGCCAGACTGCCGGCCAACGAACCTATATAAACATACATAATGGTTCCGGGTATCATTCCGACCCAGGAAGCGATTACATACTGTCCCAGGGAAATACGAGTGATGCCGAAAGCATAATTCAGGAGGTTAAATGGGAAAACCGGCGAAAGCCTGGTGAGTAATACAATCCGCCAACCTTCACGGCCTATAGCTTTATCGATAGCCTTGAATTTTGCATTGCCTTCTATTTTGCTGGTAATCCAGTCCCTGGCAAGATAGCGTCCGATGACAAACGCTGCCGTGGCCCCTAACGTTGAGGCCAGAGAAACAATGATTGAGCCTTTAATAACGCCGAATACCACGCCTGCGCCGAGCGTCAGCATTGAGCCCGGTACAAAAAACACGCAGGCCGCAATATAGATGGCGATAAATACGAATATTCCGAACCATCCCGTCTGATCAATCCACAACATAATTTCGCGCAGGAATGCGGGGACATCCAGCAGCGTGCCAACTGCAATCAGAACTACCGCTGCTGTTACCACCGTAACCGGTTTATCCCATCCCTGCGCATCATTCCGATTCTGGCCTCTCATTTGATTATCCTTTTCCGTATTTACACATACTCACTTTTCATTCAACGACCAGTCGTAATCCAGTTAGTCTATCTTGTATCCAGCAATATTGTTTCTCATCTGTACTTCTGTATAAATTCGGGAACGAAATTGAAATCCCGGAATATGGTCAACCTCTGTATGGTATGGTTGCTGTCAAAGTCTACCACTCCATACTCTGTTCTCGGATTCACTGCAGCGGCGAGAATAGACGGTACAAACCAATATAAAAATTTCATAACGATACCTCTTTCCATATGAGGCAGTCGTATAAAAAACGGAAACCTTACAAAAGATTGTTGGAATAAAGCGACCGTGACAGGTAGAGTTCGTGCCGGTGAGTCGACTTTGCCTTTTTGCTTGAAACCTTTGCCAGGTATTTTTCCAGGGCATCATCAAACAGCATGTTCCCTGGGGGAACGTTGCCGATGTAGCCATCGGTCCGCAGGGCAGCCTCTGTCTCCTCAGCCTATCTCATTACCTCGGATTGCCGATCAAAGGTTTGGGATAACCCGGGATGGCCTTTGATGCGCATATCTGCCCGATAAACAGTACCTTTCTTTCGCTATACAGTTGCCATGGCAGCCCCACACTCTGAAAATGATTGCGGCCTTCGCCCGATACTGAAGTCGCATCAACACCAAAGCTGATCGGCTGGTTCAATGAATACCTGCAGATCGGTTACTATCCTCTCTTCAATACCTATAATAACCATGATGACATCCACCAGGCATTGATCGGGATTATTGAAAAAGGTATTTATATCGACATTCCATCCTATTACAGGATTAAATCGTAACTTCTCAATAAGTGGTGATATAAGTCTGGATCCCCGCCCAATAGACTGCGGGGATGACGCTCTGAATTGCCTGCAACCGGGTCATTCCGGCAGGCTGTTGGCCGGAATCCATATAATTAGCAGCAAATTACCATCAGTTATTGAGAAGTTACATTAAATCCAGCACCATTCCCGTGTTCAAAAAATCCTGAATTTTATTTATTCATCCTCTCCGTCATCAATCAACGTTAACAGAATTGCCAAGAGCTTAAAGAAAGATCACAGTGATGTGACAAGGTACCTTGAAATGCTTCGGGACAGCGGGCTGCTCCGATTTCTGCTCATTGACAAAACCGGACACGCCCTGATGCGGAATGCGGAAAAGGTTTTTTAAAACAATACAAACCTGTTCTATGCAATGGAACACGAGCTCGGCAAAGGCATGGACAAGGGGGC
>WFZC01000284.1 GCA_015489765.1 Desulfobulbaceae bacterium
CCTTCGATATCGCCGACGGTGCCGCCGATTTCGATGATGGCCACGTCCACGGAACCGTCTAACTGGAGAACCGCCCGTTTGATCTCATCGGTGATGTGCGGGATCATCTGCACGGTGCCGCCGAGGTACTCGCCCCGCCGCTCCTTGGTTATCACCGAGTAGTAAATGCGGCCGGAGGTGTAGTTGTTCTTTTGGGCCATGACCGCGTCGGTGTAACGCTCGTAATGGCCCATGTCCAGGTCGGTTTCGGCCCCGTCATTGGTGACGTAGACCTCCCCGTGCTGGAAGGGGTTCATGGTGCCGGGGTCCACGTTGATGTAGGGATCCAGCTTCTGGAAGGTCACACTCATGCCCCGGCATTCAAGAAGAGAGCCGATGGAGGCCGCGGCCAGTCCTTTGCCGAGAGAGGAAAGAACACCGCCGGTAATGAAGATAAACTTTGTTTTTCTGGTCGGCTCTGTTTTCATGTCACCCTTCCCGTGGAAATGGAGAAAAAGAATATGCGGGCTGAAGTTGTCCCGGTTGACGATACTTTGATGGGAATTCATCATACCCCATTGGCGCGTATTTGACAACCGTTGGACCAGGGGAATTTATGCCTGGCCGGCGGTGGTGGCGATTATGAAAATATACCGGGGAAATTTCCTGTAACATACTGAATATGAATGTCTTTTTTCGCCGTTGCCGGCAATGATCCAAGCAGATAGCCGGGTGATAATCACCGGGGAAAACATGCAGGTGGCAACCCTTTTTCCGCTGCCGCCAGGCTGCGTATTTGGTGATTTCCTCCGGTGACAAAAACCGGTGCCGTTTAATATCTTTTCAACATGGGAAGACTATTTCCCGACCATGCCGGCCAGCCACAGGGTGAGCGGCGGGCAGAAGCTGATGACGAGCAGGTCGATGATCAGGATGGCAAGAAAGGGGATGACCCGCCTGGAGACGGCGCTAAGGCTGTCTCCGGAAATGGAGCCGGAGACGATCAGGCAGATACCCATGGGCGGGGTGAGCATGCCGATGGCCAGGTTGGTGACCACGATGACGCCGAGCTGGATCATATCGATGCGCAGGGAGGGCAGCATGGCCGTGATCATGGGCACCAGTAGAATAAGGGCGGCGGTGGTTTCGACAAAGGTACCGGCAATGAGCAGGATGAGATTGATGAGCAGTAGCAGGATGACCGGGTTGTCGGATAGGGTCATCAGGGAGCCGGCCAGCCGTGCCGGCAGGTCCTCGATGGCGGCGATCCAGCTAAAGATCGAGGCCATGGCAATGATGAACATGACAATGGCCGAGGTCACGGCCCCGTCCCGAAAGAGAACAAAGAGGTCCCGGAGGTGAATTTTCCTGTAGACCAGCATGCCCACCAGCAGCCCGTAGACAACCGCCACCGCCGCCGATTCGGTGGCGGTAAAGACACCGGTCAGGATGCCGCCCAGGATAATTATGGGTGCGCCGAGGGCCAGGAGCGCCCGTTTCAGGGTGCGCCACACCTCAGCCAGGGAAAAGGGAACCGCCTCGGAATACCCGTGTTTTATGGAAATCAGGGTCGCAACCAGGATCAGGGAAAGCCCGATGAGGATGCCGGGAATGATGCCGGCGGCAAAGAGTTTGCCGATGGAGGCGCCGGTCAGAAAGCCGAAGATAATCATGGGGATGGAGGGCGGAATAATCACGCCGATGGAGCCGCCCGAGGCCTGCACTGCTGCCGCGAAATCGGAATCATAGCCGGAGTTCTTCATGGCCGGAATCAGGATGGCGCCGACGGCGGCGGCATCGGCGGCGGCCGAGCCGGAGATGCCGGCAAAAAACATGGCCGAGACAATGGTAACCGCGGCAAGTCCGCCCGGCAGCCAGCCCACCAGGGCATTGGCAAAATCGATAATCCGGCGGCTGATGCCGCCCGCCTCCATGATCGTGCCGGCAAACATGAACAGGGGAACGGCCATCAGGGGAAAGGAATCGGTGCCGGAAAAGAGGCGCTGGGCAACCATCATCAGGGGAAAATTGCCCTGGACCAGGATGGCCAGCACCGAGCTTGCGCCGATGGCCACGGCTATCGGCGTGTTGATGGCAAAAAGGATGAGCAGCGACAGCAGGAGAATTTCAGGCCCCATCGGTGCAATCCCTTGCTGTTTTGAGAAAAAAGGCCAACCCGTGGAGGAAAAAAATGATACCGCTTGCCGGGATAACGGCGAGAACGATCCACTTGGGCAGGCCCAGGGCCGGGGAGATCTGGGCCCTGACAAACCAGGCGAACTGTGTCCCGGAGATGATCATGATCAGGGCCAGCCCCATACATACCAGGTGGACCATGAGCCTGGTCAGCCGGTTTTTTCCGGGCGACAGCCGCGCGGTGAGGGCGTCAACACCTGGATGGAGATTTCGGTAGTAGGCCACGGTGGCGCCGAAAAAGCTGAGCCAGACCAGCATGTAGCGGGCCAGTTCTTCCGACCAGAACAGGGAGGCGTTCAGGACGTAACGAAAAAACACCTGTACCGCGACCACAAGGGCCATGGCCAGACCAAGGCCGAAGAGCAGGTATTCAACGGCCTGGTTGAGGGCGGCGCAGAATTTTTGCAGGGTTGTCAGCACGGGCCTTGGTTGGGAATTTCTGCCGCTGACCATCAGCAGGGCAGGGGAGGCGCTGCCATTACCCGTTTGGGACAATGGCAGCATGCCTCCCGGCCGGTTATTTTGTTGCCGCCATGATTTTCAGGAGCAGGGTGTGCACCTTGGGCTCCTTGAAGAGGTCCATGTCTTTCAGGTTTGCCACCCTGGCCCGAAACGAGGCCAGGTCAGGATGTTCTTCCACGATCATGCCCTTTTTTTTCAGCAGGGCCAGGCGGGCGCCGTCCTTGGCCCGGTTGTCCTTGCGTTGAAATTTTGCCGCTTCCACCATGGCCTGCTGGATCATCTCCTGGTCGGCGGGCTTGAGCGTCTTCCACCAGAGCATGGAGGCGACATCGATGTGGGGCGAGTAGACGTGACGGGTCAGGGTCATGTATTTCTGGATTTCATAAAACTTGTAGACCTCCATGACCCAGAGCGGGTTTTCCTGGCCGTCGATGACGCCCTGTTCCAGCTCGGTATAAATGGGCCAGGGCATGGGGGTGGGGTTGGCGCCCAGGGCCTCCCAGATGGCCTTGTGCAGCGGCGAGGCCATGACCCGGATTTTCAGGCCCTTGACATCGGCGGCCGTCTTGACCGGATGTTTGTTGTTGGTCAGGTTGCGGAAACCGTTTTCCGAAAAAGCGAGCCCCTTGAAGCCCACCGTTGCCAGATCATCAAGGATTTCCCTGCCCAGCGGTCCGTCCAGGATCTGATCGGCCTGGGCCGAATCCTTGAACAGAAAGGGATAGTTGATGACCCGGGTAATGGGATCGAAGGTGTCAAAGGGGCCGCCGGTAATTACGCCCATCTGGACGGTGTTCATCTGGATCTGCTGCAGGATCTCGGTCTCGTTGCCGATGGATTTGGAGTGATAAATTTTCACCTTCCAGGCGCCGTTTGAGCGCTGTTCAAGCAATTCCTTGAATTTTTCCGCAACGATATTCTGGGCCGATCCGGGCTTGGTCACCACGCCCAGTTTGATGGTCCGGGCGGCCATGGCCACCTGGGCCATGGCAAACAGAAACAACACGCAACAGAGGACTATTTTTTTCATTGGAACACTCCTTGTGGTTTTAAAGGCTTACTTACAAAGATAAAGATGATGGCGTCGTAAAAACTTCGATCTACTGCGTCGTGTGTCCTGTGGCGATTCTCGACATACTACATGTATAGTCAAGATCCGCCACAGAACACCACTCCTTGTATATCTGTGTTTTTACTTAGCCATCTTTAAGCATTGTCTGGACTTTTTACGAGTTCATCAAAGATGGCCTGCCATGTTGTTTACCTCTTCCTGATCACTTTGTCACGCAGATCGATCACATAGGCCTGGACAGGAAAAGCACCCTTTTCCCAGTCGCTGGCAAAAATCACCCTGGTGCCGTCGGGCGAGGGGCAGGCGTGTGATTCGGCAAGATAATCAAATTTGATGGCGTGCAGATTGCCAAGCCGCTCGATGCGGGAGCCGTCGAGCTTGACGGCAACGACCTCGTTGCGAAAGGGCCACCAGGAGTTACCATCCCGAATTTGGTAGGTCACATAAACCCAGTTTTTCCGCCTGATGCAGCGGCCCGAGGTGTGGCTCGCGTATCCCCTGTCGACCAGTACGGTAATTGTGCCGTCCGCCAGCCGCCGCTTGATGACCATGCCCTTGTATGGGTCTGACTTGCCGACCCCGACGATCACCTCGTTCCCCTGTTCATCGACCTGGGTGTCAAAATGGCTGGGCAGACCGTATCTATGCTCTTGCCAGAGTACCTCGCCGGTGGCCGCGCTTCGCACCTGGATACGGTCGCTGCCGCTGCCGTCAAGATCGGCGCCGATAACAATATAGTTCCCCAGGGGCGAAAGGGTACAGTTTTTCAACTCACTCAGACTGTCGACATCGATGTCCGCTCCCTTTGTCCTGGTGGCTGCATTGACAATAAAAAGAACGTTTTTGTTATCACTTTTCCTGGTGGCGCAAATTACCGCCCTGGTGCTGTCCCAGGTAAAATTACCCTCTCCCTTGCCGAAACTGATCTTTTTGTAAGCCTTCAGGTCGATCAGTTTCTCGGCAACATTGTCGACCACGTCCCAGCGTCCAAGATGCAGATGCTCGTTGCCGGGCCTGCCGAGATAGAACATGATCCGGGGCTCCACCGTGCTCCAGCGCAGCGAGGTGCCGGGTTTGTCTTTCCTGGTAAAAAGCGGCTGGTAGCTCCTGCCGTCCAGCCACAGTTCAGGGTCATGCCGGTCAAGGTAGATCATGGACTGGTCC
>WFZC01000285.1 GCA_015489765.1 Desulfobulbaceae bacterium
ACTATAGGCCAACCATGCAGGTTAAAGCTTGTGTTGAGGACACCGCCGTATCCGGTAAGTTTTTCAAATTCTGTTAGCAAGCGATGATACTTTGGGTTGTGTTCTTTTTTGACAAACTGTGGGCGCATTGAATAGTCATAGGGATGGAGGGCGGCAATAAGGTGCTCCCTGGCCAGGGGTGTCGAATCAAAACCCATGACCATGTGAAATGCAGGAATATCTTTTGAGATCACCGCGTAATCGTGCCGTCGTTCCCACCTGATGGATGGTGCAAAGGGCATCCAGAAATCGCGCATCTTTATGGCGGCATTGAGTTTTCTGATATTTTGCAAACGGCTGGCATTGGCCAGTATGGACCGGTTGCCAAGTGCTCTTGAGCCCCATTCCATCCTTCCTGACATCCTGCCGATGATCTTGTGATCAGCCAACAGTCTGGCGGACTCCATTTCGATATCATTCGATTTTCGATATGCGATGACCTCATTATATCTCTCGAGGATTTCGATGATTTCCTGTTCACTCGATTGCGGCCCCCAGTACAATCCCGATAAATTTTCTTTTCGGTCGTCATCACCGGACCCGGCACCTTCCCACAATGCTGCACCAATGGCGCAGGATTCATCACCACATGAAGGCATAACAAAGAGGTCGTCCACACTGTCAAGCTCCAGGAGCAGTTTGTTGGCCTTGATGTTCATGAAACAACCGCCGGCCACCGCAACATTCCGGACGCCTGTTTTTTTTATCCAGTTATCAACAAAGGGAATGAGCAGACGTTCATGCAAGAGCTGGACGCCGGCCGCAACAGCATCAAACCGGTGTCCCCGCAGATCATGCCTGAGCTGTTCCAGGAGGCTGTTTCCCCAGAGTTTCCCCTGGTTCTCAAACGAGAGTCCGTCCTTGGACAGACGCAGATGACGATGGAGAATGTCAAAGACCTTCTCCGCATACTCAGGGGCAGCGTAAGGGGCCATTCCCATGAGCTTGAACTCATGCTCCCAAGGCTTCATGGCAAGATACTGGGTAACCCTGCTGTAGATGATGCCCAGAGAATCGAATGAGGAGATATTTTTCAAACACTGCCATTTTCCATGGCCATCAACCAGGGAGACTGTTCCCGCCAGTCCATCACCAGACCCGTCCAGGGTTATAACCAGCACGGGGCTGTGCTCCAGGTGAAAGGGAGAGAGGTAGTAGGCAGTTGCGGCATGAGCCTGGTGGTGTTCCACCAGGTGGACTTTGTCCAAAGGGATCCCCAGGGACTGGAATTTCGCAACGAGCGCCTTGTTCTGAAGTCGCTGTTTTCCACCTCGAGAAACCACATATTCTATAATTTTTCGTGGATTGCCGGGATAAAAGCGGATGAATTTCGGGAAGTATTTCTGGCGTCCTTCCTGGTATTCGCTGATACTGGTCAAGGGTTTGAGAAGCCCTGTCAACGCCACCACGTCCAGGTCACTCGGGGAAAGGTCTTCGCTTTGAAGGATGTACCGAACGGCCTTCTCGGGAAAACCGCCTTGGCCTTTAATCCTGGTCAGTCGTTCTTCACTGATGGCTGCAACTATCTTTCCGTTTTCAACGTAACAGGCCGTCGCTGTATGGCCATCGTGAATGCCAAGGATTTTCATTCGATGTTGTTGGTTCGAGTGATTGAGGGGGGACGGATCTCATACAATGTATACCCGTTAGCAGTATACATGAGCTGAAGATAATCTTGGAAGAAAAAAGTAACGATTCTCCTGTGTTCTTTTAGGCCGCGGATCCAGTTTTCAACAAGATCATTGCGAAGCAGAATCCTGTTGATACCCATCTCCCTCACTATTTTTGCAAGAGTGGAAGCGTCTGAGGCACGGGAAAGCAAACGGGAAAAGAGGCTGCCTTTACTGGTCGGAACATCGAAAATGTGTGGAAAATCCATGTAATATCCCCTGTTGCCAAGAAAAAGGCAGAGTGTTTTTGAAGAAATATTCTTTTGCCTGTTGGCATATTGAATCACAGGATATTCGGGCCTGAAGCGAGTGATGTAACTCTCTCTATCGACTCTGCCGCTGAGATAAGATAATGGCTGCACCAGTCGGAACTGTCCCACGAGATAGTTCATGTTGTATGAGAGGGCCGTGAGAATGAGGATTGCGGTCAGAAAAAGAGTAGCCGATCTGTTCTGCAGGTGCCGGCTAAGAAGTGAATGAAGGGAATGGATGCCGAAAATTGAGAGGATGACCAGAAAGGGAATGATGGGAGCAATATAGCGCACCCGCATGCCGGTTTGAAACATGGCAATGAAGAAAAAAAGCGTCGAAAAAACGACCATGGTTCTTTTTTGGAGACGAAGGATTTTGGTTTGGCCGGGACAGAGAAAAGCTGCCAGGGGAAGAAAAAGGAGGAATGGATTGAGTTTACCGTCAAAATATTGCGGGTTGTTGTCCTGGCCCTGGAAAAAGACCCGGAAAGGCAGCAGAGCGATCTGTAGCGGCGTTTCGCCGAAAACAAGGTGCCTGGTGGCAAAGATTCCCAGCCCTCTTGAGTGGGCCTGTTGAGTTTCCGGGTGAAAAAACTTTTGAAAGAGAGGATACAACGGATTGCCTGTCCAGATGTAGTTGCGAATGAACCAGGGCGAGGCGGTCGCCACGGCTACGAACATGAAGAGAAGGGCATAGGCAAGTATTTTTGTATTTTTCGGCGGGCTGGTCTGGGATCGGGCATAGAGAATCGGTGTAAGAGCAGAAAGGATAAGCAGGCTGATAAGGCCGTTATATTTCGTTCCAACCGCCAGGCCGCAACAGAGAGCTGAAAGGATGAGGAAGCGCGTTTTGTATCCTTCTTCAATCCAGCGAAACAGTAAAAGAAGGGAGGCTGTGGTAAAAAAAATCAGGCCCAGGTCGACATATACTGTGATGGACAGCTTGGTGATAATGGGTATGGAGAGAAAGAAAAGGGCGGCAAGCCGGCCCCAGTCGGCCCCGATTTTTTTTTTCAGATATCCATACAGCAGGAAGGCTGTCAATAGAGCAAAGGAAAAGTGAATATATTTTGGGATGATATCATTGCCCCATGCGAGGGGGACCATGTACAACAGGTCCAGGTTCATGGGATAGTAGGAGAAATTTAGTGCCGGAATCTCAAATATCTGTCCATGCTGAAGGTATACTTTGGGGATTGCCAGGTGGTGGGTCAGGGCATCACGACTGACAGGAGGAACAGCGGCCAGAACAAGAATAGAGAAGATGAACAGGATTATGCCCAGTGACAAGAGCGATGTCCATGGCAAGCGATGATGGCTCCGCATGTTATCTCTCTCGTAGTTCATCGCGTGACTTGATTGAGTATGTCTGACGGTATGGTGCCCATATAGAGCTTGCCCTTGATGACAAAGCCGGGTGTCCCGGTCAGGCCAAGTTTCATTCCCCTCCAGATGTCCCGTCGCAGCAGCTCCGCTATTTCTTTAGATTTGAGGGCGCGGGCCAGATTGTTGGCATTGAGTCCTGTTTTTTTTGCCAGTTCCGACAGGGAGATCTCCTTGTTCCTGTTTCGAATCATTTCATAGATGGCATCATTCATTTCCCAGAACTTTCCCTTGGACATTGCGTAGATTGCCAGCATGGCCAGTTTGCCTGAGCCAACATGAAAGGGGGTCGGAGTGACGATACTGTTCACGCTGTTATCCAGGGGGAAGTTGCGGTGGACGAGGCGGATCTTGTCGGGGTAACGTGCGATCAGTTTTCTCAGGAAAAAATGCATCTTAGAACATTGAAAGCATTGATAATCTGAAAATTCTTCTATTGTTAACTGTGGGTGCTCGGCGCCGATCCAGGGATGGAGATTACTGGTAATGCCATGCTTGATATGTTGGTCGGGAGGAGCAAGGGGAAAGAGCCAGTACGCAGGGAGGAACAGCTTGAGAGATAGGATAGCCACCAACACGCCGAAAACAAACAAGGCGAATTGTCTTGCGGGAATTTTTGGTTTGTGAACAGAGGCCCCATCGGACGTGGCCTTGTGAAGGGCAATTCGTTTTTTGACAAGCCAGGAGATATAGGTAAGGGTGAAGTGACAAGCGTAGACTGTGAGGCAGACGATACATATAGAGTGTATCTGTGTGGCCGAGATTATGCCAAGAGTAACGGAGAATATTGAGTACACTATCCCAAATATTAAAAGAATATTCCAGTACGATGCGGTTTCTTGCCAGTTTTTTTTAGGTGATGGCAAGAAAAACAGGTAGGACGTGAAACTGATTACCCCCCACCATGACATTGGTATGCCAAGAAAAATTGACCATGGGCTTTGTGCGACAGTATCGCAATTGATTGATTGGGTAAGGGCACAGAAACTACTATATCCAATATCGGTGTAGATGAGATAGTGAGAATAACATGAATACAATGATGCAGCAAGCCCCAGTAAGACGACGAGTATGGTTGAATAGTAATATGTAAAATATGATTTTGTTGTTAGATTGATTGGTCGTCTCATGATGAATTTTTAGCTTTACGGTTAACGTTTGTCAGAAGACATGCCGATATTTGCTATCTCTTGTTGCAGGGATGCTGTTAACTGGTCAGTTGCAAGCAGGCCGGGGGAAACCCGGGCCAGTTCTGATAGCCTGTGGAGTATTTCCGGGAGAGGGAATGTGTTTATTGTACGGTTGATAATTGTCTTCGTCTTTTTTGTGTTCTTCATGCGTATGTATATATCTGCCAACTGCAGGTATGCATCCACGTTATCTTTATCAAGTTGTATCGTGTTGCGAAGGAAAAAAGCTGCATTGGGGTAGGCGCCAAGTTTTTTCAGGGCAATGCCAAGAGCGAGGTTTATTTTCCTGTCGTTCGGTGCGAAGGTGAGAGCCCTGGCCAGGATGGTGCGGGATGCAGCATATTTTCCAGCTAACAACGCGATGAATCCTTTCGTGTAAAGGTAGTCGGGATTATCTGGATATGTTTCCGTGAGCAGGTTGGCCTTATCGTAAGCAGCACGGTATTTCCCTGTCAGTGTCCAGGTAAGGGCGATGTTTTTCAAGCAGGCTTCATCGGTTTTTTTCACCTGCAGGCATTGTTCAAAAAGAGATATGGCCTTGTGCTTCTGGCCAAGAATAAAATAGATGGATGCCATGCCATTGAGCGAGGCGAGAACAGTCTGTTTTGGGCTTGGCGAGGAGGCCGAGTTGGCATAGGCCAGTTGAAACATTTTTAATGCCTGCTGAAAGTTACCCCGCTTCCGATACCAGCGCCCGAGATTGTGGGCAGCCCTGGCGCTTGCAGGTGCCTTGCGTAATGCATCGCTCCACAGGGTGCCTTCATTTGCCCATGCCGAGTTGCGGCTGTAGGTCGCCAGGCCGGACAGCAGGAGGTACATGGTGGTGGCGATGACAAATGTTGTCTTGAGGAAGGGTGACACCTTGTTGTGTCTGTAGATGGCTTTGGCGAGAAGAAAGCTGGCTGGCAGAAAAATAAAGCTGGACGGGAGGTAGTTCCTGTGCTCAAAAATAAGTTCCAGCGGAAGGATGGTGGATTCTATGAGCTGGTTGAGAAAGAAAAAGACAATGGGAAAGCAGATAAGAGGAAACTTCCTGAGATAGTAGAGAGAGAGACCGCAGATAGCCAGGATGAAGAGAATAGCAGCCAGGGTGGTTGGGGGTGTAAAAATAGACGTTGAAACAGTTACTTGGTGCTCTATGGAGAGAGAGCTGGTACGGGGAAGCAGCAGTTGAACAAGGTATTGCACCAGGATTCTTGGTTCTGTCAATAGCCGTTGGCTGAGCGTGAAGGAGCGGTTAGCGTACCCTGAGATGAAAGAGAGGGGGTTGGTACCTATGGCCCAGGCCAGAAAGATGATCCCGGCAAGGCTGGCCAAGAGGAAAAAAGTCGTCCAGATGTATGTTGTCCTGTTGATCTTTTTGTCTTTCTGGAAAAAAGTAAATTCAATCAGCAAGAGTGCAAGAGGAAGGATGACGGTGTTCTCCTTGCTTCCAAGAGCAAGAAGATATGCGATAAAACATAGAAAGAACAGCATGTTCCGTCTCGTGCCCTGGCTTCTTCTGCCCAGGATATAGGTATAGAGACCGATTATATAGAACATCGCCGCCATGGAGGCCATGCGTTGAATAATATAGGTGACGGCCTGGGTTTGTAGCGGTGCAGCAGCCCAGAGGGCAGCGGTCAGCAGGGCGATGAAATATTTTTTGTTTGTCGGGAGGGTAATGGATGTTTCTGCCAGTTCAAGTAATTGCACCGTGGTCAGGAATATGAAAAAGCTGGTGATGACATGAACGGCGATATTGACGAGGTGGTAGCCAAGGGTATTATCGCGGCCCCAGTACCAGTTAAGGGCCAGGGTCAGGCACGGAACAGGGCGATAGAATTTTGAGCTTTCCGGGCGGGTGGGATTCGCGGTCAGCGCTGCCAGGACAGATTTTTCTGACAAGGAAGTGAGGTGGATCTTGCTGTTGGTGAGGATGTTCGGTTCGTCATCCAGGTGCCAGGATGCGTAAAACGAATTCGAGTAGATGGTGGTAACAAGGAGGGTCAGCAGGAGAAAAGCGCGCCAGTGCACAGAATTCAAAAGGTTTTCTCCGTATGGAAA
>WFZC01000286.1 GCA_015489765.1 Desulfobulbaceae bacterium
CAGCCTTGGCGAAACCCATATTGAACTTCTGGAACCCACGGCTCCGGACAGTCCGGTGGCAAAGTTTCTGGAAAAACGGGGCGAGGGGATTCATCATATCGCCTACCGGAGTGACAACCTGGAAGAGCAGTTGTGGCAGGCGAAAGATACAGGTTGTCGCTTGATCCATGAGCAGCCGATACCGGGAGCCGGCGGCAAACAGATCGCCTTTCTTCATCCCCGCTCCACATTTGGCGTTTTGACGGAACTCTGTGGCAACTCTTCTGCAAAAGAAAAAAACCATGTATAATATGGACATCATACAACGTCTCGAGGCCAAACGGGAGGCGGCCCGGCTCGGCGGCGGCGCCGCCCGTATCGAGCGGCAGCATAAGCGCGGCAAGCTCACCGCCCGGGAGCGGATAGAATTGTTTCTTGACCAGGGCAGCTTTGAAGAATGGGACATGTTTGTCGAACATGGCTGTGTCGAGTTTGGCATGGAAAAACAGAAAATCCCCGGCGATGGGGTTGTTATCGGCTACGGGACTGTCTGCGGTCGCCTGGTCTTTGTGTTCAGCCAGGATTTCACCGTGTTTGGCGGCTCTCTTTCCGCAGCCCATGCCGGCAAGATCTGCAAGATCATGGACCATGCCATGAAACAGGGCGCGCCGGTGATCGGGCTCAATGACTCGGGCGGCGCCCGTATCCAGGAGGGCGTCGAGGCCCTGGCCGGGTACGCGGATGTCTTTCAGCGTAATGTCCTGGCCTCCGGGGTGGTTCCCCAGGTTTCCATGATCATGGGCCCCTGTGCCGGTGGCGCTGTCTATTCACCGGCCATGACGGATTTTATTTTCATGGTCAAGGATACCTCCTACATGTTTGTTACCGGACCCGAGGTGGTGAAAACGGTTACCCACGAGGAGGTCAGCGCCGAAGAGCTTGGCGGCGCCATGACCCATACCGGCCGTTCCGGGGTGGCGGACCTGGCCTTTGCCAACGACGTGGAAGCCCTGCTGATGCTGCGCCGGTTTGTCAATTTTCTGCCGGCAAACAACAGGGAAAAACCACCGGTGTGGCCATGTAACGACCCCGCTAACCGAATCGAGAAATCACTCGATACCCTTGTTCCCGGTGATCCGAACAAACCCTATGACATGAAGGAGTTGATTGTCAAGGTGGTGGACGAGGGGGATTTTTTTGAATTGCAACCTGACTATGCGGCCAATATTATCATCGGTTTTGCCCGTATGCAGGGCTCTACCATCGGCATTGTCGCCAACCAGCCCATGGTGCTTGCCGGATGTCTCGATATTGCCTCGGCCCGTAAGGCGGGTCGTTTTGTCCGCTTCTGCGATGCCTTTAACATCCCCATTGTCACCTTTGTGGATGTGCCTGGTTTCCTGCCGGGCACCAGTCAGGAATACGGGGGTATTATCAAGCACGGCGCCAAGCTGCTCTACGCCTTTGCCGAGGCCACGGTTCCTAAAGTAACCCTGATCACCCGCAAGGCCTATGGCGGCGCCTATGACGTGATGAGCTCCAAGCATCTGCGCGGTGATGTCAACTTTGCCTGGCCAACTGCGGAAATCGCGGTCATGGGGCCCAAAGGGGCGGTTGAAATCATCTTTCGTCGGGAGAGCGGTGATCCTGATAGGATTAAACAGCGCACCGATGAATACACCGGCCGGTTTGCCAATCCCTTTGTTGCCGGCAGCCGCGGCTTTATCGATGATGTTATTCTACCGCGCAACACCCGCACCCGTATCTGTCGCTCCCTTGCCATGCTGCGGGGAAAAAATCTTGAAAACCCCTGGCGTAAGCACGGAAATATTCCCCTGTAAAACCGATTATGTTCAAAAAAATATTGATTGCCAACCGGGGTGAGATCGCCTGTCGGATTATCCGGACGGCCCGGGCCATGGGTATTGCCACGGTTGCCGTTTATTCCGATGCCGATCGCAACGGGCTGCATGTGCAGATGGCCGACGAGGCCGTGTATATCGGCAAAGATCCCGCTGCCGAAAGTTACCTGCGCATGGACGCCATTATTGAAGCCTGCCGCACCACCGATGCGGAAGCAGTCCATCCCGGGTATGGTTTTCTCTCTGAAAACGCGGAGTTATGTCACCGGCTGGCCAGGGAGAATATCGTTTTTATCGGGCCGCCTTCAGAGGCCATCACCGCCATGGGCGACAAGATGACCTCCAAGCGGATTGCCGCCGAGGCGGGGGTGAACTGCATTCCCGGCTACGATGGAATCCTGCGGGACGGAGACCATGCCGCCCGGGTGGCCCTTGAGATCGGCTATCCGGTTATGCTGAAGGCCTCTGCCGGCGGTGGCGGCAAGGGCATGCGCATCGCCCGCAATGAAGAAGAGTGTCGTCGGGGTTTTGAGCGGGCAGCCAGCGAAGCTCGTTCAAGTTTCGGCGATGACCGAATGCTGATTGAAAAATATATCAACCGGCCGCGCCATGTCGAGATCCAGATCATGGCCGATGGCCACGGCAACGTGATCTATCTTGGCGAGCGGGAATGCTCGCTGCAACGTCGGCACCAGAAGATAATCGAAGAGGCGCCTTCCCCCCTGCTCGATGAGGAGACCCGCAGGGCCATGGGGGAGCAGGCGGTCCGGCTGGCCAGGGCGGTCAATTACTGTTCGGCCGGGACCGTGGAATTTATTGCCACCCAGGACAGAGAGTTTTTTTTCCTGGAGATGAATACCCGGCTCCAGGTTGAGCACCCGGTCACGGAAATGGTGACCGGCCTGGATCTGGTGGAACTTATGATAAAGGTTGCGGCCGGGCAGTCTCTTCCGCTTGCCCAGGAGGAAGTCACGCTGAGCGGCTGGGCCGTGGAAAGCCGTATTTATGCCGAAGATCCTTTGCGCACGTTTCTTCCCTCTACCGGCCGACTTGTCCGTTACCAGCCCCCGGAGGATGATGCCGGTAAAATCCGGGTGGACACCGGCGTCTTTGAAGGGGGCGAAATCTCCATGTACTACGATCCGATGATTGCCAAGCTCATTACCTGCGGTCGGAACAGGGAGGAGGCAATCACCCTCATGCAGGAGGCCCTGGATGAATATGTGATTGACGGCGTGCGCCATAACGTCGGCTTTCTCGGCGCTCTGATGACACATCCGGGCTTCAGGCGGGGAGTATTGCACACCGGCTTTATCGAACAGGAATTTCCACATGGGTTCAGGGATAAAGATGTCGTGACAGCTGGTCCAAACCTGCCCATTGTTATTGCCGCGATTGTGCACAGGTTATATATGGACAGGGCGGCCCGGATCAGCGGCCAGCTGCCCGGCCATGAACGGCGGGTTCTGGATGACTGGGTGGTGATTGCTGAAGAACAACAACACCCGGTTACGGTAAGGCCGTACCAGGCGGACTGCGGCTATCGAGTGTTCTGTAACGGACAGCAGTACTGTGTCCAGACGGACTGGTCGTTTTGTCAGGATATTTTACGGGCAACTATAGACGGGCGCCGACTTGCCTTTCAGGTGGCCCGGGATGGCCTTGGTTACAGGATAGTCCATAGAGGGAAAACAACCAGGACCCTTGTTTTGACCCCGCGGGCCGCGGAACTGTATCTGCTGATGCCGAAGAAACAGATGGATGACCGGGCCAAGGTGTTGCTGGCGCCCATGCCCGGCCTGCTGGTTCAGCTGCGGGTAGAGGAAGGCCACGCCGTCAAGGCAGGGCAGGAACTGGCTGTCATCGAGGCGATGAAGATGGAAAATGTACTCCGGGCCCCTGTGGATGGGGTTGTCGCCAGGGTATGCTGTAATCGTGGTGACAGTCTGAACGTGGACCAGGTGATTCTGGAATTTGAATAATTTTGTGACTATCCCGGCAAGACTGGTTTTTTCCTGTTTCACAAGTTGAGCGAGTCAGGTGTTCCACCCCCTATTCCGTAAGCTCTGTCAAGGCGGTCTGCAGGGAAACAAGCGGGCCGCGGCAGGACCGGGTCTCCTTATTGGCGGCCCGCTGTTCAATCATTGCCGCTGTCTGCGCATGTTCCGACAAGCCTAAGTTGAGCAGATTGCCCTTGAGTCCGTGCGCAGCCTTGCGTAACAGTTCACTGGCTCCCGCCTCCAATGCCGCCAGGGCCTTATCCAGATGTTCGGACAGGCTCCGGGCCGAGGTGACCAGTAATTGATC
>WFZC01000287.1 GCA_015489765.1 Desulfobulbaceae bacterium
CTTCGGATCTCCTCGTTCCCCGCCAGCACCTCGAACCAGTACACCGAACCGGCCGGGATCATCCTGCGCACGGCCCGGGGTTGTTTTTTTTCAAGATCCCAGCCGGAAACCGGCTGCCAGCGCGGCGCCGCAAACGCCCGCAGACGCAACCTAAGGGCAACACAGCTTGGCGGCGTCCCTTCCAACGTCTCCTCATCAAGCCAGCCGGGACGCCACCCATCGGCAAAGATGGCCGGTGTTGCCAGAATGATGCGGATTCCTGTTGATTTATTAACCAATTTCTCAACTTTATCCGGCATCCGGGGCCAAACATCCTCCAAGGGATGAATGGAACAGATGCGGCCCTCGCCACCCAGGCGGCAAAATGAGACCTCCAACCGGTCAGTAGGCAGTCGGACGAGAATGCCATGCCTGCTATTGTGCCAGCCTGAAAAAATCCCCTTGCGGCGACAGGACGCGAACGACAATCCCTCGGTTTGAAACAGCATGCCGGTCCTGGCCGCCAGGGTCTCCGGCTCCAGGGCTACGTGGGTGCGAAGATCACGCACAGGGCCGGACCAGCCCAACCCGGCCGGATCATCCCCTGACAAACTCCCGCCCTCAAGCCAGGCCTGCATGTTGTCCCAGGTCCACCAGCCATCACCCACGACCAGTTTGACCTTGTCCGTGATTTGCAGGAAGACCGGCAACAGATCTGGATGGGGCAGGTCCGCATATTCCCCCTCGTTTATCGACTGGGGATAAAGAGGCTGTATCTCTGCCTCCTGCCTTGGCTTGCGGCAATAAAAACAATCCATTGGCCGGGGCAGGAGCGGTTGCACCGTGTCACCGTCCAGCACGGCAGCCAGGGGACCCTGGATGGCGATGCTCCGTAACTGGGAGATCGTTGTCGGATCTGTAAAATCGAGCCCTTTCCCATCACCATGGGCGGTGCGGCAGGCCCCGGCCATGGTGGACGGTAGGGGAAAGGCCAGGGAGACCGGATCGCCAGCCTGGTCAAACGGCCTGCCCGTGCGCAGGACAAGCGGCGCCCTAGGTTCCAAGAGATAGCAAGTTGTGCTCATGACTGTTCCTCCACATGGCCGCTGAACCACCTGGCAACAAGATGTTCACGAAAAACGGTGTCCAAGGGCCTCGATGCGGCATGCTCCATCACCAGGTCGATGGTTTTTGGGTCAATTGTCTCCCGGCCGCCGCTGCTGTTTTTCCGCTTGAGTATCCGTTGCAGTTCCAGATCATGGATGCGTGTGAAATCATGCCCCTGGGTATTGGGAAGCTCATAGGCCAGTTGCTGCAGGCTGTACCCGAAACGGCTGGGCAGCTTCTCTTGCTGGTACAACTCGACAAGCTTCCTGAACCGGGGCAGCCGGTCGTCATCCCACCTGAACCGGACCATAAGTTCCCGGCCCGACCGGGGCGCCACCAGGATGGCCAGTCCATTGCGAGGCTCTGCGTCTTCCGGGCCGTCCTTGGCAAATTTCTCCGCCTCTTTGACCAGACGCCGTACCCGGCCCAGAGGGGTCTGCATGTGGGCGACGACCAGGCCAATGCTGAAAGTTGGCCTTTTTCCTTCCCCAACCGTTTTGAGAGCGGTTCCAAAAAGATTCTGCAACGCATTGGCGAGGTCAAGGGCTGTATCCAGTGGCGCCATGGCCAGGATATCATCGCCCCCGGCATAGATGCAGTGGGCCCGATATTCCCGGCACATCTCAGGCACGGATGCGGCAAATGAAGCCAATTCCCTCGAAACTTCCTGGTGGGCCGGGGCATCTTCTGCCTTGTCAAGCAGATCCCCCATATAATCCCCATCGCCAAGCATCAGGGTATAATAGGGACAGGGTCTGCCATGGGTCTGCCAGACCCCCCAGCCAAGGATCTTCTTCAGGTGCTGGAGAATATCTTTTTCTCCGCCGTCCTCGCTGTCCCGTAGGGCCGCCCCCAATGGACCGGGGTATAGCAGGCCGGCATCATAGGGCATGGCATCGTATATTCCCCCATTTCCCTTGACACGGCTGATGCATGGTGCCTGCTGGTTTGCGAGTTTGTCCAGTTCAGCCCGTATGGACTCCAGTGTGGCTGAACCGTGTTTTGTCGCTTCCACCTTCCTGATCCAGGGATCCACCGCCATCCTGGTGGTGGGCGTGAACTGGTCAACGATGCCGCCGGCAAGCCGCTTGACCAGCCCCAAGGCATCGAGCTGTTCATTCTTGCCCATGCGCAGCCTGCGCCGGATAATCCTACGCTGGGATTCTTCCCTGTTACCCGGGTCTACTAGCACGGTTTCCCGGCGGCCATCAAGGGAGGACTTGGGCCTGCCCGGGACACCATCCCGGGCCGGAAAAACATCGCGGCTGTTCTTGCGGGCCATGGTGAGTTGATCCAGTCGTCTCCTGGCGTCGGCATAGTTCCCATCAACTGGCACGGCCGTGCAGTACAATTCCAGCAGATCGGCAGGATCTGTCTGGCTATCCCAGATATTGTCATAAATGATGGTGGCGACCCCGGCACTATCTGCGATTTTTCGTGATGCTCTTTTCGCCTGGTCCAGAAATGCCTGCATCTTCTTGTGTGCCGCTTCTTTCCCGGCCGTTATGACGGCTTCCCGGTTTGCGGCCGTTGTCAGGGCCAGGACCCGGTTGGCCACGTTGCCAATATTCGTGACAGCATGGGGAAAGATCAGTTGCGCACCACTTTTCTTCATGCCTCCGGCCGCGGCCCGGCTCACCTCGGAAAGCATGTGCGAGCCAAACCAGAGGTCCCGGGTGCGCAGGGCCGCGGCAATGAAATCCTGCACCGGGCCAATGAACAGGCTGACAAGGTACTGTTCACTCATCGATCTGCCCTCCCTGCTTGAAAAAATTCATAAAGGCGGTGAGGGAGTCGGTGCCGTCGTTTTTCTTGACAGGCATGACCTTTTTTACGTCATTAGAGCCCCAAAGCTCTTTACCACCCAGTGTCCACCGATATGGTTTGCCCTCTTTTTCGGCCTCGCTCCTGTTTTCCTTTTTGGCATACTCGAGTTGAAACGTACATGCTTCAATGTGGTCATACGGCAGCACAAGGGCGGTTGGCCTATATTCGCCATATCCAACGGCAACGGGTTTCAGGATGAGAGGGCTGGCTATTCGATCATACACCGTTCCGCCACTGACTGCGGACAGGTCTGTATCCGGTGGGATATGGCCATCGCTGAAAAATGAAAAATGCAGCGGCAGGCCAAAAAGAATGCGCGGAAAGCAAATCGGTGCCGTACTGTTGGGTCGATGTCTGGAAATGAATCGACCTGTTTTCCGACGTATGGCATCGGCCTCTGGCCAGTTGCTCTTCCCCGGCATCAGGCGGTCCTGCCCATCGATGTTTTTCGTTCTTGTTCTTCTGCCAATACCTTCCCAGTCAACAATTTTATAGCCTTGAAACACAGGAGTGAGTTGCCGGAATTGCTGCAGTATCTTCACGGCCAGCACCCAGGCTTCCTTGGCATCATTTTGTTTGTCCAACATGACCACCCGGCATTGAGAACAGGCTTGGTTTACTTCATTTTTTGACACATGCAATAC
>WFZC01000288.1 GCA_015489765.1 Desulfobulbaceae bacterium
GGGGGTTCAGGGCCAGGTAGGCGAGTTCGAAGCGGACCTGGTCATTGCCCTTGCCGGTGGCGCCGTGGCTGACCGCGTCCGCGCCCTCCTGCTCCGCGATGCGCACCTGCTCCCTGGCGATGACCGGCCGGGCCAGCGAGGTGCCGAGGAGATAGGAGCCTTCGTAGATGGCATTGGCGCGAAAGGCGGGAAAGATATAGTCGCGGACAAACTCCTCCTTCAGGTCGGAGATGATCACCTTTTCCGCACCCGTGGCCAGCCCCTTTTCGCGGACCGCGTCCCAGTCCTCGTGCTGGCCGACGTCGGCGGCATAAGCGATGACCGGGCACTGGTATTCCTCGGCCAGCCACTTGAGGATCACCGAGGTATCAAGGCCACCGGAGTAGGCCAGAACGATCTTTTCTACACTCATGGTTCAGTCGTTGCGATAAGTTGAGAAAAAAACTGACGGTCCCGGGCCGGGCGCGGCAGCACTTCCGTGGGGCCCGGGCTGTCGGCCGGGGATACAACAGCTAGGCGGGATCACAGCTTCCGCCGAGCAAGGTATCCAGGATCGCCTTGTGGATGTGCATCTTGTTCTCGGCCTGGTCAAAGGCCACGCACTGGTTGCCTTCAAGGACCTCCCCGGTGATCTCCTCCCCCCTGTGCGCGGGCAGGCAGTGGAGGACCACGGCATCAGGGGCGGCATGGGCCAGCAGTTCACTGTTCAGCTGAAAGGGCTGGAAAATCCGGACCCGTTTTTCCTGTTCGTCCTCCTGGCCCATGGATGCCCAGACATCGACGTTGATCACGTCGGCGTCCTTGACCGCCGCCACTGGATCATGGAGCAGGGTGATGGGCTGGCTGGCCCGGGCCAGGGACTCCGTGAGCACCCGCTCGTCCGGTCCGTAGCCCTCGGGACAGGCAAGGGTCAGCGGAAAGCCCAGGATCGAGGCGGCCTCGATCCAGGAGTTGGCCATGTTATTACCGTCGCCGAGCCAGACGATCTTCAGGTTCTCGGGTGCGCCCTTCTGCTCGATCACCGTCATGATGTCACTGAGAATCTGACAGGGATGGTACAGGTCGGTGAGCGCGTTGATCACCGGCACATCGGAATAGCGGGCCAGCTCCTCGACCACGTCCTGGCCGTAAGTGCGCACCACGATACCGTTCACGTACCGGGCCAGGACCCGGGCCGTGTCGCTGAGCGGCTCGCCGCGACCGAGCTGGCTCTCCCGGCTCGACATGAAGATAACCTGCCCGCCCAGGCCGTACATGGCGGCCTCGAACGAGACCCTGGTCCTGGTGGACGGCTTGTCAAAGAGCAGACAGAGGGTCTGCCCGGCAAGCTGCCGATGCTGCCTGCCTTCCCGGCTCTCGTTCTTCAGGCGCATGGCGCGTACGATCAGCGACTGCAGCTGCTGCTTGCTGAAATCCTTTAATGCCAACAGATGATTGTTCATGATCAATACCACATTTTCCCGGTATTGCCCAACCGGTTTCCTTCCGGGAACTCCCCTTCTTCTTCACCCGGAACAGTTGAGCCAAAAATAGTAATTGATACAAAAAAACCATAACTTTGCAAAGAAATTTCGCAGGCGGGGCGGATTTTCATGCCGTCACGGCCTCGACCGGCAAGAATCAGAGCCACCACAGCCACCATCAGCGTGTCCGCCGTCGGGTTGCGGCACAGGCAGACGCGCATACAGGAACAGCTTCCGGGAATTACCCCACGACTGCACAAAACAGAATACCTGGGCTTCACGCGCACTCTCCCGGCAGGAGCGCTCCTCACAATTTACCGGCTGAAAAGAATCCGGGCCAGATAATCCCAGATGCACCTCTTTCCGGCAACGCAGAAACCATCCAGCCCTGATGGTATTCTCGTTCATGAGCAGGTCGAGGAATGGATTGCCGGTGCTACCATCTTCCAGGCAGACATCTTCAACAACTGACTTGTTATTAATGTCGCAGGAACTTCAGGACCTTTCTGGGCGTACCGCTCCTGACGCTTTATCTGGCTGGCCGGGACGTGGAGAATGACAAAGTGGGCGGTGGTGGACTGTTCAGGGCTGTAAAGTCACCAGGACGGCGATACCGACAGAGGGGTGTTGGGCATGAAATGCCCTATGCACAGCTCTCGCGTGCAAAAAAAAATGCTCTGCCGGGAAGCAGAGCATTTTTTTCTTCAACAGGCTGACCAGCTTGTCATTTCTTCATCTTCCTGCGACCGATAGCGGCAAAACCTGACAGACCGGTTCCGAATAGCAGCATGGTGGCAGGCTCTGGCACGGGAGCAACGCCATGATTAGTTACAGTAGCAGTAATAGTGAAATCTTGAGTAGGTTCACATCCTGCCAAATCAAGGAAATCTATTGTAACATAGTCTCCACCAATAATAAAATGGTCTGGAGTATTATCAGACCATGATAAACTTCCGGAAGTATAAGTACCCCACCAATTTTTGGTTAACCACCACCCGCCACCTTCGGATGAACTTTCAATTTCAGGCACTTCAAACACCAAACTGGCAGAGATGTCAAACGTCCCCAAACCATTGCCATTTAATGACAGAGAGAGAAAATCGAATGTATAGGATTGCCCAGCATCAAGATCAAAGACGACATCATCCAGGCCATCAGCCAGGCCAACATCGATACTAGTCCAACCAAACGTGGACACATTACTCAAGGAAACACTTGAGGTAGGATTGTCATTGACTCCGCCAGCAACATCATAATGGGTCATGGTCGCCATAACGCCGCCAGCCATAAACCCGACTGCAGCAACAGCAAGCACCACCCCTTTCAAAAATGTCTTCTTCATCATTTTCTCCTCACACCCATCAGGCGCTGTTGAGCCGAGAGACTAGCACACCAGAAAAAAATACCGTTTTTTGCTTGCCCTGGTTAAGAATCGCTGTCGGCTCGAACGTATGGATAGATGGAGCGCTCAGAGCGGTAACTATCCATACATTCGGGCCGACAGCCCGGAAGGACGGAACACGAAGCAGTCCATCCTATCGATCCACAAGCAGACACGCCAACACAGTCTATAGAATCATTACAGACGGCTGGTACACAAACCATGCCAGGCTGCATATCTCTCCCTACACTTACGCAACAGCCTAACGACCAATAAGGTTTTGACCTCATAACACCTTGAAATAGAAGATCAAAAAAAACAATGTTCAAACAGCAAGTCAGAAAAAACTTTCGATATCCTGAAGATATCCTGCCATTTTCCACCACAACATATTCATCATGCCGTTTTTTCAGGAAATAACGTTCCGCAAACAGAAATACCTTCCAACTTTCCGGAAAAATATTAAAAAAACACCTGCCATCGGCAAGATAAACAGATTATGGTTTCCGGAAAATAAAAACTCCGATTTTCGCAACCACCTTACCGCCTGCTCGTTGCTTCCAAAATACTCTCACAAGAAACGGCTATTTTCCCCACAATCTGTTACCAAGGTCAGTGAGAATTCAGCTATTTGACAGTCACCCCTTGGCTGAAATATCAATTTTTCCGACAATTGGCAGGCCACCTCTGGCCGGAGTGGTTTGCTTCCTTTCTCGCGGATGAGTATTACACCCTCGCCACTCCCCGGATACCGAATTGAATACAGTCAATGCTGATATCTTTACAAGGATGGAAGAGTAACGATGAAGCAGTGGCAAAGAGCATCTTTCCTGCGAAACTGATATAGTTATAAAAAATACTCTCCTGTTGGTGTGAAATCCGAACTGACTGGAATTGCAATTGAATTAAGCGCCCTCTTCATGCCCGTCGGCATTCAAGACGAAATGCATTGGAACAGAAGAAAAAATGGGGCACATGAGGGGGGAGGAGTCACGAGGGCGATCTGATATCCAGCGTCTCGGTGCGACTGTTCATCGGGGTACTGCCCGGGTCTCAGCCGGCAAGAATCAGGGCCACGCCGACCACCATCAGCGTGCCCGCCGCCAGGTTGCGTCGGAGGTGGCGCTCGCCGAACAGCCAGCAGCCATACAGGATGCCAAAGAGCAGGCTGCTCCTTTTAAGCGCTATGAAGTAGGCGACCTGGACATGGGCGATGGCGAGAAAATGGGTGACGATCATAACGGCCATGCTGGCACCCACCAGCAGGACCTGCCGCCAGCGGCGGCCCAGGATGGCCGGACGGCCCCGGCGAACGGCCGGGAGCGTGAGCAGGGAGACCGCGCCGAGCAGAACCATGTAGAAGGGCCCGAAGCTGGCCGGGTCCGCATACTGCATGGCCCGTTTGCCCAGCACCGAGGTCAGGCTGTAAAGGAAGGCCACGGCCAGCATCAGGCGGGAGCCGCGGACCCGGAACACGGCGGTGAACGGGGCCAGCAGGGCCATGGGTCGGGCCGGATCGAGATTGAGGACCCAGGTTCCGGCCACCACCAGCAGGATACCGGCAAACCCGGCCGCCGAGACCCGCTCGCCCAGGACGAGCAGCCCGGTCAGAACGTTGAAGACAGGGGTGAAGGCCAGGTACGGCATGGTCAGGTGCAGGGGCCAGTCCCGGATCGCAACCATGTAGAGCCCCATGGCCAGGAATTCAAGCGGCAGCAGAATGGCGATCAGGAGCCAGAAAGCCGGCGGCACCGGCGGCAAGGGAAAAATGACGAGCAGGGGCAGCAGGAGCAGGGCCGGACTCGCGAAGCGGATGACCACCAGTTCCGGACCGGTGCAGTCGGCAAAGAACCTCTTGGTCAGGGCATCGGCGGTGGCCAGGCTGAAGGAACAGACCAGGCCCAGGGGCAGCCAGGATAAAACGCTCATGACGGTAACCGGCCGGCACGGGAAGACCCGGCAGGAGACACGCCCCGCTTCAGGGGGCGACAAACTCCATGCTGCCGAAATAGCGCTGCCATCGCTTTCTCTCGAAGGTGGTCAGGCCGGTTGCGGACAGATCCGCACACACCGGTCGGATACCCGCCGGTCCTTGGCAAGACCCCAAGGATGGCAGGTATGACGTCCCCGTTTGACAGAGGACCCTGGTGTAGTATCTCTTCAGTATCATGCCATGGGTGCCCTGGTGGGTGTTAATGGCAATCTAAAAATATACCATTTGTGGCAATTGAAAAGTGTACCACCTGTACATCGGTGGCGGAGGTACACTTTTCATTGCCATTTTTGGTACATTTTTATTTTGCCATTGACAGGTCGGAAGGGTAAATTAAGTTTCGTCATGAATTACTTTTTTTGCTTGATAACCGGGGGCCTTCTAAGGGTTTGGCAATTCTTTTTGTTATTAATCCAAACAAGTTGCCGCTAAACACATCAGCTTTATTTTCAATATATGATAAGATTATAATAAAAAACGGAAAAGCTATCAGTGTAGTGAGTAGTTCACCTATTGAGTTCTTCCGAAATGAGAATATATTATTCATACCCAGATATAATGACATGTGAAATAAATAAATAGAATAAGAAATTTTACCGAAAAATTCAAAGAATGAATTTTCAATCGAATATCTCAAGACATAAACAGAAAATAATAACACCAATAATACTGGGATGACATGGAAGCTAATTTTTGCATATGTGTTTATATTGAAA
>WFZC01000289.1 GCA_015489765.1 Desulfobulbaceae bacterium
AGGATATTGTTGCTGCCGGCGGAAATAAGAATTGCTGAAAATATTTCCTGATGACCTATTGCGTATTTTCCAGTCAGCAGCGAGAGGATAAAGGGATCTATGTCGGTAAAGCCGGCAAGGAAAGAAAATATTTTCAGGCCGCCGACGCCATAATGTTGTGTCACCGCATGGGTCAGCATGATCATGATAACAAAAAGAGCGGCAAAGATGAACGCCGTTCCGAGTTCCAGAGGGTTGTCGCCGGAAACCGGAAGGGCTGCGGCTGTGCGATTTCCGGCCCTGTAATAAAAAAAGGCCACGATAAAGCCGGCTGCGGCAAAGAGCAAAAACGGCACAAGTACACTGCGTGCTATCTCATGGTTGAAGACAAAGGCAACGATGATCAGTCGGAGATACATGACCGCTGTTGCCGCAAGAATCGAGGCCGTCATCATGGCGTCGGTTTTTTCTTCCCGCGCTTTTTTGGCAAGGACCACCGTGGTGGCGGTCGATGAATAGGTGCCGCCGATCAGGGCTGTCAAGAAAATACCTTTTGCGGGAAAAAGGTACTTCTGGGAAATATAACCGCCATAGGATATGGCTGAAATGACGACTACCGCCAGCCATATTTTAAACGGTGACAGCGGAATATGGGGGATGACATTGCTCTTGGGCAGCAGGGGCAGAATGACGGCGGAAAGCAGAATCATCTTGCCCAAGGTTTCCAGTTCCCGGGCATTGACCTTCGATGAAAGGGCGCTGATGGTTGTTCTGGCATTGAGCAGAAAAACGATGAGGACAAACAGCAGCGCCGGCATCCAGAGCGGGTAGAGAATGGTCAGGGGGCCGTATGTGTACACCGCCAGGGAGACCATATACAACAGAATGGAGGTTTTTTGATCTCGTAGTCGCTGGGCATAGAAAAGCGCAAAGATAGCGGTGAAAGAGAGTAATCCCGCCGTATAGACCACAAGATGGTGCGAGTCGATGACATAGAGGACAAAACCAAGGATGGCCAGGAAGGTGGTTGTCCTGACCGTGCCGAAAAAATAGGTCGTTGATTCGGGATGGTACTGCTGCCGGTAACTCTTTACCTCAAGGCCGCTTAAAAAACCCAGGACCGTGGTGACAATAAAATGAATGACGTCGGCCGGTAGTTTCATGGTGCAATCATCCCCTTTTCATAGCAGATCGGATCAACGGTGCAGATTACTTTCCGGTCATGGATGAGCAGTTTGTCCTTTTTCCCCGGATAGTCGACATGGGCGAGCAGGTGTTTGATGGCGTTGATGCGCGCCGTTTTCTTGTCATCGGTATGGATGACATACCAGGGGGCAAAGGCAAAAGAGGTCTTTTCAAACATGGCGTCCCTTGCCTTTGAATAGGCCCGCCAGTATTTCTGGGCCTGTGCGTCTATGGGGCTGAGTTTCCATTGTTTGAGCGGATCATCTCTCCGGGCCTGCAGCCGCTTTTTCTGTTCCTTTTGTGAGATGTCGAGATAATACTTGAACAGCAGCATGCCGGAATGGGTCAGCATCTGTTCAAAAGCGGCTACCTCGGTCATGAACATCCGGTATTCCTCCTTGCTGCAGAATTTCATCACCCGTTCTACCCCTGCCCGATTGTACCAGGAGCGGTTGAAAAAGACGATTTCCTGACCTTTGGGCAGATGGGGAACATAGCGCTGGAAATACCAGGAGATCTTATCACTGTCCGAAGGCTTGCCCAGGGCAACACTGCGTGCCTCCCGAGGGCTGAGGTGCTCGAGAAACCGCTTGATGGTCCCATCTTTACCCGCAGTATCACGGCCTTCAAAGAGAATACAGACCTGCAGGTTCTTTTCTATGACATGCTTTTGGAATTTCACCAGTTGCACCTGGAGTTCATACAGTGTTTTGTTGTATTCCTTTTTCTTCATTGCTATCTCCTGGTATTTTTCAATAAATAAGCTTCTTCATCGAAAACGTGTTTTTTCAGCAATATCAAACTCCTTCATCTGTTGTCAGACGTTGCCTGGTTCGCCGGACGTATTGTCTGTTTAGCTTCCCCGGCAACCATCTCCGCTCCCTGGTTGTTTTCAGCCGGCATCTCCTTGATGTAAATGTCTCGCTGTGGAAAGGGGATGCCGATGTCGGCTTCTTTCAAGGCGTCCCAGATGGCAAACATCACCTTGGATTTGACCGTAAACCTGGCATGCTGGTCCGTGAGATCGGAGAAAAAATGCACCCGGAAGTTGACTGAAGAATCGGCAAATTCTGTCAGAAAGACCTGGGGCTTTTTCTCCAGGGACACCTCCGGCACCATGGCAACGGCCTCAAGAATAACCTTTTTTGCCAGATGTGGGTCGTCCTGATAGCGGACACCGACAAAGAGAACCGTTCGGATCAGATTATTCGACAGGGTCCAGTTGGTAACGGGCTGGGTAATAAGCTGGGCATTGGGAATGATGACATCCTGATTGTCCCAGGTGGTCAACACCAGCGATCGCAGGCCGATACGGGAGATAATCCCCTGGCTTTTACCGACACTCACCCAGTCTTCAACCCGGACCGGCCGTTCGGCCAGCAGGATCAGGCCGCTGATCAGGTTGTTGGCAATATTTTGCAGACCAAAACCAATACCGACACCAAGGGCCCCGGCAAAACGGTCAGACTTGTGAGGTTAATGCCGATAAAGTTCAGGGACACCAGAGCGCCAATAACCAAAATAGCATATTGGGTGAAAACCGACAGGCTGTTGCGCAGGCCCCGGTCCCTGATATTCTTATACAACCAGGCATAGGTGCTGTGGCGGGCCAGAGAACTCAGGTAAAAAAAGAACAGAAAAACAAATAGACTCGTCAATAAATTGATCAGGTTGACTTCCTGTGCTCCAAAGTGGAAAAGCGGATGAGTTAGCCATGCTTCAGAAATTGGGAAACCGCTGTCCCTGTTCCCCAGCCATAGAGTCGGGCAAGGAGCCAGAGGGCCGACAGAAATAAAAAGAGATCAATGACCCGCTTTGCAGATACCATGACAACGGAAGCAGGCACATCATGGC
>WFZC01000290.1 GCA_015489765.1 Desulfobulbaceae bacterium
ACCTGGGCGGGGCCGGGAAGCTGGCCCGGGTGGTGGCGGCGGCAAAACTCCACCAGGCGCCGATCCGGGTGGGGGTCAATTCCGGTTCCATTGAAAAGGACCTGCTGGCCAAATTTGGTTATCCCTCTCCGGAGCGGCCGGACGCATTGATCGAATCAGCGTTGCGCAATGTTCGACTGCTCGAAAAACAGGGGTTTGAGGAGATGAAGATCTCCATTAAATCCTCCGACACCCTGACAACAATTTCCGGCTATCGCAAGCTGTCCGAGCAGATTGATTACCCGCTTCATATCGGAGTAACCGAGGCGGGCGGTTTGATTGCCGGTACCGTCAAGTCGAGCGTTGCCCTTGGCATTTTGTTGTTTGAAGGCATCGGCGATACCTTTCGTATTTCCCTGACCAGGGACCCGGAAGAAGAGGTACGGGTTGGCTATGAGCTCCTGCGCTCCCTGCGCATCCGACGGCGGGGTCCGGAAATGATCTCCTGTCCCACCTGCGGACGGACCAGGATCGATTTGTTCCCGCTGGCGGAAGAGGTTGAGCGTTACCTGCAGACCATGCAGGCAAATATCAAGGTTGCGGTGATGGGCTGCGTGGTCAATGGCCCGGGCGAGGCACGGGAGGCGGATATCGGCATTGCCGGCGGCGTCGGGGTTGGAATTATTTTCAAAAAAGGCGAGATCTGGAAAAAATTGCCCGAAGACCAGCTGTTACCCGTTTTTCTCGAAGAGTTGAAAAAGATGGAACGCCGGCAGGACCAATCATCATAAAGCTACCTTGAAAAATTGCCTTTTCGCCCGATCTCTGCGTCACAGAAAAAATTAAAAACGCTCATATATAATTAATATGCTGCGCTTTTTAATTTTTCTGTTCCTTGACCTTGAACGAAAATTCTAATTTTTCAAGGCACCCATAAGGCAGTCCAGCGTCTGGCCCTTCATTTCCCGCGGTTTTTGACAAGGGTGACAAAGTTGTTCATGATCTGGATAAAACCCTTCCGTATTTCCTCGTAATGGTGTTCCGCCTTTTGGGGCAGGTCTGAAAATTGTCCATCTGTGGGTGTAAGAGAATCAAGCCATTTCCTGTCATGCAACAGCCATGTACGCACATCATCGGGATGGGCGGCATGGTTATCAGATTGCAGGCCGATGATATGGGGCCTGTTGGCAACACTGAAGGCCTCGACGACACACTGGTCCGAGGTGGCCAGCATGATCAGATCGCGGGGTAACGGTGTCTGTACCGCCTGCCCGTGCCATTTGAACAGGGGGAATTTCGATGTAACCCCTTGAAAAAGCGGATGTTGTTTGCCCGCATGGGTCAGGTGGGCATGGGTAAAACCCACGCTGGACCGGATGTTAGGACCTACCCTGGCGCCAAGGCTGTCGGCAAGGAGCTGGTGCCCGAGACAGAAACCAAGGCAGGGTCTGTCCATGGCCAGCCAGGCCTTGAGAAGTTGTTTTTCTTCCTTTAAAAAAGGATATCGTTCCTCTTCGTGAACGTTTGGCGGTCCGCCCAGCAGGAGCAGGGCGTCAAAGGCCATGGGGTCTGGAATCGCCTCTCTGTAGATATGGGCGATTTCAAGCCTGACATCGGCTTGTTTGGCGGTTTGCACGAGGAGCTTCCCCGGTGTTTCCCAATCAGCATGCTGGATAACAAGAAATGTAAGGGCCATGACATGTGTCCGGATTGTTGTTTGGCTGTTTTTTACTTCCCCCCTCCCACGGTACAAGCTACCAGGCAAATGGCAAATATTCCATGAAAAACGGCCGCCTCTGCAGAGGAGGAGAGGGGCAGAGGCGACCTGGAGGAGGATGGCGGCATCCCCGTTGATCGGGGATGCCCGGTGGTTTGGCGATAGCTTAGTTTATGACCTGGAAGTCATTGTAGGCGTGGGCCGCATGTTCTGCAAGATCAACACCTTCAAGTTCTTCCTCTTCGGTGATGCGCAGGCCCATGGTCATGTCGATGACCTTGAAGAGGATAAAGGCGGTCCCGAATGCCCAGACAAAGGCAGCGATTACACCGATAATCTGGGTGGTCATGATGGCGGCGGTGGTTCCGCCGATATTGAACAGACCGGCGGCAATGGTTCCCCAGGCGCCACAGACACCGTGTACCGAAACAGCGCCTACCGGATCGTCGATGTGCAGGCGGTCAATGGTGACAACCGAGATGACGACAATGATGCCGGCGATAAAACCGATGATGATTGAACTGGTCGGAGTAACGTTGGCGCATCCGGCTGTAATCCCGACCAGCCCGGCCAGAGCGCCGTTCAAGCTCATGCCGATGTCCGGTTTTTTAAACATGATCCAGGAAAGCGTCATGGCCGAAATGACACCTGCGGCCGCGGCCAGGTTGGTATTGACAAAGATCATGGCGATGGATGTGTCGCCGGTGGTCGTGGAACCGGGATTAAAACCGAACCAGCCCAGCCAGAGGATGAATACACCAATGGCTGCCATGGGAATATTGTGGCCGGGAATGGCCCGGACTTCGCCTTTGGGTCCGAATTTTCCCTTTCTTGGCCCAAGGACAATGGCGCCGGCCAGGGCGCACCAGCCGCCGACGGAGTGGACGACGGTTGAACCGGCAAAGTCAATAAATCCCTTGGCCTCCAGCCAGCCATGACCGTTGAGCAGAGACCCCCAGGCCCAGGAGCCGAAGATGGGGTAGATAAGGGCGCAGACAACAAAAGAGTAAATCAGATAACTGGTAAATTTAATCCGTTCGGCAACCGCGCCCGAGACAATGGTGGCTGCGGTGGCGGCAAAGACACACTGGAACATCCAGAAGGCCAGGATCCATTGGTCACCCTTTGGGCCGGTCCAGCCGGAGAGGAAAAAGTCGGTGGTGCCGAACAGACCGGTTGTGGTGGCACCGAACATGAGACCAAAACCAATGGCCCAGAAGGCGAGCGAGCCCATGGCAAAGTCGAGCAGGTTTTTCATCATGATGTTACAGGCGGATTTGGCCCGGGTAAACCCCGACTCCACCATGGCAAAGCCGGCCTGCATGAAAAACACCAGGGCCGCCGCAACCAGGGTCCAGACATAGTTGAGGTTGGTCTGTACAGCCTTGACAGCGGCCGCATTGGATTCCACCGTTATCTTGACAACTTCGTCAGCGGCAATGGCCGTTCCTGCCGTCAGCAGAAGCAGCGTGCAGGCTGTGAATGTAATTTTTTTTCGCATGGGAAACTCTCCTTGATCGTAAGAAAATAAAAAAAAATAATAAAAAATTAATACGAGATTGTCTAAATGGCCTCTTTGTCGGTCTCGCCGGTCCGGATGCGAATGATTTTTTCAACCGGCAGGACAAAGATCTTGCCGTCGCCGATTTTTCCGGTGCGGACAGCACTGATAATCGCCTCGATGACCGATTCAACCCGTTCTTCCTCGATGATGATCTCAACCTTGACCTTGGGGATAAAATCCACCATGTACTCGGCGCCGCGGTAGATCTCCGTGTGTCCCTTCTGGCGCCCGAATCCCTTGACCTCGCTTACGGTCATGCCGCTGATGTTCAGATCATGCAAGGCATCCTTGAGGGCCTCAAGCTTGAACGGTTTGATAATGGTTTCAATTTTTTTCATGATTCTCTCCTTGTATAAAAAAATGGTTCTGTAGTTTTTCCCTGTAATAATCAAGACCCGTGCCAGGAGAGAATTTTGGAGTAATAATTATATATGCTGTTGATTTTCCGTATCTGTTGTTCTCTCTGTAGGTAGGCGGTCTGCCTCCTGGAAAATTCAAATATGTGTTATTTGTTATTTTTTATTTACATAAATGTAAAGTTAAAGTACTTTCCAGGGTGAGGCGGCGATTGATTTGCAGGCGACGGGGACACAGTAAGGGATCTTTTTTTTCTCCGAACGGACCTATGGGGATGGAAAATGATGTACTCAAAGGGTATTTGGTGTTTTTACTTGATTGCCGGCACTATTCCTGATTGAATGAAACAAGAGTATGCAGGTATTTTGCACCTGACTGATCGTAACTGGTCACAGGATTTGTAACTATGCGTTTTTATGTATCTTAGCCCCCATATTTCACAAAGATCTTGTAGCTGATCGCTTGTGAAATATGGGGGGTAAACCTGTAAGTGATCAAGGGGTCGCAGTCTTGCTCTGTCCTCAGCTTTTATGAATGGGAGCAGAGAAGGCGTTTGGCAGCAGGGCTGTCCTGGTAAATATGGTGAGCGAGCCGGCATGCCGAAGAGATAAAACAAACCATGAAAATCAGCAGGTTACGCTGAAAACATGCGTAATCGTATTTTTGTACAAAGAAGCCTCTGAACAAGGAGTCTTTGGATAAGGAGCAGGAAAATGGTGGATGTGGGATCAATTGCAGGGGCCATTGGTGATAAGATCGGTGCGTTTTTTTCATCCATAGGCGGCCTTCTGCAGGCAACGCACCTGCCCGAGCAGATCAAGTCAGTGGATGTTGCCGGTCTGTTCAGTAATCCGTGGTTTCTCATCCCTTTTATAGCCTTTGTCGGCTATATGATCTATAAGCAGAACTTTCGGGACCTGTTCGTTGTCTGTCTTTTTATGGGGCTCTGGTATATTTCCGGCACCCACTATATGCAAACCCTGGTTATTGGCGACCAGGTGCAGATCAACAAGGTACTGCCCCTGCTTTTTGGCGGCGCTGTTGTGGTCGGTCTTGTAATCTACCTATATTTTGGCCGTTCCGATTGATGATTGACATGTCGTCTTCAGCGGCAGATTCCCCCTGTGACGGTGTTGTCCATGGAGTATAAAGACGCCATTTTTATTGTTACCGAAGAACGGGCCTGTCCTCTGTACAACGTGGGTGAGGAGTTCAAGGTTGAGGATATGGGATTAACGGTTCCCGAGGCCAAGCCCGCCTGTTTGAACATGGTACAGTCCCTGATCGCGGCAACCACTGAACAGCAGAGTTTTGAGCGCTTTACCCAGCAGGGTATTCAGAAGTCAAAGTTTGAATGCGGCGGCTGTGACGGCCTTATTCGGTTTGAATTTAAAAAGGAAAAGGGATTTGCCACCCTGCAGATGAAACTTTTGGCAGCGGCCGAACGGCGCGAGAAGATGAGGCATATGGATCAGTTTTTTGATCTGCTGCGCTGCATGGAAATTTTTGAGACCCTTGATGATGATTCCCTGCGAGACCTTTCCGCCTTGCTCAAGCTGAAAGAATATGGAGCAAACAAGATTGTTCTGAAAAAGGGTGATCCCGGCACTAATCTGTATATTGTGCTTGAAGGCAAGGTCGCAGTTATCAGTGACGAGGGTCAGACCCTGTCCGAAATGGGGATGGGGGAGATATTCGGTGAGATGAGCCTGCTATCCGGTGAGCCCGTGACCACGACCATTCACACCAGGGCGAAAACAAAACTGGCCACGCTTTCCAGTAAGGATTTCAAACATGTCCTAAATAGGTATCCGGTTCTACAGGTATTTTTCTACAGGATGCTCGTTGAGCGCGCCCAGGCCAATACCATGCGTGCCGGTACCATCAGTTCCGGCATGAGTGGTGAACTTGCGGAAATCAGCACAGTGGATCTTTTCCAGCTGATTAACTCCAGTCAGAAAACAGGTCAGGTCGAATTTTCTCTCAAAGACGGCAGTGCCCTGGTCCTTTTCCATGAGGGAGAACTTGTGCAGGCAAGATACAATTCACTTGCCGGCAAGGATGCCGTCTTTGCTTTGCTGGCAAGACGCTCCGGTCGTTTTGTCTATACCTCCGGTATTTCAGACGAGGCTAAAAAGCTGGATGTGATCGGTGGTTTTATGGGACTGATCATGGAGGGACTCCGGCGTATTGACGAGCAGAAGGAAGAAGAATAGCCGCAAATCATAACTGGCTGCAGGGTTTGTGCCTGTCCCGGCCCGGTAATGATTCGATTCCTGCTGGTTATATCTTTTTAAAGACCAGGCAGCCATTGGTGCCGCCGAAACCGTAACTGTTGGACATGACGGTCGTTAATGTGGCTTCACAGGTTGTTTGCACAATGTTCATATCTTCGGCCTGGGGATCCAGCTTGTCGATATTTGCCGTCCCGGCAATGAACCCATGGTTAAGCATCAGCAGGGAATAGATGGCCTCATGTACTCCGGCCGCGCCCAGGGAATGGCCGGACAGGGATTTTGTTGAACTGATGGGCGGGATATGATCACCAAAAACGGAGCGGATCGCCTGCAGTTCGACCAGATCACCGATGGGTGTTGATGTGCCGTGGGCATTGATATAATCAATGGGCTGGTCAACATTTTCCAGGGCAAGTTTTATGCATCGTTCCGCCCCCTTGCCCGAGGGAGCGACCATTTCATAACCGTCCGCCGTGGCGCCGTAACCGATAATCTCGCCAAGAATATGCGCTCCCCGTTTCCGCGCATGCTCCAGTTCTTCCACAACCACTATGCCGGCGCCGTTGGCAACCACGAAACCGTCCCTGTCAATATCATAGGGCCGTGATGCGGCCGCGGGCTGGTCGTTGTACCTGGTCGATAATGCGCCCATGGCGTCAAACATTGAGGTCTGGGTCCAGTGTTCCTCATCGGAGCCGCCGGCAAAGACAATATCCTGTTTCCCCAGTTGAATCTGTTCCATGGCCGCGCCAATGCAGTGGGAGCCTGTGGCGCAGGCCGAAGAGATGGCGTAACAGGTACCCTGTATTTTGAACGGGGCGGTTAGGCAGGCCGACACGGTACTCGACATGGTGCGCGGCACCATGAACGGGCTGAGACGTTTTAATCCCTTGCTGCGCATCGTGTCCGCCGTCAGGACAACGTTTTCGGCGGAGGTGCCGCCGGAGCCGATGATCAGGCCGGTGCGCGGGTTGGAGACCTGGTCTTCCGTCAGCCCGGCATTGTCTATGGCCTGGACCATGGCAAGATAGGCATAGGCGGCGGCATCACCCATGAATCGATGGATTTTCTTGTCAATATGTTCTCTGGGCTTGATGTCAGTGAAGGCGCCCACCTGGGACCTGAGGCCCAATTCCTTGTATTCTGGTTGAAAACTGATTCCGGAAATTCCTTCCTCCAGGGAACGCAGGGTTTCCGGCAGGGAGTTTCCAAGGGGCGATATCAGGCCCATTCCTGTTATGACAACACGTCGCATACGGGTAAAATTTTCTTTCAGTGCAATTTCATGGCAACGGGAGGGGGCTATTCCTCTTCCCTGTGAATGAGAAACGGCCCGCAGCTCTGGCAGACCGGCATAACTTCAACGGTATTGATATTGACATGCGGCGGCACATTGGTTACCCAGTAAACAATGTCAGCAATGTCCACAGGGGTCAGGGGGCGGGTCCCCTGGTAGACCTGTTTTGCCCTGTCGGTGTCGCCATGGAAGCGGACAATGGAAAATTCGCTTTCGGAAAGACCGGGTTCGATATTGGTGACCCTGATTGCTGTTTCGACCAGGTCGGTGAGCAGGTTTCTGGAAAACTGTTTGACAAAGGCCTTGGTGCCGCCGTAAACGTTGCCGCCGGGATAGGGATAATTGCCTGCCACGGAGCCGAGATTGATAATATGGCCCTGGTTACGCTGTACCATACCGGGCAGAATGGCCCGGGTCATGTACAAAAGGCCCTTGATATTGGTGTCAATCATGGTCTCCCAGTCATCCAGGTCTGCTTCCTGGGCCCCGGCAAGACCAAGGGCGAGACCGGCATTGTTGACCAACACGTCAATGGCGCCAAACTGTGCGGGCAGTCCGGAGACAGCTTGTTCCACCGCGGCTCGATCACGCACATCGAGAACCATGCTGTAAATGGGGACGCCGGGATGGGCTGCTTTGAACTTCTCCAGCCGTTTGCCCCGTCTGCCGGCAATGATGAGCTGCCAGCCTTCCCTGGCAAAGCGGTCACCACAGGCAAGACCAAAGCCTGCGGTAGCGCCGGTAATCAGGATAGTTTTTTGCATAATGTATCCACGCTAAAAAAAGAAAAGCCCACGAGAATCAGGATCGAAAGAAAGCAGGTTTTTTAGGAAAAAACAACATTTTTCAAACCCTGGATGGAAATTTGACGTCTGATGGTTATATTAGCCATTATCGTTGTTTGGCTACCTTGATATGTCCGGCCCGGAAGCCGGGACCTGAATTTGATAACCCTGGAGCGCAAAGGAGTAACCTATGTTGAAAAAAAAGATGCAGAAGGCCCTGAATAAACAGATAAACGCCGAGATGTATTCGGCCTATTTGTACCTGTCCATGGAATCCTATTTCCAGTCCATCAGCCTGGGCGGATTTGCCACCTGGATGCGGGGCCAGGTCCAGGAAGAACTCATGCACGCCATGAAATTTTACGATTTTGTCAATGAACGGGGCGGCCGGGTCACCCTTGAGTTGATTGACAAGCCGGAAACCAGTTGGAAGGGGCCCCTGGCGGCTTTTAAGCATATCCTCAGGCATGAGCAGATGGTAACCGATTTGATCAACGATCTGGTCGAACTGGCTGAACAGGAAAAGGACCATGCCACCAGGATTTTTCTGCAGTGGTTTGTTACCGAGCAGGTCGAGGAAGAGGCATCGGTGGGTGAAATTGTCGACAAGCTGGAACTGATCGGAGACAATTCTTCGGGTCTGTTTCTGCTCGATGCAGAACTTGGCAAGCGGGCCTTTACCCTGCCCGCCGCCGGTGAGTAACGGCAGGGGGCAGCGGTCGGCGTGAGAGGTTGCTGCTGTTTCTTCCGGACCAGGATGGCTTGAACATGGGAACACGAGCCCTGAAAAAAGAAATTCTTTCCCTGCTGTCAGAGAAAGATTTAGAGCGAATCTTAGAGGATATTGGTCGATTCCCGGCCAAGCCGGTCATAAATGCCCTGTTCTCCGCCATCTGCAGAGACGATGCTCTGGTGCGCTGGCATGCGATAAGCGCCATGGGAGTGATGGTGGCGCGTCTGGCAGAAGAAGATATGGAAGAGGCCAGGATCATCATGCGGCGTCTGCTCTGGAGCCTGAATGACGAATCCGGGGGCATCGGCTGGGGAGCGCCCGAGTCCATGGCCGAGATCATGCATCAGCATGCGGGCCTGGCCAGGGAATATATCCATATGTTGATCTCCTATGCCCGGCCCGATGGCCCGGAACTGGAACAGGACGGCAACTTTCTTGAACACGAGACCCTGCAGCGCGGGCTGCTGTGGGGTTTTGACCGGTTGTGTGATCGGCGCAGGGACATGTTGCTTGCCAGGGGGCTGCCGGAAGATATTCCGCCCTACCTGCATTCCGGTGATCAAGTGGTGCGCGGCCTGGCGTTGAGGGTTTGTCTCCGGCTAGGTGTTGATCTTTCCAGAGAATCATTGCTGCCGTTTCTCAACGATAGGGCACCAGTGTCCCTGTATCATGAAGGGAAATTTCTGACCTTCATCCCGGCAGAGCTGGCCGAGGCTGCCCTTGGAGAAGAGCGGTGAGCGGGGAAGGACTGTTTACCAGTGTCTGCTTTTTCCAGTTTGAAATTGCGACCGGAGATCCGGCGGCCAACCTTGCCACCGTGCAACGATTGCTTGCCCGGTGCCAGCCCCTGGCAGGGAGCCTGGTCGTACTGCCGGAGTTGTGGGCAACCGGCTTTGCGGTCAACGATTACCCGGCAATGGCGGCCGCCACCCCGGAAATAGTTGATAAACTTGCCGCCATCTGCGCCGGGTCGGAGCTGGTTATTGCTGGTTCCCTGCTTGAACCTTGCGATGACCCGCAGGGCAAGCCCTGGAACACCATGTTTGTGGTGTCTGATGATGGGGTGCTTGGCCGCTACCGCAAGCAGCATCTGTTTCCCCTGTGGCGGGAAGAAGAGGTGCTGGCGCCTGGCAATCGACCAGCGCCGATTGGGACCCCTTATGGAGAGCTTGGCCCCCTGATCTGTTATGATATCAGGTTTGCCGATCTTGGCCGTCACCATGCAGCTCTTGGGGCGCCTCTGCTGGTGGTGTCAGCGCAATGGCCGGAGAGCAGGCTTGAGCAGTGGCGGTTGCTGCTTAGGGCCAGGGCAATAGAGAACCAGGTCTTTGTGGTGGCCTGCAACGGTTGCGGCCGGGCCGGGGAAACGGTTCTTGCCGGTCATTCCATGGTCATTGGCCCTGACGGTGGTATTCTTGCCGAAGCCGCGGGCGGAGAGGAAGGAGGGTGTGTTTCTCTTGATCCGGCAGGGTTGCTGGAGCTGCGCCGTCGTTTCTGCAGCGTCGGGGAACACCCCTGGCTGCATCGGGATCGTGATAAATTATGCTCCCTTGGAGATCTGCGGCAAAAGGTGGAAAAGATCCGCAGGCAGGGCAGTCGGCTGGCCTTTACCAACGGCTGCTTTGATCTTCTCCACTCCGGCCATGTCAGTTATCTTGAACAGGCGCGCCAGACAGCGGATTTTTTAATTGTTGGCGTCAATTCCGACCGTTCGGTTCGGGCGCTGAAGGGCGCCGGCCGTCCGGTCAACGGCGAGCAGGACCGGCTCCGGGTGCTGGCCGCCCTGGGCTGCGTGGACTTTGTCGTTCTTTTTGACGAAGAAACGCCCCATAGGTTGATAACAACGCTCATGCCCGATGTCCTGGTCAAGGGTGCGGACTGGGCCGAGGATGAGATAGTGGGGGCAAGGGAAGTCAAGGATGCCGGCGGCAGGGTGGTGCGGGTTGCTTTTGAGCACCAGTGTTCAACTACCGCTCTTATAGAAAAAATTCAACAATGACGGGCAGCAATCCCGGTAGGGATGTTGTACGGAAAAAGGAAAAGTCTATGGCAACGATTAAAGTTCAGGGAATGAAGTGTCAACACTGTGCCGAAACCGCGCGCAAGGCTCTGGAGGAGATTGAGGGTATCAGGAAAGTGGCTGTGAACCTGGATACCGGCAAAATTGATTATGAGGGCAATGCCCCCATTGAGGTTATCAGGGCGGCAATCGAAGGCAAGGGCTATCGGGTTGTTGAGTGAGGATGACGCTTGAACGTTACCAGTTTGTTTTTTTGTCATCAGGAAGTCCTGTTATGGTAGAATCAGGGAACAAGATATGTAATCCTCAGCCAGATGGATAAACCAGGCAACATGGCTCTGCACTGGTTATGAACAAGTTCGATCGCATCTACGAACTGCGGGCAATCTTTCAGGCCCGCCGCTACCCGGTCTCGCTTGCCGAACTCGCCCGCTCCCTCGAGTGCTCCGAAAGCACGGTCAAACGGCTTATCGCCAAGCTGCGCCACGAACTGGGCGCTCCCATCCGCTATGATCCAAAACAGAACGGCTACATCCTGGAACAGGAAGATTGCGGTCCCTACGAATTCCCCGGTCTCTGGTTCTCTGTTTCCGAGTTGCAGGCCCTGCTCACCATCCACGAGCTGCTTGCCAACCTGCAGCCGGCGCTTCTGCACGCCGAGCTATCCAGTTTCAGGCAGCGGATCGAATCGCTTCTCAGGGCCAACGGCGTGGCCACAGATGAGCTGATCCGCCGTTTTCGCATCATCGGCATCGGGGTCCGTTCCTGCCGCTCCGACCATTTCCGCACTGCGGTCACGGCGACCCTGCAGCGCCGCCGCCTTTCCCTGCGCTACCACAGCCGGGAGAAGGACCAGGTGAGCCAGCGTGTCGTCTCGCCGCAGCGGCTGGTCTATTACCGGGAAAACTGGTACATCGATAGCTGGTGCCACCAGCGCCACGACCTGCGCACCCTGGCCCTGGACCGTATCCGCTCCATCCGGCAGCTTGACGAACCCGCCCTTGACATCTCCGACCAGCAGCTCGACTCCCATTACTCACCCTCTTTTGGCATCTTTGCCGGCCCACCGAACCAGACCGCCATCCTCCGC
>WFZC01000291.1 GCA_015489765.1 Desulfobulbaceae bacterium
GTGTGGATGTGATCTTTTAATAATCACATCCACACCAAACGTCGAGGAGGGCGGGAAAAATTTACCCTGAATTCCACTCGAAACGTCGAGGAGCCAATGTTTTATGGGTTAATACTGTGATAAGACTACCATTTCCATGAACTTTTTTCAACTAATTGCAGGATTTAGGTATAAGTATCGTTGTAGGGATAGGAATTCTCGCTTAAAAACAGTAAAATCACATCGTGACCCCTTATAGACCCAATCAATGCCACAGGAGGATAGCTTGAGCGTTGATTTCCAGCGTGATGTCTACTGCCTGTTCGGTCTGCCGATCGACAATCTGACTCGCGAACAAACCATTGCTCTCCTGCGGAGGAAGGCAAAAAAAAAACAAAGCATTGTCTGGTCTACCGTCAATGTGAACTGGGTGGTCCAGGCCACCAGGGATGAGGAATTTCGCACTGCCATTCTGAACAGTGACATCGTCACTCTGGATGGCAAGCCCTTACTCTGGCTTGCCAGAGGCCTGAAATATCCCATGCGGGAAACTGTGCCCGGATCTACCCTGATTCAGTTACTTTTGGAAGAGGACCCGAACAATCCCATGACAATTTTTCTGTTCGGTGGCGAAGAAGGTGCTGCTGAACAGGCTATGAATAAAATCAACCAATACCCTTGCGGATTGAAGGCCGTCGGCGCCCTGAACCCAGGCTTTGGTTCCATTGAAGAGATGAGTACTGACGCTATCATCAACACAATTAACAGAACCAGCCCAGACATCCTCCTAGTTGCCCTTGGAGCCAAAAAGGGAACCCAGTGGATTGAGTACAACCGGCACCACCTCAAGGCAGGCATTATCAGCCACTTGGGCGCCACAGTCAACTTTCTGGCGGGGACGGTGCAAAGAGCGCCACACCTGTTTCGCTCCTTCGGCCTGGAATGGGTCTGGCGTATTCTTCAGGAACCAAAACTCTTTTTCAGGTATGCCCGTGATGGCTTCTTTTTAACCAGCTATATCATTATACGTATACCTGCCTGGCTGAACTATAGGCGATACATGCCCAGTGATAATGAAAATATGGACGTAGTTACCATTAAAAGAAAGAATACTATTATATTCGGCCGGTATGTCAAGGTTCCTGTCAACTCGACTCTACGTCAGCATTTGCTTGAAAACTTACAAAAAAAACAAAATCTATATATAGATTGCAGCAGAACACTATGGATTGATGGTCGATTCGCTGCAATGGCTCTCCTTACCCATCATCAAATGAAAAAAACTGGACAAGATTTAATCTTGGACGACGATGGGGAAAAATTACTTAGAATATACCATTAAAAAGCCAAATGCAGGATTTGATGGACTCGCAAAAAGTCTGCCTTGATTAACTTGCTGATTTTATATCGTAAAATCTAATTCTTTGCTTGCCTGACTACGTGAACATGTTATATTATTTTCGCAAAATCAAACAAATGGACGAAAAACCATGTTTCACGTGAAAAGCCCCGAGTTCAGAGATAAATATCGATACCGAGCTGGGGTTGAGGCCACCATGTCCGAATTCGATCGCCGCACCGGAGTGAAGCATCTCCGGGTGCGCGGCATGAAGGCTGTGAGATTTGCCGCGATAATGAAGGCCATTGGGCTGAATATTCTCCGGGCAGGCAGGAGAATACAAGAAAACAGAGGCCATCATGGACCACTATGTGGTGCCATGTGGACTGTTATCTTCGTTTTTGGCTATGTCAAAGGGGTGCATTACGTATATGTTCAAGAATAGAAAATATCCACAATGTGGTATTATTTTGACCCCTATTTTGACTGGTTCCACTTTGATTCTATCTTTTTTTGCCACCAACACTGTGTTGAATGGACTATGAGGAGCCATGGAAATCCTAAAAATTTCGTTTTGAACAAACGCGTAATGCACCCTGTCAAAGAGCAAATCAAGGCGGTTTTGCAAATGATCTTCGCGATAACAGTTGCCCCGTTGGCCACCTGCGAAAATCGACCTCGCTGTCAATTTTAACCTTTTACGAGTCCATCACTTTTTACGAGTCCATCAACTAGGAAGTACCGCCATGAAAATAGTTTACGTCCTTGTTAGCTCGGATGATGATTATTTTGCAGAGATGGGAATGGTGTCAATATGCTCTTTGAGACTAGTTGACAAACAAGTTAATGTTGAGCTAGTCGTCGATACTGAAACTTATTTAGGATTAACAGGTCATAGAAAAAAAATACTCGACATGATAGACAACTTGAATATTGTCGATATATCCCAGAATGATCCTCTGTTGATTAGTAGATTTCTTAAAACAAATTTAAGAAGTTTAGTCAGAGATCGTTTTTTGTATTTAGATTTAGATGCTGTTCCTGTAAAGAGCCTTAGTATGGCTTTTGGTCTTAATTGCGACATCGCTCTATCATTAGATATGGGCTGTTTAGTGCAACATTCTCCTTATTATGACAAAATACGCTCTACTTATAGCTTGCTGGGATGGCCAATTCCGCAAGGAGCTTATTACAATGCTGGTGTCATGCTTGTTGATGATAAAGATTCAACAAGATCTCTATTTAGAATGTGGCACCAATTTTGGAAAAAACATGCGAAAAAGGTGTATGTTTGGATCAACCTTCATTTAACAGAGCGTTGTATCTATCTAAGGTTAATATAAAAAGACTGCCGAATCAATGGAATGCTTTGATTGGGCTGACAACTAAAGGTTGCAAAAATGCAAGAATATTTCATTATACTACAGTAAGGTTCCCAGAAAGAAATGATACGGTTTTTCATGAGATTGTTAAAAATATTAAGTATAGCGGCGAGCCTAATGTTGATGAATTGAAAAAAGTTATTGCGTCTGGATACCCTTGGGCTAATTTGTCGTCAACAAGGTATCGATATGCTATAGGTGATTATTCGGGAATGGTCTCGTCCTGTTGTTCGAAATTTATGAAAATACTACTAAGACAAAAGCAAGGTAAAATGCAGTAAGATTTCCTTATGTTTTTTAGTGAATTCACGACATGAATATCAAAGCCATATATTGAATATTATTTGTATTGTTGGTGCGCATGGTTAACAATTTATGTGATAATGATATGTTTTTGCCGGCTTCTTTGGTGCAAAAGGAAATTTGGGCTTTATCGCAAATTGATGAAAAGTCCAATCTGGCATTTAATCTGGTATGCTGGTTGGATATCCCTGGATCTTTAAGCATGTCTTCAATAGAGGATGGCATAAATCTTCTTTTGGCCCGGCATGACGCTTTGCAAAGCTCTTTCTCGGATGATGGGGAAAGTTACACGGTTGACAATAATGTCAGGATAACTCCAGACCTGATTGATATTTCTCATAATCGAGGGCAAGAGCAGAGAAAATTATTTGATCAGATAATTTTAAAGGCTTTTTCCACCTCATTTCTTCTGCATACCCCTCCTTTAATTCGAACTGTTGCCGTCAAAATATCGGAGAAAAACTATCGTATAGTGATAGCTTCTCATGCGCTGGTAGTTGATGAGCGTTCTTTGCTGAAATTGGCAAGAGAGTTGATTGAGATTTTGTATCCTGAGCAACAGGACAAAATTCATAATCCATCTTCTTCTGCTTCAATAAAAGATTATGCGTTTTTCCGAAGAGAATGGGAGAAAAGTAATGAGGCGCAGAAACATGAGGACTATTGGCTTGAAAAATTATCGCCACTACCTTCACTAATCGAATTGCCTTCATACCGTTTGAGGCCGACCAGGAAAGCATATTCCTGCCAAAGCGCCAGCCTACTGTTTTCCCTTCGGGAATCTGCTCTGTTAGACCAGTTGGCATACCAATTAGGGGTAAAAAGCGAATTGATTGTTCTTGCAGGGTTGACGGTTTATTTATCCCGTGTCTGTCGTCAGAAGAAAATTGTCATTGGTTTGCCTTTCGTTGATCCGATGGCGCTGAGAACCAACTTGGTAGGACAGTGTGGCAACCTCATGCCAGTGCCATTCACTATCAATTTTGAAGAGTCATTTTCAGATTATATTTACCGTTGCCGAAAACTGATCGACGAATGCCAACGACATCGTGGTATAACCATTGGCCGGTTAGTACAGGCACTTAAAATTTCACGCGATCCTGTGCGGATGCCATTGTTGTCCGCAATATTTTCTGATTTAGTGGCCGAGCAAGAGGTTTTTTCTACACCGAATGGAACTGCCACCATACACTTTCCTCAGCGTATTTTTGAACATTTTGAACTTGTTTTTGACTGTAGAAGAGATAGGGAATCTTATAAATTAACGTGCCGTTATCATGAATCCGTTTATGACAAGGAATCACTAGCCATTCATCTCGAAAGTGTGGCGGCCCTTGTACAGAGTGCTGTTCGCAACCCTGAACAGACCATATCCAGCCTCCCCGTGGTCAGTGCAGCGGAAAGAGATTTACTGCTTAACGAATTCAACGATACTTCTACTCCCCTGCCCAATATCCAGACTATTCTGGAATTGTTCAAAGAGTCTGTTGAGAAATACCGAGACAAACCAGCCATTGTTTTTCGTGAGACAGTTCTCAGTTACCGTGACTTGGATAACCTGTCCACCGGACTTGCCTGCCAGATAACTAAACGTATTGGCGATGGCCGGGGGAAACTGATCGGTATTCATCTGCACCGTTCCCATAAAATGTTTGTCGCCATTCTTGGTGTCATGAAGGCGGGGGCCGGTTATGTCCCCCTGGACCCGGCCTTTCCCCACGATCGTTTGCAATATATGATCGATGATGCCGCCTTGGCCTGTCTGATCACAGAATCAGCTCTCGCTGACACCATGTTCGCAACTGATGCCCCGGTCATCGAACTCGGCGATAACATAGCAGTTGATGGTGATGTACCGACCAGAAATACGCCATCTGGGGATGACATCGCCTATGTAATCTACACTTCAGGTTCCACCGGAAAACCCAAGGGGGTCGCAGTCCCCCACCATGGCCTGCTCAATCTCATGCTCAGCATGTCGAAAGAGCCAGGTTTGACGGATAAGGACAATCTTTTGGCCGTGACCACCCTTTCTTTTGACATGGCGGTGCCAGAGCTTTACCTGCCACTAGTTACCGGTGCAACCACCTATGTGGCCGGGAAGGAAGATGTCACCAATGGCGAGGCCCTTGTCCGCTTAATTGAGCAATATGATATCACGCTGTTCCAGGCAACCCCTTCAACCTGGCGCATGCTGCTGGCAGCGGGGTGGCAAGGCAGTCCGCGCCTGAAAGGTCTTATAGGGGGAGAACCCCTCCCCCGTTCCCTGGCCGAGGACCTGGTGCCCAGGATCGGCGAACTGTGGAATATGTACGGCCCCACTGAAACGACTGTCTGGTCGACGGGATATAAGCTTGATAAGGAGAATATCCAAATTCTTGTCGGCAGACCCATTGACAACACACAGCTTTATATCCTCGATGAATACCAGCAGCTTGTTCCCCGCTCTGTCCCTGGTGAGTTGTATATTGGCGGTGCTGGAGTGACCAGGGGATACATGAACAGGGATGAGTTAAACAGAAGGGCGTTTGTGGCCAATCCAATCACCGGTTCTCGTTCTGACATTATCTACCGTACAGGAGATCTCGTCCGTTATAGAAAGAACGGGGAATTAGAATACATCAGTCGATTGGATCATCAGATCAAATTACGGGGATACCGTATAGAACTGGGAGAGATAGAAACCGCCATCACCCTCCTGACCGGTATCAAGGAAGTTGTTGTCGGTATATTTGCGATGACCGAGGAAGACCAGCGTCTTGTCGCCTATATCAAGAAAGAAGAAAAAGAAATTGAACTCGAAGGCCTGAAAAAAGGTTTGCGGGAAAAACTTCCTTCCTACATGGTCCCCCAGCATTTTGTTTTTCTGGACGTCTTTCCCTTGACGGCCAACGGAAAAGTAGACCGAAAAAACTTGCCGGCACCGTACCGGGAGGCAAGTTCGAAGGCCGACCTGGTGCCTCCCCGCAACGACTTCGAGAGAAGCCTTGTCGCGGTCTGGCAAGGTGTGCTGAAGTGCAGCCAGGTTGGTATCACGGATAATTTCTTTGAAATCGGGGGACACTCCCTGCTTGCCCTGACCCTGATAAAAAAGATAAAAAAAGCCACCGGAATCGAAATCGAATACAGTGCGCTGTTCCAGTACCCCACCATCAAGGAACTGGTCGACAACCTGGACTCGACAACGAGAAAGAAGGCGTCCTCTATTGTCCCTCTCCAGTCGAAGGGGACCGCTCCCCCTCTTTTTTGCCTATGCGGGATTGCTCTGTATCAGGACTTTGCCGACAGTCTTGGCGGTGATCGCCCCGTCTATGCCATTTATGTGGACGAAGAGCAGGCCCTCCTTGACGAGGCCTCGCGAGGCAGGGTGGCCGATGTTTCGGTGGAGCGGCTCGCCAACGCTTATCGCGCGGCCATCCTTCGCCAACAACCCGAAGGTCCATACCAACTTGCCGGTATTTCATTTGGTGGCCTTGTTGCCGTGGAAACCGCCCGCCGCCTGCAACAGGAAGGGCACCATGTCCATATTGTTATCCTGCTGGATACCATACTCCCCGGTGGCGAGAGTAAAACGATAGGCGGGCTTGTCAAGCATCACCTGCGAAAAATCAGGGAAAATGGCATAAGTCATCTGGTCACAAGGTCCAGGAAAAAACTCGCAACCCTATACCGCCAGGCCTGGATGGACAAACCTGGAAGTGAACGGGAATATTCCACGGCCTATTACCGGGAACTCGCCTATATTCGGGCCATGGAAAAATACAGGGGAGAAATTAGGGCTTATCGGGGGGATGTCATCCTGTTCAAGGCGGCGCGACAGTGGGGCGACCAGGGGATGGCGGAGTATCTTCCGGATTATGGCTGGCGACAACACGTTCAGGGAAAGCTGGAGGTGTTTGAAGCCACAGGAGACCATTTGGGGATCATTAGCCGGCCCCATGTCCAGGGAATCGCCGATGTCCTGCATCCTTTTCTTCTCCCGGCCATCGCTAACACCGGGGACTGACTTTTTTCTCAACAACTCAGTAAGAGTATATGCCTCGAAATATTCGGAAGCGTGCTATCAAGGGCACCTTGATTGTTGTCTTTGGGAATGGCATGAACAATGCCTTGAGATTGGCAGGCAATCTCATCCTCACCCGCCTGCTGGTCCCGGAGATGTTCGGGCTCATGGCTATTGCCAACGTTGTGGTCCAGGCGCTTTATCTGTTTTCAGACATTGGCGTGCATATGTATCTTATTGGGCGAGAGAGAGAATTCCGGCCGGAGGAACTCAATACGGCTTGGACAATCAATGTAATTAGAGGGGGAGGACTCTGGGCCCTCACCGTTGTGGCTGCCTGGCCTGTGTCGTACATTTACAACGAGTCATCGTTGCAATGGCTCATTCCTGTTATTGGTTTTGGGTTTGTTCTGGATGGATTCAGGTCACTTGCCCCTATCTCTCTTCAAAAAAGACTACAGTTGGGCCAGGTAACAGCAATGAACCTGAGCGCCAAGTTTCTGGCTGTGCTGGCCATGGCTGCTTTTGCCTATGTTTATAGATCGGTCTGGGCACTGGTCCTGGGAGGGCTTGTCGCTGAATCGGTCAAGCTGATATGGAGTTATACCTTGATGCCGCAGGATGTAACCCCGAGGTTTACTTGGAACAAGGCGTGCGCCGCCAAGATCCTTCATTACGGTAAGTGGATTTTTTTCTCCACAGCCATGAGTTTCCTCGCCACCCAGGCCGACCGCCTGTTGCTGGGCAAACTCTTTCCGCTTGCCCTGCTGGGGGTGTACAGCATAGGGGCTGGTTTTGCCGAAATTCCCAAGGGGCTGGTCTCCTCGGTCTGCAGCAGTGTCATGTTCCCGGTTATTTCCCTGTTCAGCCATCTTGCCAGGCCTGACCTCAGGAAAAAAATTCTTGGAAAACGTCGTCTGATCCTGTTACCCATGGCCCTGCTGGTGGCAGTACTGGCCATCTTTGGGGATAAGGTCATCGATCTTCTTTATGACCCCAGGTACCGAGAGGCTGGCTGGATCCTTCCCCTGCTGGCCTTGGGCATGTGGCCCTTCCTGCTTCACGCGACCCTGGACCGCTGTTTGTATGTCGTTGATAACCCCAAGCACCCGGCTATTGGTAATTGTCTAAAATTTTTCTACATGATCACTTTGCTGCCCTTCTTCTACATATACACCGGCAAGCTGGGAGCGGTGCTTGTGGTGGCCTTCAACGATCTGCCGGTGTACCTGGTCATTAATTATGGCCTCTGGAAAAAAGGGCTTTCCGGTCTGTGCCAGGATGGCTGGGCCACATTGTTCCTGCTTCTGCTGTGTGCTGTATTCCTGTATGTCCGCCATATCCTTGGGTGGGGGATAACTGGCCTGGAGGCCTTTCATGGCGTCGCGGGTTCTCTCTGATCAAAACATGTCATGGATATTCTCTACACCCATCCAAAAGGTTTTGGATATCAACCAGTACTGCATATGGCCCACCTCGCCCAGGAGCTGTTTCAGGCCGATCTGCATATTTTTGCACAGGGACGGCGGCTGGGCGTTTTGCAAAAAACAGCTATTTTCTGGCCCGGTCGATCCGGTGATGAACAATGCCTTGTCATTTGTACGAGTCCCACTGAATTGCAGACGATACTGTTTACTTCCCGCTGGCGGAAAAAGTATAAGCAGGTTGTGGCGTGGATTTTTGATTCGTTCTGGGTTAACCATATTCCCTGGTGGGTTAGAAAAAAATTCCGTATTTTCGACAAACTCTATGTGACCGAACAGGAAGACATCCAGCAATGGCGGCGCTTGACAAAAATCCCGACCTCTTGGTTGCCGTGGGGTGCCGATGCCCTGCGTCTGGGGTCGGCTAATGGAAACCGTCCTTTCGATGTATTGCGGGTGGGCAGGCAGCCTCGGGAATGGGATGATGATGAAAACACGGCCCGACTATGCCGTGCTCTCGGTTTGAACTTTCATGGCCGTCCACCCTTTGGCAATGGAAGCCGCGAGAATTATCGACAGTTACTGGCAACCATGGCCCAGACCAGAAGTCTCCTTGCCTGGAATAATCGGATCAGCCCCTCCGTCCAGACCCATCCCGAACGGGAATACATCACCGGCCGCTGGACCGATGCCCTGGCCGCGGGTGCCATTGTGGCCGGAATCCCTCCCCAGACGGAAACAGTGCGAGAACTGTTGTGGGAAGAGGGGCTACTCAGGTTATCCTCCACTGATTTACTGGCAGGTCTGGGGGAGATCAAAGAGGCATTGGCTGACTGGACTCCGGCCTCAGCCCGATTGAATTGGTCAAAGGCTCTGCAGCGACTTGACTGGCGCTGGCGGTTCAGGGTTATCGCCGATGAATTAGGTCTCGATCCAACGCCGTTGAAGAATGAACTGAACGAAATCCGTACACTCGTTGCCAGTGGGAGTACGCCATGACGCCCCTGGTCCCGATCATGCTTTTTGGCTGGGTGCCGTTTACCTGCCTGCTTTGTTTTCGTTACCTGAATTACAGGGCAATCCTGCTCTCTGTAATTGGTGGGACCTTGTTCCTTCCTTACACTGGCTACAATCTGCCTGGTCTGCCCCGTTTTGACCGCTCCAGCGCCATTGCCCTGGGGTTGATCATTGGTCTTCGTCTATCGGGAATGCGCGCCAACGTCCAGTTTCGATGGCGTTTGTATGACCTGCCGGTATTGATTTTTTGCCTGGTCCCCCTTTTTTCCTCCCTGAATAACGGTTTCGGTGTTTATGAGGGACTGTCCGGAATATATTCCCGGACCATGGAGTATGGTACTTTTTATCTCGCTGGACGAATGTATTTCTCCTCTGATATCTCACTGCAGGGCCTTTGCCGGGGAATTGTGATCGGGGGGCTACTGTATATGCCACTATGCTGGTACGAAATCAGGATGAGCCCGCAACTCTCTAATATTTTTTATGGATTTTTTCCCCATTCCTTTGCCCAGCAGTTTCGTTACGGGGGGTTCAGGCCGGTGGTCTTCATGTATCACGGCCTCATGGTCGCACTCTGGATGGCGCTCTGCACGGTTCTGGCCTACTGGTTTTGGCGCGATGGCCGGTGGAGGTCCATCAAGGGAATTCCCATGTCAATTCTTGTCTTTCTGCTGGCCCTGACAACCGTTCTATGCAAATCGGCCAATGGTTGGTTTGCGTTGTTGCTTGGTTGTGTGTCGTTTACCCTCTATCGCTTGTTTTCTGTCAGGATCATCCTGGTCTTTCTTCTGCTGGTCCTATCTTATCCGGCACTGAGAATATCCGGACTTGTTTCGGAAACTGAAATCACTGGGGTTGTCAGCCATGTTCTCGATTCAACCCGGGTCGGCTCTTTGGGGATCAGGCTCCGGCAGGAAGACCTTTTTGTGGAAAATATCCTTAAGCGGCCATTACTTGGCTGGGGTAGGATAGGCCGTGCCTGGCCAAGGCGGGAGGACGAAAAGAAGGCGATTGATATGGTCGATTCCCTCTGGCTGATCTATTTCGCTGTCAATGGGTTCACCGGGCTGATCTCTTTTTATGCAATGCTGCTGCTGGGACCATGGTTGGTATACCGAAACGGAAAACGGAAAATATGGCGTCGGGAAGCCCGGTTGCCAGCCGTGGCACTCAGTTTCCTCGTCCTCCTTTTTGCTGTTGACTCTTATGTCAACGGGATGCCGCTTCCTGTCTATTTTCTGGCCGCCGGTTCACTTGTCGGTTATTCCCTGCGAATTGGGGTTCAGGGTCAGACACAGGAAGTAAAGACTCGCAATGCCCTCTCTGCAACTTGAACCAATGGTCCCTGGTATCGCAATCATTATTGTCAACTACAGGACGCCTCACCTCGTTGCAGACTGCCTTTGCTCCCTTGCCCGCGATCGAAGTCGCTCTATTCCTTTTTCTGTTATTGTTGTTGATAATTATTCGTGTGACAATTCCTTAAATTTCCTGCAGGAAAAAATACTTGTGGAGAAATGGAGTGATTGGGTAACGCTCCTGGCATTACCTCGTAATGGTGGCTTTGCCTATGGGAATAACCGTGCAATTACAATGCTCCTGGAAAAAGAAAAAGCTCCGCATTATATCTGGTTATTGAATCCTGATACTGTTGTTCATAAGAATGCATGTAGTTCACTGCTGAATTTTCTTGAAGGTACACCAGGGGCAGGCATCGCCGGCAGCAGGCTTGAAGGACTTGATGGCAATCCCCAGGTATCGGCTTTTCGAGATCATTCGATAGCCAGTGAATTATTGTCAGGCCTGAGGTTGGGAATCCTTGATTCATTGTTTAAAAAATGGCGGGTTGCCAAGTCATTGGATACTGCTCAACCCATTCAGGTTGACTGGGTTTCAGGAGCCTCTATGATAATTCGACGGGAGGTCTTTGATGAAATTGGTCTTCTGGATGAGAACTTTTTTATGTATTTCGAGGAAGTAGACTTCTGCATCAGGGCACGAGCAGCGGGATGGTCCTGTTGGCATGTTCCGGCCAGCAGAGTGGTGCACATGGAGGGCGCCGCCAGTGGCATTACCGGCCTTCATCGCAAACAGGGGCGCCGTCCTGCCTACTGGTTCGAATCCCGGCATCGTTTTTTCTTGAAACACCATGGTAAAGCAGGGGTGGTGGTTGCTGATTTGGCCTGGATGACGGGATACAGTCTTTGGTGCTTGAGGAGGTTTCTTCAGGGGAAAGACAGGTCGGATCCACCGTATTTTTTTTGGGATTTTTTTCGGCACTGCTCTTTGATAAGGGGATTCAGGTTATGAAACCGGCTGGTGATCAAATGTCTGGTCTTTCCAGCGGGACCATGGAAAGCGTGGGGGTTGTCGTTATTGGAAGAAATGAGGGAAAGCGTCTTGAGGTGTGCCTGGATAGCGTGTTTTCCCAGACAGACACGGTTGTTTATGTAGATTCAGGGTCAACAGATGGCAGCGTGGAATATGCCATCTTCAAGGGCGCCTCGGTTGTTCGGCTTGATCTTTCGCGGCCATTCACTGCGGCCAGGGCAAGAAACGAGGGCTTTGCCCTACTGGTCAAGAAGTTTCCCCAATGTGAATTTGTTCAGTTTATAGATGGTGACTGTGAGTTAAACCAAAATTGGTTGAATGTTGGGTGCTTGGCTTTACAGAAAAATCCCTCCTGGGGAATCGTCGTTGGCCGCGTCCGTGAAAGGACACCGGAGTTTTCATTATACAATCAGTTATGCGATCTGGAATGGAACAGGCCGACAGGAAAAACAACCGCCTGTGGAGGAATCTTCATGGCTCGAGTCTCGTCATTTATGCAGGTCGGAGGGTTTAACCCGAGAGTAATTGCAGGAGAAGAGCCTGAACTATGTTACCGCCTCCGTAGAAAGGGGTGGCATATCTATCGCTTGCCAGATCCCATGGCCCTTCATGATGCGGAGATGAGCAGTTTTTCCCAGTGGTGGAGGCGAACCGTCAGAGGGGGCTACGCTTATGCCCAAGGTTTTTTCCTACATGGCTTTGATCCCCGGGAACAATTTCGTCTCCGCGAAACAGCGCGAATATGGTTTTGGGCCTTTTTCCTTCCCTGTATTATTGTTATCCTTTGCTCTTCTGTTGGAGTAGGATGGTCGGGGATCTTCCTGTTGTATCCATTACAGGGCATCCGTAATTTTTCTCGCATTGACAAAAATGTTGCCCCCTTTAAGGTCCGCCTGATGTCGGCTACATTCTCAGTTGTTGACAAGTGGCCACAATTGTTAGGGCAGGTTCTTTTTTGGGCAAAAACGCTCTCCGGGCGCAAAGCAAAAATTATTGAATATAAATAACGTATAACTAGGTAGTTAAATGAAAAACAACTCGTCCGGCTACCTGATCATCTCCCCGTGCCGCAATGAATCAGCCTATATGCGTCATACATTGGACAGTGTGATCAGGCAATCACAACAGCCATCACTCTGGGTTATCGTCAACGATGGATCCACTGACGACACACCAGAAATACTGGAAGAGTATGCCCGCCAACATGACTTTATCCGTGTCGTTCATCGCAAAAATCGTGGCCATCGCAGTGTCGGCCCGGGCGTAATCGATGCCTTTTATGCGGGTCTGCAATCCATCAATCTGAATGATTTTGATTTTATCTGCAAACTTGACCTTGATCTGATCCTGCCGGATAGATACTTTGAAATCCTCCTTGACAGAATGGCCAAGAATCCCCGTATTGGCTGTTGCAGTGGCAAGCCTTACTATCGAGATGAAAAGACTGGCCAGCTGGTCAGTGAAAAATGTGGCGACGAAAATGCCATTGGCGCCAGTAAGTTTTATCGGGTTTCCTGTTTCAGGCAGATCGGCGGATTTGTCCGACAAGTCATGTGGGATGGCATAGACGGGCATCGGTGCCGTATGCTTGGCTGGATAGCCTGCAGTTGGGATGAGCCTGATCTTCGATTTACGCATCTCCGGCCCATGGGCTCGAGCCACAAGGGGATACTCACCGGCAGGAAACGGCATGGAGTTGGCCAGTATTACATGGGTACAGGAGTGATTTATATGACGGTCTCTGCCCTGTATCGCATGAGCCGCCCGCCTTACCTTCTTGGGGGTATGGCCATGTGGTGGGGCTATATGTCCAGTTTGTATCAGGGAAGGGAACGGTTGGAAGATCCCACTTTTAGAAAATTTTTGCGTGGGTTTCAGTGGTCCTGCCTTTTCAGGGGCAAAAAGAAGGCCGCACTGCTTTATCATGAACGGGGAAAATCTATTTGGGATCCTTCGCGACCATGTCCTTTTCCAGACAATCAGGTAGGCAGGGCTTTATGAAAAAGATTGCTTACCTGGCGCCAGTACTTCCTGCCCTTTCAGCGACTTTTGTCTATAATGAAATCTTTTCCCTTGAAGAGCAAGGGATGGAAATTATCCCATTTTCCGTCCATAAGCCGTCATCGTTTTTTGCCGATCAACGTGTAATCGAACTGTTGCGAAAAACGCATACCCTTTACAACCGGTCAGTTCCTGCGTTAATCCTGTACGGACTCAGGTGTTTTCTGAGAGCGCCGATTTCGTTTGGCAGGGTGCTTGGCATGGCGGTTATGGATGTTTGCCGCCTTCGTCCCTGGACCCGGACCGGGCGAGGCCAGGTATATCGTTTTCTGGCGGCCTGCTATTTTGCTTCATTACTGAAGCAATCCAGATGTGAACATATTCATGTTCATTTCGCCCATGTCCCCACTGATATTGCCATGTATGCCTCGGCCTTGACCAATATACCCTTCAGTTTTACCGCTCATGCCAACGACATTTTTGAAAGAGGTTATCTGATACCGGAAAAAGTAAAACGAAGCAAATTTGTGGCAACCATTTCGATTTTTAATCGTCGTCATATGGCGAGTATTGGCGCGGATGAAAGCAAAATTCATATTGTGCGCTGTGGTGTGGATACGAACCTTTTTCCGGCGCCGAGGCATCAAGTATCTGGCTCCTCCGTGCAGATAGGCTCCCTTGGGAGGATGGTAGAGAAAAAAGGCTTTGATGTCTTGCTGCGGGCGTCGGCTTTACTGATTGGGAGAATCGATTTCAGGCTGGTGTTGGCGGGTTCTGGACCCCAGGAAGATGAATTGAAAGATTTGGCATCTTCCTTGAATCTGACAGATCATGTGGAGTTTCTCGGTCCCATTCCCCACCACGAAGTGTATGACTGGTTGAAACAGTTGGACATTTTCGTTTTGCCCTGTCAAAAAGACAGCAACGGTGATATGGACGGTATTCCAGTGGTTCTTATGGAGGCCATGCTGTGTGGAGTGCCTGTGATATCGACTAAGATTTCTGGTATACCTGAATTAATCGAGAATGGTAAAGAGGGGGCACTGGTGAACGAAAAATCACCAGAACAATTAGTAGAGGCTATAATGGACATGGCAATGAATAAAAGTTTGGGCTGTGATTTCAGGAAAAATGCCTTAAAAAAAATTGCCAATGAGTTCGACCTTTATCTAAATACTAAAAGATTGAAAAAATTTTTTTTCAATCTTTAACCTACGGCCTCCTGGCGAGATAGTATCATGCGTTAAATTTGATTCTTACCAGTATCCAATAGCCCCTTTTTTTAGCTTGTAGTTCGCTATCAGCAATATAGGAAAATACAGCAAAAATAATGCGGGAAATACAATTAGTTGTAGTGGAAATTTTATCTTTTTGTTTTTGAGCAATGAAAATCTGCTGGTCAGCATACCCCGCGGTAGCACCCATAACCCCCTGTTTTTGATACAGTTTTCTATATATCGCTTATACCAGTCAGGGTCGAGTTCAAGTGGGTGCAATCCCATTTTGTCGCAAACGTGAATGATTATCAAATCAGGATAATTTTTATCATAAAATGTTGCAGCTTTCCCTACAAAATGAGCCATTTTGACTGTCAATCCACCTGAAAATGATAGGTGAATTGGCGAAAACAGGTGCTACTGGGAAGCATTCCCATTACGCGACAAAATGGGATTGCACCCGTTCCAGGGTACCCGCATCATGTTGTCCAGCGTGGAGTACGCTCCATGGACATTTTTAAGCAAGATTCCGACCGGATGGAATATCTGAACTTTCTTCGCAGCCAAGG
>WFZC01000292.1 GCA_015489765.1 Desulfobulbaceae bacterium
CGGTCGGACCAACTAATTTAGCTAATGTTCATTGTGCTATTGGGCGTGGTCTTTCAGCTATTCGTCCAATGGGGGGGATTCCCTCCCATTTCCTTTTGTACTATTTGCGATACTCAAGTGATATACTCGCTAAACAGGCAACTGGAAGCACGTTTAAGGCTATTAGTGGCAAGCAGCTTCGTGTATTTTCGGTGCTTCTCCCTCCCCTTCCCGAACAACACTGCATAGTCGCCAAAATCGAGCGCCTCTTCTCCGAACTGGACAAGGCCGTGGCCGAGCTGAAAAAGGCCAGGGAAAAACTGGAACTGTACCGCCAGTCCTTGCTCAAGGCCGCCTTTGAGGGCAGGCTCACCGAAGAGTGGCGTAAAGAATACGCAGACCAACTGGAATCCGCCGAGGAACTACTGGTTCGTATCAAGGCCGAGCGGGAAAAACGCTTTCAGCAGCAACTGGAGGAATGGAAACAGGCGGTCAAAAAATGGGAAGCTGACGGCAAGCCCGGTAAGAAACCAAGAAAACCCCGCAAGCCCAAGGAACTGCCCCCGCTTACCGGAGAAGAACTGGCCGAGCTGCCGGAATTGCCTGAGGGGTGGGTGTGGAGCAGGTTCGGAGAATTCATTGACAGAATCGAAGCTGGTAAGAGTTTCAAGTGCTATGAACATCCCCCAGAAAATGACCAAGTTGGAGTTGCAAAGGTCAGTGCAGTTACATGGGGGGAGTACGATGACAATGAGAGCAAGACATGTCTTGATCCAAAAAAAATAAACGAAAAGATTGTTATCAGAGAAGGAGATTTTCTTTTCAGCAGGGCAAATACAATCGAACTTGTTGGTGCATGCGTTATTGCAAAATCAGTCAATCGTAAAATAATGCTTAGCGACAAAACTCTTCGGATTATATTCGTTTTGCCGTTAGACATATTTTTATTATATTATCTTCGTAGCATAAATGGACGAAACGAGATAAAACGTCTTTCAACAGGCAATCAAGAATCTATGCGTAATATTGGTCAAGAACGGATTCGGCAGATTGCTACTCCTATATGTGGATATAAAGAGATTATAGCAATAACAAAGGTGCTTGATTATTGTTTATCAAAAATAGACAAGGTTGAACAAACCATCAACCAATCCCTCGCCTGTGCCGAACTCCTCCGCCAATCCATCCTCAAAAAGGCCTTCTCCGGCAGACTCGTACCCCAGGACCCCAACGACGAGCCGGCATCGGAGCTACTGAAACGCATTCAGGCGGAGCGTGAAGCCCGTCGTACAGGCACGGCGCGCCGTGCCCAAACCAAGCGCCGCGTATCCCGACGGAGCCGCAAATGACCTACCAGCCCCCCTGTACCATCACCCCGCTCATCGGGTGGCTGCTCGGCCGGATATGCGAGATGGTGGGTCGTTTTTCCATGTCGGATGCAGGAGAGCAGGACCTGCGGCTGCGGCGCATCAACCGCATCCGCACCATCCGGGGGTCGCTCGCCATTGAGGGGAACACCCTGTCTGAAGAACAGGTTACCGCCATTCTTGAGGGCAAGCAAGTGGTTGCCCCACCACGGGAGATACAGGAGGTCAGAAACGCCATCGAGGTGTACGACAGGCTGGAGCAGTGGAACCCGTACCGGGAAGCGGACCTGCTGGCGGCCCATGCGATAATGATGCGCGGTCTGATGGATTCGCCTGGCAGCTACCGGTCCGGCGGAGTTGGCGTTATGGGGCCGGAGGCCGTGATCCATGTCGCGCCACCCCATGGCCGGGTTCCGATGTTGATGCGCGATCTGTTCGACTGGTTGAACCGGGATGAACACCACCCGCTTATCGCAATCTCTCTATTCCATTACGAATTTGAGTTTATCCATCCGTTTGCCGACGGCAACGGGCGCATGGGACGGCTTTGGCAGACCCTGATCCTGGCAAGATGGAACCCGGTTTTCGCCATCACCCCGGTGGAAAGCATGGTACACGCGCATCAACAGGCCTATTATGACGCCATTGCACAAAGCTCAAAAATGAGCGACTCTGCCGCCTTTGTGGCGTTCATGCTCGAATCCATCCTTGAAGTCCTTGAACAAGCCCAAACCGACCAAGCTGGCGATCAAGTGAGCGACCAAGTAAAACGGCTGCTTTGTTTTATGGGTAAAGGCTTTGTTTCCGTTCCCGAGATGATGTCCGGGCTTTCGCTAGCACATCGGCCCACTTTCAGGAAGAACTATCTGCACCCGGCCCTTGAACTGGGATTGCTGGAAATGAAATACCCTGACAATCCCAGGCATCCTGGGCAGCGCTACCGGCTGACGCCGAAGGGAAGAGACATGAAAAGATTGCTGGGAGAAGTACCGTCATGAACAGTGCCAATATCGTACAGAAAATCTGGAGCTACTGCGATGTCCTGCGGGATGTAGGCGTGAGCTACGGCGACTACCTGGAGCAGCTCACCTATCTGTTGTTTCTGAAGATGGCGGACGAGTACGGCAAACCGCCATACAACCGGAAAATCGGCATTCCGCAAGAGTATTCCTGGCCGGAGCTGAAAAAGCAGCGGGGCGCAGAGCTGGAAACCTTTTATGTCCGGTTATTGCGTGAACTTGGCCGGCAGAAGGGAATGCTTGGCCAGGTATTTACCAAGGCCCAGAACAAGATTCAGGATCCGGCCATGCTCTACCGTATCATCGACATGATCGACAAGGAGCAGTGGACCATGATGGGCGCGGACGTCAAGGGCGAGATATACGAGGGGCTGCTTGCCAAGAACGCCGAGGACGTGAAATCCGGCGCAGGGCAATACTTTACGCCGCGACCCCTGATCAAGGCAATGGTGGAATGCATCCGGCCTGAACCTAACCGCACCATTGCCGACCCTGCCTGCGGTACAGGCGGCTTTTTTCTAGGGACCTATGATTGTATTTCCCGCCACTACCAACTTGACAGGGAACAGAAGGAATTCCTGAAGTTCCAGACTTTCCACGGGAATGAGATTGTCGCCAATACCCGCCGCCTGGCGCTGATGAACATGCTTTTGCACGGCATCGGGGATATCGACGCCGAGCCCTCCATTGACCCTACCGACGCATTGATCGCACCGCCAAAACAGACCTTTGATTATGTCCTCACCAATCCGCCCTTTGGAAAGAAAAGCTCCATTACCATCACCAATGGCGACGGCAAGGCGGAAAAGGAAGATTTCACCTATAACCGCCCGGATTTCTGGGTGACCACTTCCAACAAGCAGCTCAATTTCGTCCAGCACGTGCGCTCCATGCTGAAAACCACGGGCAAGGCCGCTATTGTGGTGCCGGACAACGTGCTCTTCGAAGGTGGAGCCGGCGAAACCGTGCGCCGAAAGCTCCTGGAGACCACGGATCTGCATACCATCCTGCGCCTGCCTACAGGTATATTTTACGCCCACGGCGTAAAGGCCAATGTCCTTTTTTTCGACAATCGCCCGGCAGCCAGGGAACCACAGACCAAGGAAGTCTGGTTTTATGATTACCGGACCAATATTCATCATACCCTGAAAAAGAAGCCGCTGCGGTTCGAAGACCTGCGGGAATTTATCGAAGCATATAACCCTGCAAACCGGCATGAGCGCAAGGAAACCTGGCATCCGGAGAAAAACCCAGAGGGCCGCTGGCGCCGGTTCAGTTATGATGAAATTATCAGCCGCGACAAGGCGAGCCTCGATATCCTGTGGCTGAAAGATGCCAACCTGACCGACCTGGACAACTTACCGGAACCGGAAGTCCTGGCAGAGGAGATTATCGAGAGTATAGAGACAGCACTGCAAAGTTTCCGGGAGATTACAGTCGAACTTGAAAAGCAGGTCTGAGGAAAGGAGAGCGTTCAATGGCCTTTGAACCCGGCGGCATGTCAGAAAAGCTCGGCAACCACTATGAGGGCCGCTGGGTTACCAAACAGCTTCTTCGGCTGTTGAACGAGGAGATCCAATCGGTCACCGTCGAGTTGATCGGACCGGATGAGCGGGGTGTTGATCTGCTGGTTGTGGGCAAGGATGGTGTCCGGCAGTTGCAGCAGTGCAAGGCCCGGTGTGGCGGCCGTGAGTCCTGGACCGTGGCGGCTTTGCGGAACAAGGATATCTTGGATCACCTATCCTTTCATTTGAGCCGCGATCCAAACCATGAATTCGCTCTTATCTCGGCAATCCCGGCGCGGTCCTTTGGGG
>WFZC01000293.1 GCA_015489765.1 Desulfobulbaceae bacterium
CAGGCGAATGCAGCTCACCGCTGTTCCTTCTGTCGTCATCCAGAAGGGAGACAAGCTGCAGGTAAGGGAAATCTTTTTGAAAAAGGAGAGAAGATGAAGGCAGGGACGTTGGTGCTTCTGGTTGTTCTTCTTTGCGCCGGATCGGCCTGGGCCAAGTCGGGCGATCCCTTCAATGTCGCTTCCGACGTTCACTGGGAGGAAATCGATCTGACCTTCAAGGGAATCTGTATCTGTCCCCGGCCACCGCCTGTTTTCTATGAGATAGGCGAGATCTGGGAATACTGGGAGCCCTTCCTGGTCGAGGGTACCGTCTCCCAGGCCTTTTATTCGGCTTTTCGCGGCAGTGGCGGCGGTTCGCCAACCGACGAACTGGGTGGCAAGAACAGCAGCGCCGATGCGGCCAACATCACCAATGAATCCACCTTTGCCCAGGGACACGCCTATCTCTTTCCCATGATGTACGGGTTCTGCAAACACAAGGATTACGGCATCTGGTTGAGCGAATATGACGCCATGTGGCAGAACGACGAACTGTCCGCCATCATTACGCCCGAGGCGGCATTGTTTGCCAACAAGGAAATGCAGATGGCCTGCATGGCCGACGCCGCGGCTGTCAACGTGGGCTGGCCCCTGGATGATATGCCCTGGTGTATCGGCAGCAGCGGATCCAGCTACCCCATGACCGGTCACGTGGACAACGACAACATTGTCCAGGCAAACAATACGGTGGCTTCCCGACTGATCTACAAGCTGAACCGGTTGTTCATGATATGTGACCCGGCGGACAACCCCTGTGGCTGCAATTACACCCCGGTCTGGATCAAAAGTCATTACAAGATGCACGTAGTCCGGCCCGGGGACAGGTCTCCGGCATGGCCGGTGGGCAAGGCCGCCAAGTTTTACGATAGCGGCCTGAATGTGCCATACCAGGGAGAAAAGGGCTCAAACGACGAATTTCTTTGGGTAGTCTACAGGAAACAGATGTGTTGTACCTGCTGCGATTGATTTTCATACTGTCGGTCGCTTTCCCCGTGGTCGCCATGGCTGGGGAGAGAGAGAATGTCGCGACGGCCCTCGAAAGGGGCAGGGCGGCGGCGAAGGCCATCGCCCTGCCGTCGGAACAGGACCTGGCAAGGGGCATGAAGGCGGCCCGCAAGGCTGCCGCCACCTATCATTCAGCGGAATTGCAGGCCAGGATTCACGGTGAAAGGAAGCGACTGAAAAAGATTTTCGGCAGATGCACGGCTTCGAGGGAGGTGCGGGAAGAGCAGCCGCCGGTGTCTTGTCTCGGTGAAAACGAAAGGATCTACCTGTTTCTTTCCAGCTCCATGCCGGACGAGACGATCCACAACTATCTGCTCGATATCGAGCGGATCGGCGAGCCCCGCCTTGTCCCCGTGATGCGGGGCCTGGTCAAGGGATTTTCCGATATGAAGGCGAGTGCGCAATATTTCAGCAGGATCCTGAAGGAAGATCCGGGTTGCCGGGATGATCCTCGCAACAGGGACAAGATTTGCAAACGGTTCAAGACCGGTATCTTGTTCCAACCGCCTCTTTTCGAGAAATACGGCATCGAACGGGTGCCCACGCTGGTCTATGACAACGGTGACCGGGTGATCCTGATTCGGGGGGATGCCAGCCTGGCATATCTCCTGGAGCGGATCAACCGGGAGGTGAAAGAAGCAGCCTTGAAAAAACTGATTCGAAAATTGCGGGGAAGCTGATGAGCGAGAGATCAAAAAAACATGCGCAACCCGGCTACCTGGAGGTCATTCTCATCGCCCTGGTTGTGGCCATTGGGGTGGCGTGGGGCTACGACCGGATGTTTGCCCAGAAGATCGCGGTGGTCGATCTGAAGGGGTATGTCCGCACCCAGCAGGCCCTGGTGAAATCGGGCGATATCTCGTCGTCCGAGCTGAAGGCCCGTTTTGACGCCCTGGCCCGTTTCCTGGACAAGGAGGCGGCCAGAAATCCCCACCGCGTCATTATCCTGAAAGACGTGGTGCTAGAAAACGGAGAGGAAATCCATGTCAAGTAGACTGCTGTCCAGGAGGGAAAAGAGCATTGCCCTGCTCGTCCTGGCCATGGCCCTGCTGGGCGGCTTGCTGCCCGGCCGGATCATCGTATCGGTCAGCCCCTCGCTCACAAAGCGCATCTTCCTCCTCGTTTCCGTGCCGGCCACGATCAAGGACGGGGATTACCTGGTGTTCAGGCATAGGGATCCCGAGGTGATGAAATTCCTGCAAAAGGGGTTGGACAAGGATAACGACCGCCTGATCAAGAGGGTAGGATGCGGACCCGGTGATCTCCTGTTCAGGGAAGGCGACAATTTTTACTGCTCGGTTCTGGCCACCCCGGGAAAAGAGCGGGTCTACCTCGGGAAGGCCCTGAAAAAGGACAGCCAGGGCCAGGAATTGCCGCAATTCAATTTCCAGGGTTTTGTGCCGGAAGATAGCTATTTCATGGTGGGGGTCAATCCCCGCAGTTATGACTCGAAATATTACGGGTTCATCCATGCACGGGAATTTTTGTATAAGGCTCTGCCGCTCTGGCCACTCTGGTAGTCGAATGGTGGCCCTGTGCCTGGTCCTGGTTCTGTCGATCTCCACGGCCGCGTCGGCGGGAGCGGAGTCATTCTACCAGAACAGCAAGCAGGGCTGGTTCTGGTACCAGAATCCGCCTCCGGAGCGGAAGAAAGAGAAGAAGAAAAAGCCCGCGCCGCCTCGGAACCTGCCTTCACTGGATAATTACACGGTGAAGGAGCTGTGGAACATGTACCCGGATGATTTTCAGAAACTTCTGAACGTCATCCAGAAGAAGGCCGTCCAGAAGCCCACCGAGCATAACATCCTCCAGTACCTGACCATGCAGGATATCGCCCGACGCAAGGCCCTGGCCTATACCAACGCCACCATGTACGTGACCCAGAAATATGGCCAGCTTTTCAATGTGGGCCAGGTCTATCCCTCGATCACTCCCGGCGTGACCGCGAGGGTGCGAATGCAGCAGGCGGAGATAACCGCCACCATCAGGCGGGCCCGGGATTATGCCCTGCTCTTTTTTGTCCGCTCCGGCTGCGATTTCTGCGCGCAGCAGGCGCGGATCCTGGCCTATTTCCAGGATCGGTATGGCTGGCCGATCAAGACCGTGGATATCGGTCGGAACATCAATGCCGCGCTTCGGTTCGGCATCACGGTCACCCCCACCATCCTGCTGATCAGGAAGGGAGATGACAGGTACATGACAGTGGCCACGGGCGTGATCGCCCTGACAGAGCTCGAGAGGAAACTCTACCGGGCCATTCGCTACCTGGCGGGTGACAGGAGCCAGGAGAATTACCTGATGTACGACTTCCAGAAGGGGTCGCC
>WFZC01000294.1 GCA_015489765.1 Desulfobulbaceae bacterium
AAATCACCGGGGCTGAAGCGGAGGCCTTCATGTTCGCAACCGAAATCCCCCAGTCTCTGTACGAAAAAATCAAAGAGTATATTACCGAAGAATAAGGAGGGAATTGATGAAAAAGGCAACCATTATCGGCATGCTTCTAACGGCCCTGTGTTTTATTGCCGCTCCGGGCATTGCCCGGGAAACGGCGAAAACCTTTACCTTTGGCCTGCTGATGGTCGGTCCCGCCAATGATCACGGCTGGAGCCAGGCCCATTTCGAGGCCGCTAAAGAAATCGAAAAAGAGGTCGCCCATACAAAGATGCTCTACATCGACAAGGTCAATCCCGCTGATCGCCCGGGCATAACCATCCCCATGCTTGTCGATGACCTGGTGTCCAAGGGCGCCAGGCTGATTATCGGCAATTCCGATGACATGAAAGACGGCATGCGGGAAGCGGCTATGATGCATCCCGATATCTATTTCCTCCATATTTCCGGCGACGATGCCCTGCACGGCAAGACCGGCAACAACCTGTCCAACCTGATGGGCCGGATGGAATACGGCAAGATGATGGCCGGTTTTGCCGCTGCCATGACCACCAAAACCGGCAAGATTGCCTACCTGGGGCCGCTGATCAATGCGGAGACACGCAGATTGACCGCCTCCGCCTTCCTCGGGGCAAAATATGCCTGGACAAAAATCCTGAATAAACCGGCCGCCGATCTGAAATTCAAGGTCAGCTGGATCGGCTTCTGGTTCAACATCCCCGGCGTAACCTCGGACCCGACCCTGGTCACCAAGCAACTTCTGGATTCCGGCTATGACGTGGTCATCTCCGGGATTGACACAACCGAGGCCCTGGTGGTGGCAGGACAGCGGCACAAGGCCGGCAAGGCCGTGTGGGCCATCCCCTATGACTTTAAAGATGCCTGCGACGAAGCGCCGGACACCTGCCTCGGTGTGCCCTATTTCAACTGGCTCCCCGGCTACAAACAGTTCATAACAGCGGCCAGGGACGGCAAGTGGAAAAAACAGTTTGTCTGGCTTGGTCCGGACTGGAAGGACATCAATAATCCGGAAACTTCCAGCATCGGTTTTATCGAAGGCCAGGCCCTGGGCAAAGACCAGAGGGCGGCCCTGGCAGACTTTCAACACGGGCTGGCCGATGGTTCCATCAACCTGTTTACCGGTCCGCTGAACTTTCAGGACGGTTCGGTTTTTCTGAAAAAAGGCGAGACGGCAACCGATGAGCAGATCTGGAACCTGCCCAAGCTCCTTGCGGGCATGGAAGGCGCCTCAAAATAATCCTGACGGCACCGGTCTCCGGTCCGGGGCAGTGCATGCAGGGGTATTCCGGCACGGAATACCCCTTTTGGTTGTGACGGTTCAACCACGGTTTTCCTGATGATACAACTTGTCAACATCCACAAAACGTTCGGCAAGGTCAAGGCCCTGCAAGGGGTGAATCTCCATGTCCGGCCCGGCTCCATCCACGGCATTATCGGTGAAAACGGGGCCGGGAAATCCACCCTGATGAAAATCCTCACCGGCTTTATCGCCAGGACCTCGGGCAAAATCCTGATAGAGGGCCGGGAGGTTGCCCTGAAAACTCCGGAGTCCGCCCGCAGGCTCGGCATCGGCATGCTCTATCAGGAACCGCTTGACTTTCCCCAGCTCAGTGTGCTTGACAACTTCATGGCCGCGGCAGCCGACGGTAATCCGCAACGGCAGGCCGAAATCATCACCCGCCTCGGCAACAGGTTCGGCTTCAGCCCGCAGCTGTCCGCCAGACAGGGAAAGTTGACCGTAGGCGAACGGCAGCAGGTGGAACTGATGCGCCTTGTTCGGGACCGGTGCAGGATACTGATCCTGGACGAGCCGACAACCGGAATCTCCGGCGAACAGCAGGAACTGCTGTTTGGCACCCTTCGCAGGCTGCGCGATGAGGGCAGGGCCATTATTCTGGTTTCCCACAAACTTGCGGAAATTCACAGCCTCTGCGACCGGGTGACCATCCTCCGCCATGGAAAACCGGCCGGAGAGCAGGAAAAACCCTTTGATGAAGAGCAACTGCTCCAGGCCATGTTCGCCACCCTGCCGGCCAGGAGTTCCAGGCCGCCCGGACGAACACCCGGCAGACCGATACTCACCATGGAAGAGGTCTCGACCAGGGCGGGACGGGTCGGTCTGGACCGGATCACCATCACGATACTTGAGGGAGAAATCGTTGGTCTGGCCGGGCTTGACGGTTCCGGCCAGTCAATTTTTCTGCAGATGGCCTACGGTCTGCTCAGCCCGGAACAGGGCAGGGTCAGACTGGCGGCAACCGGCAGGGATGAGATGGCGCGGGTTTTCCTGCCCGCCGACCGGCTCGGCAAAGGCCTGATTGCCGGGTTAACGGTCCGTGAGCATCAACTACTGGCCGGGGCAGCGCCTTTTTTCATTCACGGCGGCTGCGGGCGAGCGGAGACAGAAAAGGCGATTGACACCTTTTCCATCATCGGCAGCCCGGACACCATGGCCGAAGGTCTTTCCGGCGGTAACCAGCAGCGGCTTCTGCTCTCGCTCATCCCCCCCGAGGCGAGGCTCATCCTGCTTGAACATCCGACCAGGGGCCTGGATCTGCAGTCCGGCAGATGGACCTGGCAATACCTGCGCTCCCGTCTGCCCGACAACGGGGCCATCATATTTGCCTCACCCGAGCTTGACGAGATCATGGAACAGGCAGACCGGGTCCTTGTCTTTTACAACGGCGGTATTATTCTTGACCGGCCGACAAATCAAACCAGTTACCAGGAAGTTTCCCGGGCCATAACCGGCCGGGTATGAGCCATTATGATAAGTGGAACCATCCAGGCCCGTATCCGGGCGGCAATCCTGCAAAGTGTGCCGATCCTCCTTCTTGCCGCCGGTGCGGTCAGCCTGCTCCTCCTGGCCCTTGATTTCTCCCCGATTGGCATCATCCGTGCCATGGCCGCGGGTTCACTGACCTCCTGGCTCAAATTTTCACAACTGCTTTCCATCTGGGTGCCGCTGCTGCTCTGCTCCTGCGGTCTGCTCTTTACCTTCAGGGCCGGGCTCTGGAATATCGGTGTTGAGGGGCAGGTGGTCATGGGCGCCATCGGGGCCACCATTCTCCTGCGTATGAATCCGGGTTTTCTGCCGCCTCCAATCACAATCATTGGTGCCATGGCCGCCGCCTGCATCGGTGGCGGCCTGTGGGGCCTGCTGGCCGGTGTCCTGAAAAACCGGGGCGGGGTTAATGAGATCTTCGGTGGTCTTGGTCTCAACTTCGTGGCCCAGGCCATTATCCTGTATCTGATTTTCGGGCCCTGGAAACGGGCAGGCATCGCCTCAATGAGCGGAACCGATATCCTTGCCCGCGACCTGTGGCTGCCGGCGCCCATCGGCTGGCGGGTGGCGCCGGCAGCGCTTGTCACCGCCATTGCCGTCTTTATCCTCACCTGGATCTTTCTTGATCACACCCTTTTTGGCCTCAAGGTCAAGGCCGTTGGCCTCAACCCGAAGGCGGCCCGGCTTTTTCATATCGACCCGAACCGGTACGGTCTGGTTGCCATCATGGTCGGCGGCGCCCTGGCCGGACTGGCGGGCGGCCTCCAGGTCACCGGTGTCTACCACCGCCTTATTCCAGCCGTATCAAGCGGTTACGGGTATCTGGGTCTTTTGGTGGTTATGCTGGCAAACTACAAGACCCTGCCGGTGCCCCTGATCACCCTGTTTTTTGCCTGGCTGGCAGCGGGTTCCATCCAGTTGCCGATCATGCTCCGGATTGATTCGTCCCTGTCCGGGGTCATCCAGGGCGCCTGCGTGCTGAGCGCCCTGCTGGTCCACGGTCTGCGCACCCGGAGGCAGGGATAATGGAGTTCTCCGCCGCTCTTTTCCTGGCCGGCATCGCCTCATCGGCGGCGCCCCTTGTTCTGGCCGCCCTGGGCGAAACCCTGACCGAGAAAGCCGGTGTTATCAACCTGTCTCTGGACGGCGCCATCCTGCTCTCGGCCATGGCCGGTTTTGTCGTTGCCACCCGTACCGGCTCCACGGCCATGGGCTTTGCCGCCGCTGCCGGGACCGGCATGCTCGCCGCCCTGATTCTTGTGGTGATCAGTATATATCTCGGCCAATCGCAGGTGGCGGTGGGATTTGCCCTGACCTTTCTCTGCCGTGACCTGGCCTACTTTCTGGGGGCACCCTTTGCCCGTACTGCCGGGCCGCAGTTATCCATCGTCCCTGTGCCTATACTGGCGGACCTGCCTATCATCGGCCCCGTATTCTTCCAGCACTCACTGATTGTCTACACCAGTTTTATCGCCATCCCCCTGCTCTGGTTTTTCATCTACCGGACCCCGCAGGGACTTGTCCTGCGCTGCGTGGGAGAAAATCCCGAGGCCTGCTGGGCCCGTGGT
>WFZC01000295.1 GCA_015489765.1 Desulfobulbaceae bacterium
AAAGAGTATAAGCCCGGATACATACATGCCGACCTCAAGTATCTGCCCAAGATGCCGAATGAGGCGCGGCGTAAATATCTCTTTGTCGCCATCGATCGAGCCACTCGCTGGGTCTATTTCGAGATCAGGGCAACCAAGTCCGCGGAATCCGCAGCAGGTTTCCTCAGCAATCTGATCAGTAAGGCCCCTTTTGAGATCAAGATCATTCTCACTGACAATGGCAAGGAGTTTACCGATAGATTTTGTGCCACGGGCGAGAGGAAACCCACCGGCAACCATCCATTTGACTTGGTCTGCCAGGAGCATCAAATCGAACACCGCCTTATCCGACCAAGGCACCCGCAGACCAATGGCATGGTTGAACGATTTAATGCCAGAATCAAGGAGGTCGTCACCCAGACCCGGTTTCATTCAGCAGCTCATTTGAAGGAAACCTTGACAGACTACTGTCGAATATATAACCATCATATTCCACAAAAAAATCTAGGGCATATCACTCCTGTGCAAGCACTGAAAAATTGGCAAAAGCAGGAACCGGCTCTTTTTAAAAAATCTGTATATAATCTTGCGGGACCCGACATATTTTTTGTATCAACGCAAAGTTACCGAAGGCACCAAGGCCCATCGGATACGAGTTCACCAAGAGGCGGATCACTCTGCCAAACAACAGCCTGCCCCAAAAGGCTGGGCGCCTATGCGCAGGAGTCTTGAAAAGACCTTGTTTGCAAATCTTATGTAAGCAATGCGCCTCTCAGCGCCAGGTTCAATCTCTGCCCATGGCTATGCATTCTGCGGTGGGCCATCGTATAGTGTTTCGAGGAAACTTAATCCGAGCTTGGCCTGGTTCACTATGAGGTCAGAAAATACAGGGACGTCACTAGAGTCCTTTTGGAAGGGTATTAGCTTTAGACGCTATACGTGAACGATGCTATTTGGCTCGTTATCTGGATCCAGCGTAAAAATCATGCTGCATCACTTGGCAGCAGGGAATAATTGTTCCCATGACATTCTGGTAACTCAGTGACACTACAAAAATCTGTTAAGGTCTCTATAAACAGTATCTTTCCGGCAGTATTCGCCCTCCTGATGTTTCTGGCTGCCTACTATCCAGCCCTGAAAATCCTTGTCGGCAAATGGGCACATTCGGCAGAGTACAATCATGCATTTTTCATTGTACCCATCATCGGGTATATAATATGGCTCAAACGTGATGAAATAAAAAGACTTCCCCTTCAACTGTCCAGCTTGGGACTGCTGCTTCTTCTTGGTTCCAGTCTGCTTTATTTCTTTTCCCTTTTGACCCAGGTTCAGACCATCATTGCCCTTTCTTGCTATCTGACAATCATCGGCAGCCTCATTTTTCTCTTTGGGGTTCGCATAATTTCCCTCCTGTTTACTCCCTTGCTGCTCCTCCTGCTACTGATACCTGTTCCTGATCAGGTCTACACTCGCCTGACCTTCCCCTTGCAGTTAGAGGTCTCGAAAATCAGCGAAATGATCCTCCGGGCTATGAATGTCTCCATCCTCAGGGAGGGCAACATAATGAGTATCCCCGGAAAATCATTTGAAGTCGTGGAAGCCTGCAGTGGACTACGCTCGATGATTGCCCTGTCGACCCTCAGTATTCTCATTGGCTATTTCATGCTTCGCCGGACAACCTCTCGCCTGATCCTACTGGCAGCCAGTATCCCCACGGCCATTCTGGTGAATATCTGCCGGGTCACGGTAATGATTCTTTTATATCACTTTTTTCAAATTGACCTGGGCGCAGGAATCCGGCACACCTCATTGGGAATAATTATCTTTGGAGCAGCCCTGGGCCTCCTGCTTCTAACAGAAAGGATATTGGAATATTGGGAAAACAGAAAATAATCAAGCTGTACCTGCTGGCGGCGATCTTTCTGATCACCACCTTAGTCGTATATGGCTGGCGACGCTCCCCGGCAACAGTTCACAAGCCAGACATGGCGCAATACTTCAATCAAATTGGGCCATACACGCTAATCCGCATAATTCCGCTGCGAAAAGACCTGGTGGAGATGTTGAAACTGGATTCCTATCTTTTTGCGGATTATGCAAACTCCTCGGACCAGGTAACACTGTACATTGGTTACTATTACACTGCCGGCAAGGCCTACGCAGCCCATTCTCCATTGGTCTGCTATCCCAGCCAGGGATGGCGCATTGAAGAACAACCTGTCCCCCGCTCGTTCACCGTCGGTCGCCATACAATCAATTACGAAGAGATTACAACCGCTCATGATGATCTGAAAGAACTGGTGATTTATTGGTATCAGGCTGGTCCCTTCACCAACACCCAAATCTATCGCAATAAGATCGATATGGGGTACAACAAGTTTGTCAGCAATAACGAGCAGCACGCTTTTGTCCGCATCACCGTGAATCTACGCAAGCACTCCAGAGCGCAGGCGCAAAAGATCGCCGAGGGCTTTATGAGCGCCTTTTATCCCAAATTCGTGCGTTTTACCGAGATTCAGGATAACAATTCATAAGTCCTTAATTGCGGCATTCACCGAAACGGTTCCCTCTGTGCTCTGTGTCAGTAACCACCGGTAAAACCGGTGGCTTGAAATTGTGAACCGCTCAAAGCGGTATGTTGAAAAAAACAACTGACCACCATTCGGTGGTCGCCTGTTTAAATAATGTTAGTTGCTCAATACGCTTATCTTCTTTTTCCTGGTCACGGATATATGCCCGAACCACTTCCTCGTCCGTCCCAACTGTGGATACAAAATAACCGCGAGCCCAAAAACTCATTCCACCATAATTTTTCCGCTGACCAAGATAAGTACGTGCTATATGTATCGCACTCTTTCCCTTTATATAGCCGACCACTTGCGAGACAGCATATTT
>WFZC01000296.1 GCA_015489765.1 Desulfobulbaceae bacterium
CTATTTGAGCTCTTCCCGCTTTTTCTATTGTTTCCTTGAGATTTTTTTTTTTTTCAAGTAGTCTCCAGCCAGTTTTCGTTGTAAAAGCCGTCCCCTATGACAGACAGGGCTTATGGAAAAATTTATAAAATCGGAAAAAGGTTCCACCTTTGTTGAAATTGCCGAGACGTTTGTTATTGCCCTGGTCCTGGCGCTTTTTATCCGCACATTTATCGTGCAGGCCTTTAAAATTCCCTCAGGTTCCATGCTGCCCACTCTGCAGATCGGGGACCATTTGCTGGTCAACAAGTTTATCTACGGAATCAAAGTTCCCTTTTCAGGCAAGATTCTGATCCCCATAAAAAATCCCGCTCCCGGGGATATTGTTGTGTTCAAGTTTCCCAAAAATCCCAGGCTCGATTATATAAAAAGGGTGATCGCGGTTGCCGGGGACACCGTAATGATCAGAAATAAAAAGATTTTTGTCAACGGACGTCCTCTGGCCGATACGCACGGCGTGTACACGGACCCACGAATTTTGCCTGGTGACGTGAGTCCGCGCGACAATTTCGGCCCGGTCAAGGTTCCTCCACACCATATCTTTGTCATGGGGGATAACCGCGATAATTCCTATGACAGCCGGTTCTGGGGTTTTGTCGACCTCAATGCGGTACGCGGCAAGGCATTTATAATTTACTGGTCCTGGGATGTGCGCAAACCTCTGCTCTCCATTGACCGGTTCACCTCAATTCGCTGGAACAGGATCGGGCATCTTGTTCATTAAATGGAACGGGATATGACGACCGGATATTTTTTCCCCCACCGCCACATTCTGGGCATTGATCAATTATCCGTGGATGATATTCGTCATATTTTATCCACCGCTGAATCGTTTAAGGAAATATCATCCCGCCCCATCAAGAAAGTCCCGACCCTGCGCGGTAATACGATTATCAATCTTTTCTTCGAACCCTCCACTCGGACACGTCTTTCCTTCGAGGTTGCCGCCAAGCGGATGAGTGCTGATACCTTCAGTATCTCCGCCTCCACCAGCAGCGCCACCAAAGGGGAGACACTCATTGATACGGCCCGTAACATTTCGGCCATGAATCCGGACACAATTATCATCCGGCATTCTTTTTCCGGGGCCCCGCACATGCTGACCAGGTATGTTGATGCCTCTATTATCAATGCCGGTGACGGTACCCATGAGCATCCCTCCCAGGGACTGCTTGATATGATGACGGTGCAGGAACATAAGGGGCGTCTTGACGGGCTGAAAATAGCGATTATAGGTGATATTCTCCACAGCCGGGTGGCCCATTCCGATATCCTCGGTTTTACGAAAATGGGGTCCGAAGTTTTTGCGTATGGGCCATCCACCTTGATGCCCAGGGCCCTTGACCGATTGGGAGCCCGGGTCTGCACAAGCCTTTCCGAAGCTGTGGCCGATGCCGATGTGGTGATGACGCTGCGGATCCAGAAGGAACGACAAAATGACCCGCTGCTGCCGTCCTTTCGGGAATATGCCAGACGATTCGGGGTGACGCGTGATGTCGTGGCCCTGGCCAGAGACGATGCCCTGGTAATGCATCCCGGTCCGATAAACAGGGGGATTGAGCTGATGCCTGATGTGGCCGATTCAGGCCGGTCTGTAATTCTTGATCAGGTGACCAACGGGGTCGCCGTCCGCATGGCCCTGCTTTATCTTGTCATGGGTAATGCCCCGGTGACCGGTTGACTCTTTTAGTGAGGTATCATGTCTTCGAGCTATCTGATAAAAAATGGGCGGATCATTGATCCGAAAAACTCCCGTGATGAGGTCGCCGATCTAGCTATCAAAGACGGACGCCTGGTGAATGCTGAAGATGGGATCTCCGGGAGCGTGGTTGAGATTGACGCCGCCGGATGCTGGGTGGTGCCGGGACTTATTGACATGCATGTTCATCTGCGGGAGCCTGGGGAGGAGTACAAGGAGGATATTCTTTCCGGCTGCCGGGCCGCGGCCGCCGGTGGTTTTACCGGCGTTGCATGTATGCCCAACACCCGGCCGGTTAATGATAATCGCAGTGTGACCGCCCTGATCCTGGAGCTGGCGGCTGGTGCGCCTGCCCGCGTCCATCCCGTGGCCGCAATTTCCAAGGCAAGCAAGGGAGAAAGCCTTGCCGAGTTCGGGGACCTGCGCGAGGCCGGGGCAGTAGCGGTTTCAGATGATGGTCTGCCGGTGCGTGACAGCCGGTTGATGCGCAGGGCCTTGGAATATGCGGCTGATTTTGGGCTGGCAGTGATTTCCCACAGCGAGGAGCCGAGCCTTGCCCACGGTTCGATGAACGAGGGTGCGGTCTCCACCCGTCTCGGCCTTCAGGGCATCCCCACCGTGGCCGAGTCAATCATGGTGTACCGGGAAATTGCCCTGGCGGAATACACCGGCAAGCCTGTGCATATCGCCCATGTAAGCACGGCCATGAGTACCGGGTTGATTCGCTTGGCAAAAGAACGGGGCGTACCGGTGACCGCCGAGACCACGCCCCATTATTTCACGTTGACCGAGGAGGCGGTCGAGGGGTATGCCACCAATGCCAAGATGAACCCGCCCCTGCGCAGTGAAGAGGACCGGCAGGAGATTCTGCGGGGATTGGCAGACGGCACCTTTGACGCCATTGCCACCGATCATGCCCCCCATTCCATATTGGAAAAAGAGGTTGAATTTGATGCGGCGGCAAACGGCATCATCGGTCTGGAAACCTCGCTGCCGTTGAGTTTGGCGCTGGTGCGTGAGGGAGTGATTGATGAAAAACGGCTGATCGAGCTCATGTCACTCAATCCTGCAACCATACTCGGTCTTGAGGCCGGCACTCTTTCCGAAGGCGCCCCCGCCGATATTACCATCATCGATCCCAATTCCGAATTCCACTACACCGAGGACAAGGTGGTTTCAAAAAGTAAAAATTCACCCTTTCTCGGCTGGAAGTTCCAGGGACGGGCGGTTCTTACCATGATGGGCGGACGGATCACCCATAATCTTTTCAACTGATCAAAATCTTTATCATTTCCGAGGTATCGGGCCGGAATTTCAATGCCGGTCCAGGCAAATCCGTTGAGCCGGATCCGGCAGGTGTCTCCTCGACCTGATTGCCCAATCAGATTATTACCCATCTTTTTGAACAGGTAACCTGGTTGTCAGGGTAATTGCTTCCGGGGTCACTTCGGCCCGGTATGCCAGGACCTGGACACCGTTTTCCCTGACCTTGCGCAGGGTCTCGGCGTACTCCGGATCAATGTGGGCGGCCGCCATAAATCGGTCCGCATCAGCACGCTGGATACAGAAGAGAACCGCGCATGTATTGCCTTCCCCGCGCAGCCGATCAAGTTCATGCAGATGCTTTGTGCCCCTGGCGGTCACGGCATCGGGAAACATGGCTGTCCTGTTTTCAGCCAGGGAACAGTTTTTTACCTCAAGATAGACCTGGCCTGCTTTTGTTGTCAGCAAAAAATCCAGACGACTGCGTCCGGACACCTTGATCTCCGGCCGAATGGACAGGATGTGACCAAAGTCATTGATCGTTTCGTTTTCGAGGGCTTCGCGGACAATGTGATTTGTGCGGGCGGTGTTGACTCCTATCCATATCCTGTGATGTTGGACCATCTCCAGTGTCCATGCGTATTTACGTCTTGGGTTGTCCGATTTTGAGATCATCACCGGGCTGCCGGGATCGGAACACCCGCGCATGGAGCCGGAATTGGGACAGTGTACGGTCAAGCTCTCTCCTGTTGCCAGGGAAATATCGGCCAGAAATCTCTTGTATCGACGTATCAGGGTGCCGAATTGCTGAACGGGTGGCAGAATCATATTAAGAGATGATATTTTTTCCGGGTTTGATCTTTCCCTTCCGGATTTTATGTTTTATTATGGGGTAAATTGGGTGAACTGACCGGACCGGCAACCAACAAAAAACGGAGCAGGCAGGGCAGATTACAGGCCGATTTTTAATTATTTGTAGTATAGAGAAAAAATTTGATGACGCCCCGGACCAGGAAACGACTTTTATTTATCTGGGCCAACAATGCTTTTAACAATTAAGGAGAGCAATTACAATGAAACTTGGACTCAACGGTCTTGGCAGGATTGGTAAACTTTCGTTATGGCACCATGTTTCCAGGCAATTTTTTTCCGAGATAGTCGTCAACCTTGGCAGAAATGTCGGCAGCGGCCTGGAGGATATTGCCGCCATAGTGGAAAAAGACTCTACCTATGGCAGGCTCAGCACCTACCTTCATGGCCATACAGGCGGCAGGGTGATCGAAAATCTTAATGAAGAGGCCGGCACCATGACCGTAAACGGGGTGCCGGTCACCTTTCTGCGGACCGAGCGTAATCCCAAGGATATAGGATGGCAGGAGAACGGTGTTCGCCTGGTGGTGGATACCACCGGTGTTTTCAAAGACCCGACTGCCGACCCGGATGAGGGTCGCGGCTCCATCAGGGGACATCTGCAGGCTGGCGCGGAAAAGGTCATGTTGTCGGCGCCCTTCAAGATCAAGGCCAAGGGTATCGAGATGCCCGAAGATGCGGTAACAACCGTTATGGGCATCAATGATGATGATTATGATCCGGCCCGGCATTCCATTATATCCGCCGCCTCCTGTACCACCACTTGTCTTTCCTATATGATCAAGCCGTTGATGGACCATTTCGGCGCTGATCGGATGTTGTCCGCATCCATGGTGACAGTGCATGCCGCCACCGGCAGCCAGAAGGTGCTGGACCGGCTGCCGGCTGCCGGAGCGACCGATCTGCGCAAGAACCGATCCATCCTCAATAATATTATCCTGACCACCACCGGTGCGGCCAAGGCCCTGGCCCTGGTGATCCCGGAGATGAAATCCATCGGGTTTATTGCCGAGTCGGTGCGGGTGCCCACCTCCACAGGCTCCCTCATTGTGCTGGTCCTCAATCTCCAGGATGATCTGGCAAATCCCATCAAACGTGATCTGATAAATTCCATATATCGTGATTATGCCTCGGCAACCAAATATCTGGAATACTCGGAGGGGCAGAATGTTTCCTCGGATATTGTCGGCACCCCGGCAGCGGCGGCGGTGATCGAGTCAACGGAAACCCATACCCGCACCGCCTCCATCAGCGTGAACCTGGAACATGTCAAGAGCTGTAATTTCGAGCCGGGCCAGGTGCCGCCGGTACTTGAGGTCCCTGTCACCCAGGCGGTCATTTATGGCTGGTATGACAATGAGCTGGGCAGTTACACCAACATGCTTGGCGACCTGACGGTTTCCGTTGCCGAGGGAATGCTGTAAAACGCGGTTTGATTATCCGGCCGATGGTTGCCGGGGACCTGGCAGCCGTTGTCCGCGTTGCCGGACAGGCGATGCCAAACCCCTGGAATGGGCGCCAGTTCGCCGCGGAAATGGATATCAGCTCTGGCCAGCGGCTGGTTGCCGATAATGGAGCCATTTGCGGCTACCTGATAGGAAGGATCGCGGCCGGAGAAGCAGAGATTCTGCAACTGGCCGTGCTTCCATCCTGCCACCGCCTGGGTATTGGTTCACAGCTCCTTGGCAAGGGGGTGGACAGTTTTTCCCGACAAGGGGCCGGTACCTGTTATCTTGAGGTGCGGCGGCAGAATAGAGGTGCCCTTTTGTTCTACCTGCAGGCGGGGTTTCGGCGGGTCGGGATGCGGAAAGGATATTATCGTCATCCCCTGGATGATGCCGTTATCATGCAAAAAATACTTGTTGAGGACAGCTTTGATGCGGACAATTCGTGATCTGGAAATTAGCGGCAAAAGGGTATTGATCCGGGTGGATTTTAACGTTCCCATGGACGAATCCGGTAATATTACCGATGATCTGCGTATCACCAGTGTTCTGGATACCATTGAGTATGCGATTTCCCGGAGGGCGCGGGTTATTCTCTGTTCGCACATGGGCAGGCCCAAGGGCAAACGGGTCGAGCGGTTTTCCCTGGCGCCGGTGGCCCGCCATCTTGGCGAGCTGCTGGAAAATGAGGTCGCCTTTGCCCCGGACTGTATCGGTGCCGAGGTCGAAGAGATGGTTGCGGCCTTGCAGGACGGGGAGGTGCTGTTGCTGGAGAATCTCCGTTTCCATGCCGAGGAACAGGAAAATGATCCGGCGTTTGCCCAGGCACTGGCCCGGCTTGCCGATGTCTATATCAATAATGCCTTTGCCGTCTCCCACCGGGCCCATGCCTCTGTGGTGGGGGTGCCCGGATATGTGGCCGAAAAGGCGGCCGGCTTTCTGCTGGAAAAAGAACTCGACTATTTTCATCGCTCCGTGGATAATCCGGTCCGGCCCTTGGTCGCCATTGTCGGCGGGGCAAAGGTTTCGAGCAAGCTTGGCGCCCTGACCAATATGCTGGCCAAGGTGGATGCCATGCTGATCGGCGGCGCCATGGCCAACACCTTTTTGAAAAGCCAGGGTCATGGTGTCGGCGCCTCGAAGGTTGAGGATGACCTGATGCCGGAGGCATCGACATTTCTTGCCGCTGCCTCTCAAAAGGGCGTCAAGGTCTATCTGCCGGTCGATGTCGTTGCCGCGGATTCTTTTGCCGCCGATGCGGTCAGCAAACAGGTCACCGTTCAGGATATTCCCGATGGCTGGATGGCCCTTGATATCGGTCCGGCCACGGTCATCTGTTTTCAGGAGGTCTTGACCGATGCCCGTACGATCATCTGGAACGGACCCATGGGGGCCTTTGAAATGGATCCCTTTGCCCAGGGCACCAGAGGGGTTGCCAGGGCGGTGGCAAGCGCCCATGCCCTTTCCATTACCGGAGGCGGAGATTCCAATGCGGCCGTGAAAAAATTCGGGGAGGCGGCCAATATCTCCTATATGTCCACCGGCGGCGGCGCCTTTCTCATGCTGATGGAGGGCAAGGAACTGCCCGGTGTTGTTGCCCTTGAAGGTTGAAAACAAACGAAGCGGAGTCTGTTATGCAAAGAAAGCCGTTAATTGCCGGTAACTGGAAGATGCACCTGACGATTCAACAGGCCGTTACCCTGGCAAAAGAAGTGGCGGCAAGCAGTCAGGGACTTGAAGACCGGGAGGTGATGATTGCGCCGGCCGCCACTGCTCTTGCCGCTGTTGCCAAGGCTGTGCGCACGTCACCGGTTGTGGTTGCCGGCCAGAATGTGGCCTGGAAAGAGCAGGGAGCCTATACCGGGGAGATTTCCCCTCTGATGTTGCAGGATGCAGGGGCGAAGATGGCCATTATCGGGCATTCGGAACGGCGACATATCTTTGGTGAAGACAATGGCATGATCAACCAGCGGCTGATCGGCGCCCTGACCCATGGTATCATTCCCATTCTCTGTATCGGGGAAACACTTGATGAGCGGGAAGAGGGACTGACCTGGGAGGTTCTACGGGAACAGGTTCGTGGTGGATTGGAAGGGGTTTCCGGAGAGCAGGCCGCAGATGTGGTTCTTGCCTATGAACCGGTATGGGCCATTGGCACCGGAAAAACAGCATCCAGAGAACAGGCCCAGGAGGCGCATCAGTTTATTCGTGGGCTGATTGAAGAACTCTATCAGAAAAAACTTGCCGAGCAGATGAGAATACTGTATGGTGGCTCGGTTAAACCGGATAATGTGGATGACCTTATGAGGATGCCTGATGTTGACGGAGCACTTGTGGGGGGAGCGGCCCTGCAGGCCGATTCATTTGACAGGATAATACATTTTTCATGACAACCCTACTGATTATAGTTCACGTACTGGTCTGTCTTTTTCTTATCGGCATCGTTTTGTTGCAACACGGCAAGGGAGCGGATATAGGAGCCACCTTTGGTGGTTCAAGCCAGTCGCTTTTCGGTTCCGAAGGGCCGGTGCCGCTGCTGAACAAGATTACCACCGTTTCCGCGATTGTTTTTATGGGCACCTCGATTACTCTTGCTTATATCTCGGCCCATAACAGCACCGGAACCGTGATGAGTGATGTAAAAG
>WFZC01000297.1 GCA_015489765.1 Desulfobulbaceae bacterium
TACGAGGAGGAGACCATGAAAGATCTATTGAAAAATGTTGTCTATACAGGTATCGGTGCTGCATTCCTGACCAGGGACAAAATCGAGGAGCTTAAAAGCGACCTGATTGAAAAGGGCAAGTTGACCCGCGAGGAGGGAAAACAGTTTGTCGATGATCTGATGAAAAAATCGGAAAAGGCCAAGGATGAGCTTGAGATCTGGATCAATAAACGGGTCGAGGAGCGGATCAAACAGCTTGATCTTGCCACCAAGGATGACGTTGCTGATCTGCAACGTAAAATTGAGGAGCTGCAGGTCGCCATCAATAAATAGCACCACAGGTTGACCGGGGGCGGTTTTGCTGCTGGTCATAAATTTCAAGGTTCGGGGAGCAAGGTACTATTGTTCAGCATTCGCAAGCTTGGCGTCATCGGCCGCACCTACCGGCACCTGAACCGGTACCATCGTATTCTGCAGGTCCTGTTTAAATACGGCTTTGAAGACCTGATTGATCGTCTGCATATCGATCAATATCTGGAGTCCGGCCTGCAGATGATTAACCGCAGGCCCAGGCCCCAGGTCCAGCGGCTTTCCCGCCAGGAACGATTGCGGATGGCCATGGAGGAACTGGGGCCGACCTTTGTCAAACTCGGCCAGTTGCTGTCCACCCGGCCCGATTTTATCCCCCCTGAATATCTTTCCGAACTGGCCAAACTCCAGGACAAGGTGCCGCCTTTTTCCTATGAAGAAGTAGTTGCCATCTTCAAGGAGGAGCTGGGAAGCGACCCGGAAGAACTTTTTTCATCTTTTGACCCGACACCCCTTGCCGCCGCATCCATCGGCCAGGTCCACCGGGCGACCATGAAGGACGGCGCCGAGGTCGTGGTCAAGGTCCAGCGGCCGGGCATTGAAAATACCATTGCCGTTGACCTGGAGATCCTGGCCCATATTGCCAGCCTCATGGAAGAACACCTCGAGGAGGTGCAGGGGCACCGGCCCACCGCTGTTGTCCACGAATTTGCCCGCAGTCTTTCCCGCGAGATTGATTTTTCCATTGAACTGACCAATATCCAGCGTTTCGGTCGCCAGTTCGAGGGCAACGAAATCATCCATGTGCCTCGGGTTTATCCTGAATTAAGCTGTGAGCGCATTTTGATCCTTGAATACATAGACGGTATCAAGGCCAATGATTTCAAGGGGCTGAAGGCTGCGGGCTGTGATGCCAAAGTGATAGCCCGCCGGGGCGCCAACCTGGTGATGGAGCAGATCTTTGTCCACGGCTTTTTTCATGCCGATCCCCATCCCGGCAATATCCTTGTCATGGAAGACAATGTGATCTGTTTTATCGATTTCGGCCAGATGGGACGGCTGAGTTTGAAGGACCGGGAAGAATTTACCGACCTTGTCCTAAACCTTGTGGCGGGGAAGGAATATAAGGTCACCGCCGGTGTCCTGAAGTTGACGATCCATCACGGCGAGGTGAATCGTGATGATCTGGCGCGGGATCTCGGGGACCTGATGGACCAGTATCTCTACCGGCCCCTCGGAGAACTGGCCGCCGGCAAAATCCTTCAGGACCTGCTTGATCTTGTCACTCGCCATAAACTGTCCCTGCGGCCGAATCTCTATTTGATGCTGAAGGCGCTCAGCACGGTTGAAGGGGTCGGACTTCAGCTCGATCCGGAGCTGGAACTGATTACCCTGGCCCGGCCGTTTATGCGCAAGATAAAGTTCGGCCGCCTGCATCCTCGCCGGCTGGCAGAGGAGGCGGAGGAGACAGGTTCCGAATACCTGTTGCTGCTTCGTGAGCTTCCCGAAGAACTCCGCACCATTCTCAGACAACTGCGGGAAGGTCGGATGAGGCTTGAGTTTGAACATCGCGGTCTGCAAACCCTGGGCAATTGCCTGGACCGCGTTTCCAACCGCATTTCCTTTGCCATTGTGCTTGCCGCCCAGATTATCGGTTCTTCCCTGATTATCCTCTCCGATATTCCTCCCCGATGGAACGGGATTCCCCTGATCGGCCTGGCCGGCTTTCTCGTGGCCGGAATAATGGGTTTCTGGCTGCTTATCTCCATTATCAGGCACGGACGTTTATAAACAATCCTGTTTCACGCGCTGAACAGCCCCTCATTTTCTCTGCCCTCATTCTTGAAATTCCGTATGATTCCTGCTATTGTCGCCCTATTTGTCGTGTATTTTTTTGTTATGAAACAGAATAATTATTCTCTACAAAAGGAGGAAGAGGAATGCGGTCATTTGTCTGTTCATGCCTTGCCGTGGCGTTGATTTTTGGATGCGGCCAGGCCTTTGCCGGTGGTGGTGGCAGTTATCCCAATGGCGCCGAGGCCTTTATGAGTGGGGCCGTTCCCCCGCCGGGGATGTATTTTATCGATTATATGTATTATTATAATGCCGACTCCCTCAAGGATGATAACGGTGATGA
>WFZC01000298.1 GCA_015489765.1 Desulfobulbaceae bacterium
CATAAATGTACAGGAAATGTAAATATTTTATGTAAGAAAATGCTGTGAAGAAGAGGGGAATAATGCATACGAAAGAAAAGATTACCTGGATTGCTGCAGAAGACGGGTCATGGCGAGGGCATTGTCAACGGCCTGACCGGCAACATGGTTGTTGAAAAAAAGCACGCCCCGGCGGCACTGCCCGGCCATGGCCACTATTTTTTCCTCTGTCCAGTCACGCAATTCCTGCTCGCTGTAGCTGTAATCAAACTGCTTGCGCATGGAGCCGGAAAACCAGCCCCTGCGGTTGCGTCCATGCAGGCGCAGGTAGAACAGGGACGGTGAGGTCACGGTATCAAGGGCCGGGAAAAGATTTGTCAGGGCAGGGGCGTCAACCGCCACCAGGGTAACCCCGCGTTCCCGCAGGCCTGCAAATACCGCATCCACGGCCCAGGAGCGATGACGAAATTCCACGGCCAGGGGCAACCTGTGCAGGCTGTCAAGGAGTCGTGCCAGGTACTGTCGATTGTCCCTGGTTCGGTGAAAGGAGGTCGGAAATTGAATGAGCACGGCCAGCAGTCGTCCGGCGGTTAGCAGCGGTGTTATACCCTGAATATATGCCCTTGCCTGCTCCGGCCAGTCATCGCTGATCTCATGGGTCATGGTTCGGGTCAGCTTGGCGGTAAAGAAAAAATTTTTTCTCCCCGCCTCTTCCAGCCGCGCCAGCATCCGTTCCATGACCTCGGGCCGCGCCATCTGGTACCAGGTATAGTTCAGCTCAACAGCACAAAAAGCGTGGCTGTACAGTTCCAGCATCCGGCCGGACGGTGTCTTTTTCGGATAAAAACCGGCGTCAATCCATTCGGGATAGGAATAGCCGCTGGTGCCGATGAACAGTTCGCAGCCGTTTATGGTCAGGGATGTTGCGGCCATCACATCCTTTTCATTTGGTCCGGGCCGCGCTGTACACCGATAACCCGTCCCTGGATCAGCACCTGGCCCAGGCCATAGCGCATGGGTGAATATTTTCTGTTTTCCGGCCGCAGTTCAATGTGATCGCCCCGGTAGAAAAAGCGTTTTACCGTGGCATCGTCCCCGTCGACCAGGGCAACGACGATCTCGCCGTTTTTGGCAAACTGGCGGGGCTCGCAGATGGCGCTGTCATTATGGAGGATGCCCGCATCCTGCATGGAATCTCCCTGCACCCGCAGGGCAAAGAGATTGTCGCCCCGGTAAATACGGCCATCCACGATAATGTCTCCCGCCCATTCCTGCTGTGCGTACAGGGGCAGACCGGCCGCGACCCGGCCGACAATCGGCACGGCACGGCTGTTGGCATTTTCCCGCTGTTTGCCGGTACTGTCACCAACGAGAAGGATGGTACGGCTGTACCGGCCCTGGCGGCGCAGGCAGCCCTTGCGCTCCAGGACCCGGAGCAGTTCGGCCACGGCCGTATGGCTGACGCCAAGGTCCGCGGCCGCCTGCCTGAGGCTTGGCGCCCGTCCGGTCTCGCGGATCTTGTCCCTGAGATAGTCAAATAATCGCTGCTGCTTTTCGGTCAACGGTGCGAGAGACATATTTTTCCGGTTGGTTTTGTTCGTCTTCTGCTGTCCTGACGACAATGTAAGGTTATTGTACAGGTTAACGGGCTGTTATGTCAAGTATGTAGTTTGCAGGTTGGCACCAGGCAGGTGGTTTTTTTATTTTTCCCCGTCTTTTAGCGTCTCGCTGGCTGGACAAACGGATATTTGAACTTATAGTAGCAAAAAACCTCTCAAATCATGGCCGGTGCAGTCCCTGTGCCTTTACATAGCAGACAGAGTAGAACATTTTCAGGACAACCATGGATTATTACAAGACACTTGGCGTACCGAAAGGGGCCAGCCAGCAGGAAATCAAGAAAGCCTATCGCAAACTTGCACTCAAGTATCATCCCGATAAAAATGCCGGTGACAAGGCAGCCGAAGAAAAGTTTAAAAAAATAAGTGAAGCCTATGCTGTTTTGTCGGATGAGGAAAAACGGCAGCAGTACGACACCTATGGCGAGTCCGGTTTTCACCAGCGATACTCCCAGGAGGATATTTTCCGTGGCTTTGACCTCAACGATATTCTCAACCAGTTTGGTTTTGGCGGAGGAACTTTTCGGACCACGGGAGGATTTCGAACCAGCGGTGGAGGGTTTGAAGACCTCTTTTCCGGGGCATCCATGGGGGGAGGCTGCCGTGGCGGAAGCTGTCGTCCGCAGCCGCAAAAGGGCGACGATCTGACCTATGAGATCACCGTTACCCTGGAAGATGTTTTACAGGGAGCGGAAAAAACGATCAGTCTCCGGCAGAATGGCCGGACAAAGTCCATATCGGTCAAGATTCCAAAGGGAATCGAGGCGGGTAAAAGGCTGCGCCTTTCCGGTAAGGGATCACTCTCAAACACAGGCGGGCCGGCTGGCGATCTGTACCTGAAGGTCAATATTGCTCCCCATCCGGTCTTTACTCGGGAAGGAAGCAACCTGATCATGGAAAAACGCATTCCCTTCAGTCAGGCCTGCCTGGGAACAAAGATCGAAGTGCAGACCCTTGAGGGGAAAACCTTTAAGGTAAAAGTACCGGCCGGGGTACAGCAGGAATCAAAACTGCGGCTGAAGGGCTATGGCCTGCCCACCGGGCCCCATGGCAGGCGGGGCGATATCCTGGTCAAGATTGGTGTGCAGATTCCCAAAAAGCTCTCGAGAGAACAGAAAAAACTGGTGAAACAACTGGCAGAGGTCGGCCTGTAGAAAAAAAGGGAAGGGGAGATTTTTTTTAACATTGTCCGGAAAACAACCCTGCGCTTTCCGGACAATATTCATCATCAGCTATCTATCTGTACCCGATCCTGATCAATACTTCGCATCGGCATAGGCCAGCCAGCCGCCGGCGGCAACAAGCTCGCGGTCAAAGGGATTGAGGGAAAACGAACACTTGATTTCGCTGCCGCGGCCATCGGTTGCAATCAACTCTTCCCGGTCCAGGTCAACGTTGATCTGTA
>WFZC01000299.1 GCA_015489765.1 Desulfobulbaceae bacterium
ACGCTGCACGGCGGCGCCGGCGACGACACCCTGATCGGCGGTGCCGGTGCGGATATCCTGGACGGCGGCGATGGCCGGGATAAGGCCGACTACCGCTATTCCGATGCAGCGGTAAATGTTGACCTGGCATCAGGCATGGCCACTGGCGGCGATGCCGAGGGCGACAGCTTTACTTCCATCGAGAACCTGGCCGGCTCGGCGTATAACGATACCTTGACCGGAACGGATGAAAAGAATTCGCTTTACGGCAATGACGGCGATGACATCCTTAATGGCCAGGGCGGCAACGACTGGATGCGTGGCGGAGCAGGCAATGACACGCTGCACGGCGGGGCCGGCAACGACACCCTGCACGGCGGCGCCGGCGCGGATATCCTGGACGGCGGTGATGGCCAGGACAAGGCCGACTACCGCTATTCCGCAGCAGCGGTGGCGGTTGACCTGGCGTCCGGGACGGCCACTGGCGGTGATGCCGAGGGTGACAGCTTTACTTCCATCGAGAACCTGGCCGGTTCGGCGTATAACGATACCTTGACCGGAACGGATGAAAAGAATTCGCTTTACGGCAATGACGGCGATGACATCCTCGATGGCCGGGGCGGCAACGACTGGATGCGAGGCGGAGGCGGGAGTGACACACTGCACGGCGGCGCCGGCGACGACACCCTGATCGGCGGTGCCGGTGCAGATATCCTGGACGGCGGTGATGGCCGGGACAAGGCCGACTACCGCTATTCCGGTGCAGCGGTGGATGTTGACCTGGCGTCCGGGACGGCCACTGGCGGTGATGCCGAGGGCGACAGCTTTACTTCCATCGAGAACCTGGCCGGCTCGGCGTATAACGATACCTTGACCGGAACGGATGAAAAGAACTCCCTGTACGGCAATGACGGCGATGATATCCTGTTCGGCGGACTGGGTAATGATTACCTGAAGGGCGGCTCGGGAAACGATACCTTTGTCTTTGACAGTGCACTTGACGGGTCAGCCAACCGGGATACCATTGCTGATTTTACCTCGGGCCGGGACAAGGTACAGTTGGACAATTCGATTTTTACCGCCCTGGTCAACGAGGGTATCCTGTCGGAAACCAACTTCCATGCCTCTGCATCCGGCATTGCCGCCGATGAAAACGACTACATCCTCTATAACACCACCTCGGGCACCCTGCTCTATGATGGTGACGGCAACGGATCCGGCGTGGCTGTTGAATTTGCGCGGCTGTCCACAAAGCCGGACATCAATGCCGATGATTTCATCATCGCGGCCGGATAAACCGGCATAATACACATCCCTGCCCGCAGAGCGGGCATAACCAGTAGTGAAAATGGAAAGGAGCCATTACGTGACACCGCAGAGCGGTGTCACGAGGTTGAAGTGGCGCCCGGAGTCCAGGTGACGCGCCTGGGGGGTGGTTGCTCTTGCCAGGGCGTCCATCCCCGGGCGGTTGCCCTTGTTGCACCGCTCTGCGGTGCAACCTCACCAGGCGCTCTGCGCCATTTTTGCATAAAAAATCAAATCGCAACAACCTGGAAAAAAGGATTTCTGGCAATGAGACAAACAGGCAGGCAAGAGGAGGAATCCGCGGATACTCCGGCGCCGCCGGCCAGTCTCCCTGCCTGCTGCCGGTTGATGGCAGAGCTGGCCGGGTGGGAGAAACTGGCCGCACGGATGGCGGAGGTTGACGCTTCCCTGGCCCTGGCTGATAAAAAAACAACCTTTGAAAACATCATCCGGCTCGCCCGTGCCGAAGGTTTTCGTACCTCTGTTCTCCGCCCCGAAGCCGATGATTTCCCCGGCCTTGCTCCCTTGCTGCCGGTTATGATCGAATCGCGGGACGGCATGTTCCGCATCGTTTCCGGAATCAGGCAGGGCGAGCCGAATCAGCCTGTTGAAATAACACTGGTCGTTCCCGGGCAGGAGCGGGAACATAGGGAAACCATATCCTTTCCACAATTTCTCAAGCTCTGGACAGGCGCGGTGTTGCGTTTTGAGCCAATCAACACCGCCCTCGTCTGCTTTTCCATTGTTGCCCGCGAACATAAAATCGAGCTTACCCAGGAGCGTCTCCGGCACGAATACGGACTTGACCAGGAGGAAATTCCCCGGCAGGTCCTTCTGCGGATGTGCAGGGACCACGGGATGAAAGGGCGCCTGGTGACCCTGGGCTGGCAGGATCTCCTGAACCTGAACAAGGCATATCCCGCCATTGCCAGGTTACGCAACGGCAGGCACATGGTGATTATCGGCATGGCGCCGGCAAAAGAGCCGCAGGCCGAGGCCACGATTGCCTGTTATGATCCCCTTGGAGGTGGTAACGGCGAGCATCTGCGGATGTCCAGGCAGCAGTTCGAGGAACTGTGGGACGGGCAGGTGTATGTCCTTAAACGGGTATATAAACTCAGCGATGAATCACAGCCGTTCAGCCTGCGCTGGTTCATGCCGGAGATCCTGCGGCAGAAGGTGACCTTTTTCGATATTGCGCTGGCTGTCCTGTTTATCAATGGCATTGCCCTGGTTACACCGATTTTCTTCCAGATTGTCATCGACAAGGTGCTGGTCAACCAGGCATTTACAACCCTGCAGGTGTTGGGGCTGGGTATGACCGTGATGCTGCTTGTCAACGGCTGTCTTGATTTCCTCCGTGATTACCTTCTGCTCCATGCCACCAACAAGATCGACCTGCGGGTGACATCCAGGACATTCCGGCACATGTTGAACCTGCCCCTTGATTTTTTTGAACGAATCACCGCGGGCGTCCTGACCAAGCACATGCAGCAGACCGCAAATATTCGCGGTTTTTTGACAGGCAGCGTGTTCCTGACCATGCTCGAGGCCACCTCGCTTTGTATCTTTCTGCCCTTTCTGTTTTTCTACAGCCTGGAGCTGACAGGTATTGTCCTGGTGTTCACCCTGCTCATCGCCACCGTCATCCTACTGCTCATGTCCCCTTTCAAGCGCAGGTTGAATGCCCTGTATGACGCCGAGGGTAAGAGGCAGGCCATGCTGGTGGAAACCATCAACGGCATGCCGACCGTGAAGGCCATGGCCATCGAGCCCCTGTTGCGCCGGCAGTGGGAAGATAAAGTGGCCCAGGCCATCAGCATGCAGTTCAGGGTAGGCAAAATTTCCATTGCCGCCAAGTCCCTTACCCGGTTGTTGAACCGGTTGATGATCGTGATACTGATATGGACCGGGGCAAGCAAGGTGTTCAATGGAACATTGACGGTCGGCGCCCTGATCGCCTTCCAGATGCTTGCCGGCCGCGTCACCTCTCCCCTGGTTCGTCTCGTGGGCCTGATCCATCAATACCAGGAGGCGGCCCTGTCGGTGGAGAAGCTCGGCGTGGTCATGAATGCCAGGGAGGAATGGGGCGCGAACCGGCATGGCGCACGACCTTCACTGCTGGGCGATATCGTTTTCGACAGGGTGAGTTTTCGTTATGGGCCGGACCTGCCCAATGCGCTCAACGAGCTTTCCTTTACCATTCCAAGGGGTACCATGCTGGGTATCGTCGGCCCGAGCGGCTCGGGGAAAACCACCCTGACCCGTATGCTGCAAAAGGCCTATTTCCCTTCAACAGGCACGATCCGGATCAATAACTGCTACCTGAACGAAATAGACACCGCCCACCTTAGGCGGAATACCGGTGTTGTCCTCCAGGAAAGTTTTTTGTTCAGGGCGACCGTGGCGGAAAACATCCGGGCCGGGCAGGCGGGTGCATCCAGGCAGCAGATCATCGAGGCGGCGATTCTTGCCGGGGCGGATGAATTTATCGTCAACCTGCCCCAGGGCTATGACACCATGCTTGAAGAAGGGGCGAGCAACCTGTCCGGCGGCCAGCGACAACGGCTGGCCATAGCCAGGGCGCTCCTCACCCGCCCGGAAATCCTCATCCTCGATGAAGCAACCAGTTCACTAGACCCTGAAAGCGAAAGAATTGTGCGCGGCAACCTGGGCAGAATAGCCCGGGGACGCACCGTGATTGTTGTTTCGCACCGCCTCTCCATGTTGCAAGACGCGGACTGTACAATAGTGCTGGAAAACGGCAACCTGGTCGGCCTTGGCGACCATGATCATCTGCTGACTCACTGTCCATTATACAAAAAACTCTGGCAACAGCAGATGGAGCTGACCTGATGAGCCGGGAGAAAAAACGGATACCTGAACAGACCCTTGCCTATCAACCCGATGCCGTGGAGATTGAAGAACGGCCGGTGCCGGGAAAAGTCCGCTGGGTACTGTACCTTATCCTGGGATTTCTCGTAATCCTGGTTGCCGGGGCGATTGTTTTTAAGGTCGATCGTATTGTAACGGCCGAAGGTAAGCTGATCACCACGTCTCCGACCATCGTCATCCAGTCTCTCAATACAGCGGTTATCCGCACGATCAATGTCCAGGTTGGAGATGTGGTTGATAAAGGGCAGGTTCTGGCAACCCTTGATCCTACCTTTGCCGGCGCTGATTTAAACCGGTTGCTCGGGCAACAACTGACCCTGAAAACCCAGATCCGCCGGATCCAGGCGGAACTGCGGGGCAAACCGTTTACCGCCATGCCGGAGGAAGGCGAGGAGGGGAAACTGCAGGAACGTCTTTACAGGCAGCGGCAAACCATTGTCGAGCGTACCCGGAAGATGAGCGAGGATAAAAAAGCTGCTCTTGTCTCGAAACGAACGCTCAACCATGTGCAGCGCAAGGGCAAGGAAAAACAGCTCAAGCTGCTCCGTGACGTCGAGGGGACAACCGCCCGCCTGCCGCAGAAGGGGCCGGAATACAGGCTGAAATTGATGGAAGCCCAGAAGATGAGATACCTGGCAGCCGATGAAATCGAACGTTTGAAGGCTGAAGACCGGGTGTTGCTCAACGAGCTTTCCCAGGTGGACTCCGAATGGAAGCATTTTCTTGACGAGCGCAGGGGCGAGTTAATGGAGAAGGAAGTTCAGCTACTTGGCGAGCTGGAAAAAATCACGAAGGAGATAACCAAGGCAAAGAGACTGCATGAACTGGTCTCCCTGCAGGCGCCACGGCAGGGGATTGTCCTGAATATTGCCGATCGTTCCGTCGGCTCCATCCTCCAGCAGGCAGAGCCTTTTATCACCCTTGTACCCCTGGACAGCGTTATTGAGGCTGAAGTCAAGGTTCGCTCAAGAGATATTGCCCGCATTCGTGTCGGCGACAGGGTTCGAATAAAACTTGATGCCTTTCCGTTCCAGCGGCATGGCACGCTGCCGGGGGAGGTGCGGGTGATCAGCAGTGATTCTTTTCAAGAACGCGGCGCTGCCCCGGTCAAAACGGACAACCGGGCAGATCAGGGAGGCGCGGCTTTTTACCGGGCCAGGATCCGCCTGGTATCCCATAAACTGCGTAAGGTGCCGGAAGGATTTCAACTGCTGCCCGGCATGAAGGTACGAGCTGAAATAAAAGTGGGGAAACGGAAGGTTATATCCTATTTTCTCTATCCGATAATCAGGGCGCTTGATGAAAGCCTGCGCGAACCATGAACTATGCAAAAAAAGAGTGGAAGAAACAATCATGCAAATCGTCATGGCAAGGCAGGCGGTTGCCTGCTCCTGTCGGCCTGCCTGCTGTTGCTTGGCGGTTGCGGGGCACTGACCGGCATCCCCGGGCATGGTGGAGGGAAACGATTTGCCGTGGAGCAGGAACTGGTTGCTGCGGCGACACGGGCAACGATTAAAAAAATTGATCTTTCAGCAATTCGGGGGAAAAAGGTCAATCTTTTTGTCAATGCCATCGGAGATACCGGCAACGGCAACCTCGTCGGCGGACGTTTTTCCGTGGTTTCACAGCTCCGTGGCGACTATATCCAGACACCACAAACGGTTGAACGATCCGTCTATCCCCGCTACTCCCAGACCACGACCACATCTTCCGCCACCAATTCATCTTCACGGGATACCGGTTCATCTTCACAACATTCAACCTCATCGGGCAACGGGGCTACTACATCATCATCCGCCCATTCGGCAAACAGCAGCAACTCCCGCACCTCTTCCTCCACCTCCGGAACGAGCGTTACGGAAACTCTTTTGCCTGCCCCGGAGCAAACGGTGAGCCGACAGAAAGGACATGGCGGCGAAATCCAGGTCGGCCTGGAATACAAGGGATTGGGGGCCTATCAGAATTCCGACAGGATC
>WFZC01000300.1 GCA_015489765.1 Desulfobulbaceae bacterium
ATCTGGCCCATCTCGCGCAGGAAAGCGCAGGTATGCCCTTTGTTGCTTGGCTGGAGACAATGCTGGCCGAACGGGAGCGGCTGGGCGCGGTCGGAACAAAGGTTGAAGAGGCGGCCCGAAAAACCCTGCAGGATCAACATGCCACCGGTGTCATCGCCCTGGCTGATATCGGCAATACCCCGCTTGCCCGTACCCTGGCCGATGAATTCCCCGGTATTCTTTTTCCCTTTCTTGAATACCTTGGCCTTGGCAGAAGCTCCCTTGTTCCGGCCCTGAAAAAACTTGGCGGTCAGGAGGATGATATTGGTTGCACTGCCCACGCGCCATATTCAACCCATCCCGAGCTGATACGCGCCTTGAAAAAACGGGCGGACCTGCTGGGAAATATGTTTCCCATTCATGTGGCGGAACCGGCCTGCGAAATCGATCTCCTTGGTGAGGGCAGGGGGGAGCTGGCAGATTTTCTCCGTCAGCGCGGTTTTTATGAAAATGTTTTCCAGGGCGCGGCAATTGACATCACCGGGTCGGTACGGTATTTACATAGCCTTGGCGTGCTTGATACAAAGACAATCTGCGTCCACGGGGTGCATGTGAGCAGGGATGAAATCAGGCTGCTGCAGCAGGTAGGGGCCAAGGTGTGTCTCTGTCCCGGCAGCAATCGCTTCCTGCAGGTGGGCCGGGCCCCGGTTGCCGACTATCTTGCCCGGGGTATTCTGCCCGGACTCGGGACTGATTCCGCGGCTTCCAATCCTAAGCTTTCCATCTGGCGGGAGATGCGCTGGATCGCTAACGACCATCCAGCCCTGGATCCAATGACCATCCTGAAAATGGCAACCATCGGCGGGGCGGAAACTCTTGGTATTGAAGCCGGTTACGGCACCCTGGAAGCAGGCAAGTCCGCCTTCCTGCTTGCGGTATCCATACCGGGATGTATCACCAGGAAGCAGGAGGTCGCCGACTATCTGGTGCATAACGGCTCCGGGGCCGGGGCAGCCTGGATTAACAGTGGATCGGGGGAACAATGACCCGGATAGGGATGGTCAATTACATCAATACCGCGCCCATTTACGAAATATGGAAGGAGCAGGTGCATGAACAGGAGTGGCGGATCATTGAGGCGACGCCTTCCGAGCTTAACCGGATGCTTGCGGCAGGGGAACTTGATCTCGGCTTTGTCTCGTCGCGTGAGTATGGCGTTCGGCCGGACAAGTACCGGCTCCTGGCCGATCTTTCCATCTCCGCCACCGGCCCGGTGGGCAGCGTGTTTCTATTTTCCGAAGTAAAGCCTGCGCAACTGGACGGGCAGCCTGTTTTAATGACCGGCCAGTCCGACACCTCGGTCTGTCTGCTCAAGCTGGTGCTGGAAGAATTTATCGGAATTCGGCCCAAGTATTATCGAGGTGAAATTTTTAATGATGGGCAAAAGGGACCTCGGCCGGTTGCCGTGCTTGCCATTGGCGATGACGCCCTGCGCCTTCGTTTTGAAAACCGCTATCCGGTCAGGATGGACCTGGCCGAGGCCTGGCATGAGCGGACCGGTCTTCCCTTTGTCTTTGCCGTTTGTGCGGTGCGGGAAGAATATCTTCGTGATCATGGCGAGGAGGTACGAAGGATTCATCAAACCTTGTTGACCTGCCGGGCGCGGGGGCTGGCGCGACTGCCGGAGATCTGCGATCGGGTGGCCCGCAGGATTCCCATGGATTGCGCTGCCTGCTCGTCCTATCTGCATGCCATGGAGTATGATTTACAGTACAGTAAGCAGGAGGCGTTGATGAAATTTTTCCAGCTGCTCATTGCAAGAGATGAGGCGGATGCCCGCTGTCTGCCGCTGAAAGTGTTTTCCTGAATTTTTTGTTTTCATTATGTTGAGTTGATGAACTCGTAAAAAGTCCAGACAATGCTTAAAGATGGCTAAGTAAAAACACAGATATACAAGGAGTAGTGTTCTGTGTCGGGTCTTGACTATACATGTAGTATGTCGAGAATCGCCACAGGACACACGACGTAGTAGATCGAAGTTTTTACGACGCCATCTTATGTTGAGTTAGCGAATTACCTTGAATGTCGAATGTCGAACAAGGAATTTCGAATAATGAAGAAAAGGAAAGCTTTTGACCTTGAAGATCGTTTGATTGATTTTGCGGTACGAGTCATTGCTGTGGCAGGATCATTGCCAGCGAATAAAGTCGGGAATCATATTTCCGGGCAACTTATTCGCAGAGGCACCTCACCTGCACCTAATTATGGGGAAGCTCAGAGTGCAGAATCGCGAGCTGATTTTATCCACAAGATGAAAGTTGCTCTCAAGGAATTACGGGAAACTCGGGTGTGATTACTGATGATTAAAAAGGCAAAACTCATTGAACCATCAAAACTCGAATCACTGCTTGATGAAAGTAATCAGTTAATATCGATTTTTGTAACAAGCCTGAAAACCGCCATGGCAAAGAGAAAATAGATTTCGTAATTCTAAATTCCTGGTGACCTCTGCGGTTAAAAAAATGGTAACTTCTCAATAAGTGGTGATATATGTCTGGATCCCCGCCCAACAGACTGCGGGGATGACGCTCTGAATTGCCTGCAACTGGGTCATTCCGGCAGGTTGTTGGCCGGAATCCATATAATTAGCAACAAATTACCATCAGTTATTGAGAAGTTACAAAAAATGCATTTAAGTGGCAATCATTTTTATCAA
>WFZC01000301.1 GCA_015489765.1 Desulfobulbaceae bacterium
CATTATGCACGCCCCCCATGGCCGCCACTCTCACTCCATCGCCGAGGGTGACATGATCGGCCACTCCGGCCTTGGAGGCCAGAATTACATTGCGGCCAAGTTTTGAGCTGCCGGCAATGCCTGCCTGGGCAACGATAATACTGTTCTCGCCGATCTCCACATTGTGACCGATCATCACCTGGTTATCCAGGCGAACTCCGGCCCTGATATGGGTGGTGCCAAAGGCAGCCCGGTCAATACAGGAGTTTGCCCCCACCTGCACATCATCGTCGAGACGGACCGTGCCGACCTGCGGCTTGGTTACATGGACGCCGGTGCTGCGGTCAGTGGCAAAGCCAAAGCCGTCACTGCCGATCACCGCCCCGTGAAAGAGCACAACCCGGTTGCCGAGCGTGCAGTCATGGGCGACCATGGCCCCGGCGTGCAGGATACAGTCGTCCCCGATTTCCACATCATCTTCGATAATCACCCCCGGCTGCAGGACAACCCGGTCACCGATCCGTACCCGGTCACCGATGCAGACAAGAGGGCCGATGGTGACCTGGTCCGATATTTCACAGTCCTGACCGACCACTGCGCTTTCGTGGATGCCCCGGGCATGAAAAGGGGTTGCCAGGATATGATTATGGATAATGGCCTCGGCAAGCCCCGGATCGCCGACCACAACCTGCGCCATTGCCGGTCCCTCCAACTCCCGAGGAACAAGACAGGCGGTGGCCCGGCAGTTGGTGAGCAGATCGGCCTGGTGCGGATCAACAAGAAAGGTCAGCTCACCCGGTCCGGCCAGGTCAATGGAATTTACGCCGCTTATGGGAATATTTTTGTGCTCGTCACCGACCACTTTGCCGGCAACAAGCGCGGCCAGTTCCTGCAGGGTATATGATTTTGCCATTGTCCTTTATGTTCACAATGAGAATTTATTGATATCGAACAGGCGACCTTAGCCCATTTCCGGTTACTCGTAAAGTAAAACAGAAGAGCACCGCTGCTGAAATTCAACCAGCTCCATCTGCCAGCCGTCTTCAATCTCAATAATATCCACTCCCTGTTCAATGGACCTGCGTACCTCCCTGTCGCCCAGGATAAGGTCCATGGGCAGACGTTCAAACTCATACTCATAGGGTGGTTCTTTATAGGAAAATTGGCGCGGATAGAGTTTGAGCAGCGCCTGCAGCAGGGCAAGACTTGTCCGGTAGGGCATGAATCTCCTCATATTTGTAACATGCAGTTGAAATCCCCGGCACCCGGTCTGCGCCCATTTGCCCGAGGTCGGTTCAAAGACCAGGGGCCGAAGCAGGCAGCCCGGCAGGTCGGTGGCGGCAACTTCGGCCAACACCTCATCCACATCAATAAACGGGGCGCCGAAGAGTTCAAACGGCAGGCTTGTCCCCCTGCCCTCGGATACATTGCTCCCCTCCCAGATCACCTGGCCGGGATAGACCAGGGCGGTTGCAAAGGTGGGCATGTTGGGAGAGGGAAACACCCAGGGCAGGCCGGTCTCGGGAAAGAGCATGTCACGGAGCCAGCCCTGAACCGGCACTACCTCGAGCTCGGCGCCGATCCCCATCTCCTGATTACAGAGCAGGGCAAGCTCGCCCACGCTCAACCCGTGCCGCATGGGAATGGAATGAAGACCGACAAAGGAGGCGCAATCCGGTTTCAGAACATTGCCCTCCACCCGGCCGCCGAGGGGATTGGGCCGGTCCAGGATCACCACCCCGGTCCCGGTCTCGGCCGCGGTCTGCAGGCAATGGATCACGGTCCAGATAAAGGTATAGACCCGGGTGCCCACATCCACAAGATCGACAAGGAGCAGATCAATATCCTTGAACATGGAGGGATAGGGTTTTCTGGTCTCACCGTACAGGGAATAGATCACCAGGCCGCTGACCGGGTCGACGGCATGGTCCGATTCCACCATATTGTCCTGTTTGGCGCTGAAAAATCCGTGCTGGGGGGAGAACAGGCACCGGAGCCTGCCTGGAAAACGCTCCATGATCAGGTCGCGGCTGTGGCGGAACCGGCTGTCGGTCGATGCCTGGTTACAGAGCAGCCCCAGCCGTTTGCCGCGCATAAGCTCGGGCGGCGACCGCAGAACCACCTCAAGCCCTATATGGATTTTTTCCGGGGAATGCACAAAAAAATCCTATTCCACGGTCACGCTCTTGGCCAGGTTCCTGGGCTGGTCGACATCACAGCCCCTGCGGTTGGCAATTTCATAGGAGAGCAACTGGGCCGGAATGGTGTACAGCAGGGGATTAAGCTCCTCGTGGACCTCAGGCAGATAGAGAACATCTCCGGTCAGGGTCGCAAGGTGTTCGTCTCCCTCGGTGCCGATCAACAGTAACCGTCCCTGGCGGGCCTTGATCTCCTCGACATTGGAGACCGTCTTCTGGTACACGGAGTCCTTCGGCACCAGGGCCAGGACCGGCATGTCCCTGTCGATCAGGGCAATGGGTCCGTGCTTGAGTTCACCGGCGGCATAGCCTTCGGCGTGGATATAGGATATTTCCTTCAGTTTCAACGCCCCCTCAAGGGCGATGGGAAAATTCAGCCCCCGGCCGACAAAGAGAAAATCACGGGCATTGTAATACTCCTCGATAAGCGCCCGGATATTCTCCTGCAGGATCGGCAGTACCTCCTCAATAACGGTAACGGTCTTCAACAGGCCGGTTCCCATGTCCCTGATCTGCTCAGGGGTCAATGTCTCGCGTATCCGGCCCATGTAGAGAGTGAAGAGAAACAGGGCCGACAACTGACAGGTAAAGGCCTTGGTTGAGGCCACCCCGATTTCAGGTCCGGCATGGGTGTAGATCACGCCGTCCGCCTCCCTGGTCATGGTGGAGCCGACAACATTGCAGATGGTCAGAACCTTTGAACCGAGTTTTGCCGCCCGCCTGATTCCGGCCAGGGTATCGGCGGTCTCACCCGACTGGGAGATAGCAATGGTCAACACCCTGTCCGAGAGCAGTAATTTCCGGTAACGAAATTCAGAGGCAATGTCCACCTCCACCGGGATACCGACCCATTTTTCTATCCAGTACTTGGCAACCAGGGCCGCGTGCCAGGACGTACCGCAGGCAACCAGGGCTATACGATCTATTTTCTGCAATGCGGCCGCGTCCAGACCTATCTCCGGCAGCTCTATTTCACCGGTGTCTGGAACAATACGGCCACTGATGGTGTTGAGGATTGCCTGGGGCTGCTCAAATATCTCCTTGAGCATGAAATGTTTAAAGCCGCCCTTTTCCGCCATGGCGGCATTCCAGTCAATAATCTGGACCAGTTTATCAACGCTTTGACCGTCCTCAAGGCTCAAAATTTCGTACTCGCCCCTTTTGAGTACCGCCAGTTCCTGATCATCGAGAAAAATGACCTGGTTGGTATAGGGGAGCAGGGCCGGAATATCGGAGGCGATATAACAGGCATTATCATCCACTCCCATGACCAGCGGGCTGTGATTGCGGGCAGCGACCAGAATATCGGGATCCCCGGCCCAGAGAACTCCGAGGGCATAGGAACCCTCCACCCGGGCCAGGGCCTTGCGCACGGCGGCAACAAGATCACCAGCAAGGTATTTTTCAATCAGATGGGCCAGCACCTCGGTATCGGTTTCGGACGAAAAAACATGGCCTTCGGCAAGCAGCTCTTCCTTGAGCGATCCATAATTCTCAATGATACCATTGTGAACCACCACGATGTCGCCGCTGCAGTCACTGTGCGGATGGGCGTTATCCTCTGTGGGCGCGCCATGGGTGGCCCAGCGGGTGTGACCGAGCCCGGTCCGGCTCGGCACGCCGATCTGTTCATCAACGACCATTTCCAGGTTGGCCAGTTTCCCCTCGGCCCTGAACCTGTGGAGGCGATTTTCATGGTGAAAAACCAGGCCTGCGGAATCATATCCCCGATATTCCAGGCGTCGTAAACCTTCAACGAGAATGGGCACGACCCTTCTATTGCCGATATATCCTACTATTCCGCACATATAAACGCCCCCTGTCCATATTGATAAAAGTTCTTTTCAAAAAGAATTATATGCCATAGAATAGCATAAGTAAAAAAGAATGAATACAGGAAAAACATGCCTTTCCCAGTAGTTGAATAATTCTTTTTCTTTTAGCGTCCGCAAAAAACAAACAATTATTTCATGCAACCACCTATGGTCACCATCCAGATATATAGGAAAATAGAAAAAACATAATAGAAAAAACATAAGAAAAATCCCTCAATGACTGAACAACAGCGACTCAAGGAGCTCCTCCTTGAAAAATCATATCGAGAAGGCACCTTTACCCTGACATCGGG
>WFZC01000302.1 GCA_015489765.1 Desulfobulbaceae bacterium
TCGAAAATCTGCTCGCATTGCGGGCACTCATATTCATAAACCGGCATGATATACTCTCACAATCTATATATTATCTTGTAAAAAATTCCTTTTCACAAAGTCGTTACCCAAAATCCCCAACAGAGGCCTAAAGGTGCCGTCGAAAATCCTGCCTGATCGATCTTAAACCGGCGCCTGCCCCGGCACACCGGGGCAACCCGATCCAACCTTATTTCTGATGCACAATAATTCCACTGGTTGTCGCTGTCAAGGCCCCACAATTCATTTGCAACACATCCTGTGCAAGGGAATTATCCATAGATATGGAAAATCGCTGCACAGGAGATTTTCAAAATAAAAGTCACCCCTTACTGGTCTGGAATCTGTTGAAAGAGAACCCGTTTTCGGAAAATCGCCCCCTGATTTCCGGAAAAAATACTGAACAGCAAGCAAAATCCTTGCAAAGATTGTACTGATCATCTATGTATGCATGAACATACAGTTTTACTACAAGCAGAAAAAATACCAGTCTTTCCACTGGACTTTTATTGAACAGCTACATGTGACAGACGAAATTTATCTGCTTGATCAAAAAATTCAATTTTACTGTCCTGCCTACAGCAAATAACTTTAACAAGGAGAACCATCAATGGCAAAATCTTTGGTCGAAATGACGGCAGAAATCGTCAGCGCTCAAATTACCACCACTGAAATGAGCACTGAAGACATCAACAAAGCGCTAAACGATACGTTTAAAACACTCAATGGCCTGCAGACGCTTGAACTTTCAGGACAACAGCCGGACACGGAACAGGACAAAAAACTCATGGATCCGGCAAAGTCAATTCAAAAAAATAAAATAATCTGTCTTGAGTGCGGTGAATCGTTCAAAATGCTCTCACCCAAGCATTTGCGCTCCCATGACCTGACCCTGAAAGAATATAGAGAGAAATATGGTTTTAAGGCAAGGCAGCCTCTCTGCGCCAAGTCCTTGTCCGAAAAACGGTCCAAATCCGGTAAGAAACGGGGATTGCCCGAGAACCTGCGCAAGGCCATTGCCGCCAGGAGCAAACGAAAGAAAAAATAACCACCCATTTGACAAAACGCGTAAATCCTGGAGGACCTGGGGATGTCCCGGGTCCTTCAGGATTTTTTTCTGCAATTCCCTTTCTTAAAGATGGCTAAGTAAAAACACAGATATACAGGTAAGCGGAGCGAAGCGTAGACTCCGAGGAGTGGTGTTCTGTGGCGGGTCTTGGCTATACATGTAGTATGTCAAGGATCGCCACAGGACACACGACATAGTAGATCGAAGTTTTTACTTAGCCATCATGCATTGTCAGCAAACTGCTATAAAAAACTTGCCTGATTTACTTCCTCAACCAATACCTCTACCATGATCGGTATCTTTGATTCAGGTGTGGGCGGCATGACTGTTGCTAGGGCCATTGAACAGCTCTGCCCGGACTACCCATTGATCTATTTTGGTGATATTGCCCGTACTCCCTATGGTTCCAAAAGTCCGGAAACCATCCAACGGTATGCGGTCAACAACACTAAATTTCTGGTGGACCAGGGGGCTGAGCTGATCGTTATTGCCTGCAATTCGGCAGCCAGCACGGCGCTGTCCATCCTCAATGACCAGTTTGACCTGCCGATTCTCGATGTCATCACTCCGGCGGTCCAACAGGCCGTCCAGGTGACAAAAAATGGAAAAATCGGTATCATAGGCACTAGGGCCACTATAAAAAGTACCATTTATGAACAGGGTATCACCGCCAGACTTCCCGGGGCCAGGGTATACAGTCAGCCCTGTCCGCTCTTGGTACCGCTGGTCGAAGAGGGGTGGCTGGGAAAACGGGAAACAAAAATGATTCTACGCAGGTATCTTTATCCCTTACGGCGCCGCCAGATCGACACCCTGGTTCTGGGATGCACCCATTATCCACTGTTAAAACAACTTATTATCCCGCGTATCGGTCGTCGGGTACAGTTGATTGACTCGTCTGTCACTGTGGCGCATACCCTGCAAAGATTTCTAGCCGATCATGCCAAGCTGGCAGCAAAGTTGTATCAACCGCAGACAAAGAGCCGTTTTTTTGTCTCCGACCTGACAGAAACGGCCGGGCAGTTGGCAGCCCGCATTTTCGGTCGCCCTATCACCCTGGAAAAAACAGATGATTAACATCCTTCTCCCTGTTCGTCTCCTGACTGTTGTCCTTTTCTGCAGCGTCATGGCGGCTGCAAATGCGCAGGCGACGACCAGCACCCCACAGCAGGAGCTCAGCAAACTGCAGCAGGTGTACCGGGAACTGCACAGTCTTCGGTTTGCCTTCACCCAGGTGACCCGCACCCAAATGCGCACCCGAAAAGGTGCGGGAACAGCCGTATTCCTCCGCACTACCAATAACAATAGTAAGGGTAAGGTTATCATGCGCTGGAACTACACCGAGCCTGACCCGCAGATCATTCTCAATGACGGCAGGAACCTCTCCATTTACACCCCCAAAGACCATCAACTGATCGTCACTTCGGCCAAACAGCTCAACAGTGATATTACCTATTCCTTTTTCACCGGCAAAAGAAACCTTGCCGATGCTTTTGTCCCGCGACCGCCGGACACCCGCTACCAGTTCAAGATCCCAAAGGTGGCACTGCGCGCTCTTCGGCTCCTTCCCAAAAAGCCCCATCCCCAGATCCAGGC
>WFZC01000303.1 GCA_015489765.1 Desulfobulbaceae bacterium
ATTCAGAGCGTCATCCCCGCAGTCTGTTGGGCGGGGATCCAGACTTATATTACCACTTATTGAGAAGTTACAGTAAAAACACAGATATACAGGAAGCGGCGCGTAGCGTAGACTCCGAGGAGTAGTGTTCTGTGGCGGGTCTTGACTATACATGTAGTATGTCGAGAATCGCCACAGGACATTCGACGCAGTAGATCGAAGTTTTTACGACGCCATCAAAAAAATATGATGCAACAGACAATCAAGAAAATTCTCCATGATCCGGTCATCGGCCGGGAACTGAGAGTCAGCGGCTGGGTGCGGACCCGCCGCGATTCCGGTTCCCTGTCCTTTGTCGAGATCAATGACGGCTCCTGCCTGGCCAATCTGCAGGTGATTGCTGATTCCGGCCTGGAAAATTTCAGCGCCGAGATAAAAAAACTCACCACCGGTTGTGGCGTTGAGGTGCGCGGAACCCTGGTCGCCTCTCCGGCCAAAGGGCAGGAGGTGGAGTTACAGGCAAAGAAGATCACTGTGCTGGGGCCTGCCGATCCGGCGGCCTATCCTTTGCAGAAAAAGCGGCACAGTTTCGAGTTTCTGCGCTCGATCACCCACCTGCGGCCACGGACCAATGCGCTCGGGGCTGTCAGCCGCCTGCGCGGTGCGCTCAGCCTGGAAATTCATCGGTTTTTTGCCGACCATGGCTTCCACCAGGTCCATACCCCGATCATCACCACCTCCGATTGCGAGGGCGCCGGCGAGATGTTTACCGTTACCGCCCTGGATGGCGAGCAACTTGGCGGCCCGGATCCCTTTGCCCGGGATTTTTTCGGCCGCCGGGCAGGACTCACGGTCAGCGGCCAGCTCCAGGCCGAGGTCTACGCCATGGCCCTTGGCCGGGTGTATACCTTCGGTCCCACGTTCCGGGCCGAAAATTCCAATACCAGCCGTCACCTGGCCGAGTTCTGGATGGTGGAGCCGGAAATGGCCTTCTGTGATCTTGCCTGCAATATGGAGGTGGCCGAATCATTGATCCAGACCGTGATCAGGCGGGTTCTTGATTCCTGCTCCGATGATCTGAACCTGTTTGACCGTTTTGTGGCCAGGGGACTGATAACAAAACTTGAGAGTGTGTGTGCAGAGAAATTTGTCCGTCTTACCTATACCGAGGCCATTGATATTCTTCTGGAGGCACAGGGGAAGGAAGGCAGAGAATTTGAGGTTCCTGTTTCCTGGGGCATGGACATGCAGTCCGAGCATGAACGGTTTCTCTGTGAGGAGGTGGCGCGCCGGCCCGTGATCGTGACCAATTATCCAAAGGAAATCAAACCGTTTTACATGCGGCTTGATGAGGGCGGCAAAACGGTTGCTGCCATGGATATCCTGGTGCCGGGAATTGGTGAGCTGGTGGGCGGCTCCCAGCGTGAAGAGCGTTATGATGTCCTGCTGGCCCGTATGCGGGAGGCCGGGCTTGATGTGGATGAATACAGCTGGTACCTGGATCTGCGCCGGTATGGTTCCGTGGTCCATTCCGGCTTCGGACTCGGTTTTGAGCGTCTTGTCCAATTTGTCACCGGGATGGCCAATATCCGGGACGTGATTCCCTTTCCGCGCACGCCCGGTTCAGCCCCCTGCTGATCGATATTGGAGGTGCATCATCGCCGTTACAGGAAATACGACCGGGCTCAAGTCCAGGCAGCTGAAGGCGCTTGAACGGTTGGGCAGAAAATCGATCTCCCCCCATGATATTATCGGCCGGGAGGCGGCGCGCAGCCTTGCCGCCCTGTCCACGGAACTTAATCGCCAGCTGGGGTTGCTGATCCATCGCTCCGGACGGGTGGAAACCGTCATTGTCGGGGATTTTAACCGGATCGTTATTCCCGTCCTCTCCAATATCCGCACTGCCGGCGGCCGATTGCGCGGCCTGCGCTGCGTGCATACCAGCTTTACCGCTGCCGGAGTAAGTGAAGAGGATATTATGGACATGGCCTGTCTGCGGCTTGACCTGATCTCGGTGCTGACCATGAAAGACTCCCTGCCGGATCTTCTGTACAGCGCCCATCTCCTGCCCACGGCACAGGATAATCGGTTCTGGCTGCCCCTTGCCCCTGAGCATCCGGCTTCCCCAAACCAGTCCTGCCTGGAGCTGATCGAGGCGGTTGAATCAGAATTTGTCCGTCTTGGCGCCGGCACCGAGGTGGATAAGGGCCGGGACAGGGCCCTGCTTATCTCCGTGACCACCGGCAGCCGGAGTAGGGCGGAGGAGTCCTTAGACGAGTTGGCCGAACTTGCCCGCTCGGCAGGGGTAGAGGTGCTGGACCGGGTTATCCAGCGGCGGAAAAAAATACATCCCCGCTTTATCCTTGGCCGCGGCAAGCTGATGGAAATCATGCTGATGAGCCTGCGGCGCAATGCCAATCTCCTGCTCTTTGACCAGGAGTTAAGCCCCTCCCAGGTACGTTCGGTGACCGATCATACCGATCTGCGGGTTATTGACCGGACCCAGTTGATCCTTGATATCTTTGCCGGGCGGGCAAAGAGCCGGGAGGGCAAGCTGCAGATCGAGATGGCGCAGTTGAAATACATGCTGCCGCGCCTGTCTTCCCGTGATGATGCCCTGTCACGTCTGACCGGCGGTATCGGCGCCAGGGGGCCGGGGGAAACCCGGCTTGAAATCGACCGGCGCCGGATCAACGACCGTATCGCCCGCCTGGGGCGGGAACTGAAGGCTGTCGGCCGGCAGCGTTACCACCGCCGCAGCCGGCGGCGGAAACGGGATGTGCCGGTGATCTCGCTGGTCGGCTATACCAATGCCGGCAAGTCCACCCTGCTCAACACCCTGACCGCCAGTGATATCCAGGCCGAAGACCGGCTGTTTGCCACCCTTGATCCGACCAGCCGCAGGTTACGGTTTCCCCGGGACCGGGAGGTGATTATCACCGATACGGTGGGATTTATCCGCAATCTGCCGGCGGAACTGCTCAAGGCCTTTGCCTCGACCCTGGAAGAGTTGCAGGAGGCGGATTTGCTCCTGCACGTTGTCGATATTTCAAGCCCTTCCCGGCGGGAAAAAATGCGGGTGGTGGAGGAGCTGCTCACGGACCTTGGCCTTGATCGAATTGCCCGGCTCAACGTGTACAACAAGATTGATCGTGTTCGGGAAATGGGAGATGATATTTCCCTGCCCTCGGACGGGGTATGGATCAGCGCCACCAGGGCATCGACCCTTGCCCCGCTCCTTGAGAAGGCAGAACAGCTTCTTGATCGATCACTGAATTGTTAATCTGCGGATTCCAAAGAAAAAAGAGGACGGATTTATTTTTTTTCTACAACAATCCAAACGCTGCGATGCCAGGAGTATTGTTCTTGTAGCACCACGCAACATGCGTGGTGCTACACATCATTAGGCGCTCTGCGCCATTTTCGAATAAATGACAATGGATCCCCGATAACAGCACTCGGGGATGACGGCTAAGGTGTGAATTTTTGAGTCTGGCAATGGAATAAAAGCACCCTTCCCCTTTTCCCGTCATCCCCGAGTGCTGTTATCGGG
>WFZC01000304.1 GCA_015489765.1 Desulfobulbaceae bacterium
ACACTACTCCTCGGAGTCTACGCTACGCGCCGCTTCCTGTATATCTGTGTTTTTACTGTAACTTCTCAATAAGTGGTAATATAAGTCTGGATCCCCGCCCAACAGACTGCGGGGATGACGCTCTGAATTGCCTGCAACTGGCTCATTCCGGCAGGTTGTTGGCCGGAATCCATGTAATTAGCAGCAACTTACCATCAGTTATTGAGAAGTTACTTTTTACTTACCCATCTTTATGCATTGACTAGATTTTTTACGAGTTCATATTTTTTTAATTATAAATGAATCAGTATAGCTTAGTGGCACAACAAACCACTGAAATGATCTGTTCCTGAAGTTCTTGTCTACCCACGGAGCGGGTATGAAGCGTCATAGAATGGAACAACAGACGATCTCACTGTTCCACCGCAGAGCAGTGAAACAAGAAATAAAAGCCGCTCCCATTCATGTGCCGTCATTCCCGCATTCTGTCATCTGTCCTCTGGTTTCTGGTTTCTGGATGGATAAACATCATCTCGCCCGTTCCTGTAAGCCCCAGCTCCTGTTCTGCAAAAAGATCGTTAAGATAACTTGCAACCCGGCTGCACTTGACGGTAAAGAGAAAAAACAGGGGCGCATCCACATCGGAGAGGGTCTCGAAATTTCCCATCCCCTTGCTGAGGATGATATCGGCCTCGGCAAAACAGCGCCTGAACTCCGCACTGCAGTCAGCAAGGGGCGTGCCCGGACAGTCGGTTCCGTTGTCAATAACCCTGCAAAGAGATGTCAACCCGCAAAAGACCGCATCCTCCATGGTGGCATCATTGATGATCGGCGCCCCGCGAACAGCGAGCGTCACCTCACAACCGGTCTTCTGCAGCTCACGAATCACGAGGGAATCAAACACTATTTCCCCACAGTTATCGGCCAGATAAAGGACCTTCGGTTGCGCTGTCCCCTGCACCTGTTCGACCAGGGCCGGGTAATCGTCCACGAGAAAGGCCTGGGAGGTGCATTCGGCCATGGATTTTGCGGCATCAAAACTGTGCTGGGCCGCATAATCAATGATATTACCGCAGGCGGCAAAATGTATGGCCGCGCGCAGGGGATCGGCAGCCGCCTCCACCTGGGAGCTGATGGAATCATACAGGGAAAGGGCAAAGACATTACTTGTGTGTTTCAGCTCTTTGAACGGGTCCTGCCTGCCGGTGATCCCGGCAATGAGCCGGTAGAGAAAAACAGCATTTTCAGGGGGCGTCCTCTCAAGATTAACCAGGGAAAGCATGCGGCCGGCCTCATCGACAACCCGCCGCCGAAGCCGCGGGTCTTCCGTGGAAAGCCGGGCCGCGGCCAGGGCCTGGCGCATAAAACAGACAAGGCACTCAAGGTCGGTTCGCATGATCGTTCCGGTATTGCGGATCAAGAAGGTAGTCGGGGCGGATATTGGCAAGGGCTGCAAAAATATGTTCGCGCGCCCCGGGCAGACGTTGCTCCATGTCGCTGACTATCTCATGGACACGGCGCCGGGCGGTTTCTTCCGACAGGGGACAATTGCTGCGTATCGGTTGCAGAAACAATGCTTTCCCGATCTGCTGTACCTGCTCTTTACTCAGGTAGGCAAGGGGCCGGATAATGGCAAGGCGGCCGGAAAACAACCGTTGTTTCGGTACCATGGTACTAAGATTACCCGCATGCAGCATGTTGAGGAAAAAGGTATCTATGATATCATCACGATGATGGCCCATGGCCAGGATGGGATACTGATATTTGCGCGCATGGGCAAAAAGCTGGGTGCGGCGGCTGCGGGCACATTGAAAACAGACATCTTTCACCTTGCCCCTGCCGACCGCCTCTGCATCGGGAGTCCAGGCGGCGGGAAGAATTGTGCAGTCCAGGCCCTGCCTCTGCAGAGCGGCCTGCACCCTGCGGGCAACCGGCCCGGGTCCATTTCGGTCCGGCTCCATATCAACATGAACCGCATGCACGACATAGCTGATGGGGGCGCGGGCCTGCCAGGATTGCAGAACATGGGCAAGAACCAGGGAGTCAATTCCCCCGGAGACCCCGACCAGTACTCGGTCTCCATCGGCGAGCATTCCGAAATCGGCCATGGCCCGGCCGATTTTTCTCCGACAGGCGCAGGGTATCACATCAGTTAAGGTCGACAACAGGCGCCAATCACCCTCCGATAGGACCGGACCTATTCCCCCGGCTCATAGAGATAAGGACATTGATGAAATTTTTCCTCCAATCCCTCCCGGGCAAGTTCCTCTGCGGTGATCCAGGTAAATCCCCTTTTCCGGGCGCTGTTAAAGGTATAGAGATTTGCCATCACCGACTGTTGCGTTTCATCAAAACGTCCACTACAGAGAACAGTCTTGCTGTTCACATCGATTAATTTGTAACTGAAGGCAACTGATGCAGGGACAGAGGCGGTATACTTGCCGCCGACCCGCTGTCTGTAGCGGTGCAGGGTCACCTGCAGAATTCCATTGCAACTGAGAAAATCAGCGGCTTTTTGGGCAGTTGCCAAGGAATCTTCTATATCATCCTTTGCCAGGCCATTCATCTGGGCCGGGGAAATAAATCGGACATCGTCCCTGGCCATAAACTCTTTCTGCAGCAGGTTGTCCATAACCAGGGCACCATCCTGCAGGTCCTTACCGTTGACCTGCTGGTCAGTCCCGGCCTGGTCCACTTTAATGGAAACAGGCAACACCCCAATACAGGAGAGCGTTATATCCGGATTTTTCATGATAACGGTCTGCTTCTTCTTTGAGCTGCAGCCACCAATCATAAGAAAAACCATCAGAAAAACACCAGCAACCGCTAACATCATATGTTTTTGCACGCCCTTCATCTTTTCCTCTGTAATTTTTTATTTTTTTATTTTTTTATTTTTTTTACTTTTTTACTTTCAGGGATGGGGTGTAGAGGATTGGTTGCAATTCTGAAAGCTACAACATCCCCTTGGAGGAAAGCTGCCCCTCAAGGCCGGCGCGAAAACAAGATGCCTTTGCCAGGGCCCGGGCCAATGCCTTGAACACCGCTTCAATTATATGATGACTGTTTTCACCATGGAGAAGGTCAACATGCAGGGTCACCCCCCCGTGTTGCGCCAAGGCCCGCATAAATTCCTTGGCCAGAGCGGTGTCAAATGTTCCGACCTTCTGATCCGGTACCGCAGCCTGGTAATAGAGAAAGGGACGGTTGGAAATATCAACACATACCCGGACCAGGGTTTCATCCATGGGAACATGGGCATGGCCGTAACGGCAGATCCCGGAACGGTCGCCAAGGGCCCGGGCCAATGCCTGGCCCAGACAGATACCCACATCTTCCACTGTATGATGATCATCCACCTGCAGGTCGCCCCGAGCCTGAATGCGAAGATCAAAAAATCCATGCACCGCAAACAGGGTAAGCATATGATCAAGGAATCCAACTCCTGTGGAAATATCAGCCCGACCACTGCCATCGATCGTTAACTCGACAGTTATATCGGTTTCAGCGGTCTTGCGGGTTATTTGTGATTGCCGTACTTTTTCCTCTGCCATGCCAGCTCCCATACTCTTTAACTCTCCCACCCCTGTCACCTGACAAGGGCATGACGATACCATCATCCACAGATTGTATTCCCCTTCCGGGAAATTCGCAACAATTCCATGACAACAGCCTCGCTTTCCGGAAAAGCGGTCCGCCCTTAACAGGGATGTCACCTGCTCCACCAATCTTTTCTCTGTTAATGAACAATTTTTTATTGACACACTCCCGAATTCTTTATTATAGTCTTCTGCTGTTTGCAATTTAATGTTTTGCGCAGAGCGGGAATAACTCAGTGGTAGAGTGCAACCTTGCCAAGGTTGAAGTCGCGAGTTCGAATCTCGTTTCCCGCTCCATCGAATTTACAAGGTTCGAACCTGGTTCGGACCTTTTTTCTTTGTCATCTTTTTTGTTTTTTGCAACCGGTTTGAGGCTTGAGAATGAAAACCTATTATACACCGATGGGTGAAATAGATCGAAAATGGTACGTTGTCGACGCAGACGGCAAGGTTCTTGGTCGCATCGCCACGGAAATTGCCCGTTACCTGCGTGGCAAGCATAAACCTACGTTCTGTAATTTTCAGGACAACGGCGACTTCATTATTGTCGTCAATGCCGACAAGGTCCATCTGACCGGCAACAAATGGGACCAGAAGACCTACTACCGTCACACCGGCTACATGGGTGGTATCAAATCCCAGACGGCAAAAGAACTCCGGGAAAAAAACCCCGAAGAGCTGGTTCGCAAAGCCGTTAAAGGAATGCTGCCCAAAAACAAACTTGGCCGGGCCCAGTTGAAAAAGCTGAAGGTCTATGCCGGCAAGGACCACCCCCATCAGGCCCAACAACCTGAACAACTGGATATCTAACGCGGAGTATAATTATCATGGCCCAGGATTCATTCTACGCTACAGGAAAACGAAAAACAGCTATTGCCCGGGTCTGGTTGACCCCGGGAGACGGCACCATTGAAGTGAACAGACAAAAGCCCGAGGACTATTTCGGCGGCATTTTCTTTGAAAGCAAACTGACCCGTCCCTTTGCCGTCACCGAGGCGGAAGAGAAATACAATGTCAAGGCGACCATCAAAGGCGGCGGTAAATCCGCCCAGGTGGATGCACTGGTCCATGGCATTTCCAAGGCCCTCCAGCAAATGAATCCGGAACTTCGTCTGCCCCTGAAGAAAGCCGGGTTGCTCACCCGTGACCCGCGGGAAAAGGAGCGGAAAAAATATGGACAGCGCGGCGCCCGCGCCCGCTTCCAGTTCTCCAAACGTTAAGCACGGAGACATTGCGGACCACAGTCAGATTCACTGCTCTGTTTACAAGGGAATAACGATCGGTTCGTTATTCCCTTTTTTTGTGCGAAAATACGCCATGAAATTTGTCGTTGGTGTTATTTTCATTCGTTGTGGCTGTTGCCTGAAAACAGGGTCCAGCCATGCCGGCCTGTTTGAAACCTGCAAACTAAGCGAGGAAACAGCATGTTGCGTGTTGGTATAATCGGTGCATCGGGATATACCGGTGTGGAACTGGCAAGAATTCTCTCTACCCATCCCGACTGCGAACTGACGGTCGCCACCTCCAGGCAATACGCCGGCAAACCGCTGGCCTCTGTGTTTCCCAGCCTGCGTAAACGAGTTTCCCTGATCTGCGAGAATCCCGACCTGGATGTCCTGTGCGACAAGGCCGACTGTTTTTTTACCGCTGTCCCCCACAAAACCGCCATGGAGATTGTGCCATTCCTGCTTGAGGCCGGGAAAAAAGTGGTTGATCTCAGCGCCGACTTCAGGATCCACGATGCCGCCGTCTACGAACAGTGGTACCAGCCCCATACCTGCCCGCAACTGCTGGCAGATGCCGTATACGGCCTGCCGGAACTGTACCGCAAGCAGATTACAGGCACCGCTCTTACCGCAAATCCCGGCTGCTACCCGACATCGGTCATTCTCGGCCTTGCACCCCTGCTGCAAGAAGGGTTCATCGATCCGGAAACCATTATTATCGATTCCAAATCAGGCACCTCGGGCGCCGGTCGGTCGGCCAGCGTCGCCACCCTGTTCTGCGAGGTCACCGACGGTTTCCGCGCCTACAAGGTTGGTGGCAGTCATCGGCATATCCCGGAAATGGAGCAGGAGCTCTCCCTTCTTGCCGGCCGGGATGTCACCATATCCTTTACACCGCACCTGCTGCCCATTTCCAGGGGAATTCTCAGCACCATGTACGCCTCCCTCGGCGGTGATGTCGACCTGGACACCATCCAGGAACTGTATGAGAAAAAATACGAAGATGAACCTTTTGTCCGGGTCTGCGCGCCCGGTGACCTCCCCGCCACCCAGCATGTCCGGGGCAGCAACTGCTGTGATATCGGCCTGCAGGCAGACCAGCGGACCGGCCGGATCATTGTCATCAGTGCCATAGACAATATCGCCAAGGGAGCGGCCGGCCAGGCGGTCCAGAACATGAACCTCATGCATGGCTTTCCCGAGGCCACAGGACTTATGGGTGCACCCTTCTTCCCTTGAACAAGCGAACCATACGCCTGCTCATCAGCTTTGACGGCACCGCCTACAAAGGTTGGCAGCGTCAACGGGCGGTACCCACCATCCAGGGCGCCCTTGAAGAAACCCTGAGCAGGATATGTAATGAACAGGTCAATGTCCACGGGGCGGGACGAACGGATGCCGGGGTCCATGCCCTGGCCATGGTAGCCCACTTCCACACCTCGGCCCCGCACCCGCTTTCAACCTTTGTTCGCGGAACAAACAGCCTGCTGCCCGCTGATATACGGGTTCTCGACGCAGATGACACCGACCATGATTTTCACAGCCGCTTTTCCGCGATTGCCAAAACCTATCGCTACGATTTTTATACCGGCAGCATCATGGCCCCGACCAGGCGGTTGTATGAAAGCCATTTTCCGGGGCTGTTTGATCCGCGTCCCGTCCGCGAATGCCTGAAAATAGTTACCGGACGCCATGACTTTTCCGCCTTTGAAGGCACGGGTTCACGAGACCGGACAGCGCAGGGGGAACGAGGAGCGGTCAGGACAATTCTGCAGGCTGAACTCAGGAAAAACCAGGAAATGTCTCACCACTTCTCCTTTTTTTTCACCGGTGACGGTTTTCTTCGCCACATGGTGCGCAACCTGGTCGGCACCCTGATCCCGGTCGGCCGGGGCAGGATGTCACCAGCCGAGTTTAAAGCCATCCTTGACAGCCGTGATCGGAGAAGAGCAGGCCCGACAGCGCCCCCTTGTGGCCTGTTTCTGGTAAAAATTTATTACAGCCGGCCCGAAATCGCCACCCGGGACAGAAGAGCATGAAAAATTCTCTTTTCACAAATGACAAACAGATCATCCTGGCGTCCGCTTCACCGCGCCGTGTCCGGTTTCTAAAGCAACTGGGCCTTGAATTCACCGCCATCCCGGCTGCCATTGATGAAACAGGTAAAAGCGATGAATCCCCGGACGCCCTTGTCTCCCGGCTGGCAACGGCCAAGGCCGAATCCATCGGTGCCCTCCATCCCCAGGCCTTTGTTATCGGCGCTGATACCATTGTCACCATTGATAACAGGATAATCGGCAAGCCGGACACCCCTGATCAGGCCCTGCACATCCTGCAACAACTCCGTGGCAGAAGCCACCAGGTCGTCACCGGGCTCTGTCTTCATTGCCGGACAATGTCCCTGGTGACCTCTGTTACCAGGACAACGACCATAACCTTTGGCTGGTTTCCCGATCCCATCCTCAGGGCTTATATCAAGACCGGTGAACCCATGGACAAGGCCGGGGCCTATGGCCTGCAGGGAACGGGCGGATTTCTTGTTGAAAAAATTACCGGCTCCTGCGCAAATGCCATCGGTCTGCCCACCAGTGAACTCGTTGTTCTCCTGCTTCGACATGGGGTTATTCGACCAAATACGTAAGCCCTGTTTCCTTTACGGACAACAGGTGGTAAACTAAAAAAATCATTATATTCCGGGAAGCAGGAATTTTTTTTCAACCGGATACCGCAGAGAAAGTAGACGTTCTCCCCTTCCCTGTCTTGACTTTGCTTTCTCTCCTGTGGTACTTTTTAATTATTCTATTCCATTTACTTTTTTTTATCGCTGACAGAATTCATATCGAAATTATTCATGCCTGCTCCAGGAACGCATACAGACCTTTTTACTGAATTACCGGTCAGGCTGTATTCCGCCCTGCGAACCATCCGTATTTATCCACCTGCCAATCCCCAGGTTACCAAAAGTACCGACTATGTCATGGATGCCCTTGCAGGGATCTTCCAACAGAAAAAAGAACCGGTCACCATAGGTTCCTCGGAACAGAAAATTCTCATCAACGGGAAACCACTTCCTGAAAAAGAACAGCAACGGCCCCAAATCCATGGTCTGGTCGAGCTGTTTGAGACCCTGCAGATTCGGACCCTGACCTTCCGGCCGACATTTTCTGCCGCCGACTGCAGCAGGCTTCTGGAAATACTGGCAACGGCATCGGGTCAGTTCGGACCGGAAGAACCGGTGGATTCGCTTCTGCGCAAAGCCGGACTTACCTCGGTCACGGTTGATGAAACACAGTATGTCGCCATTCACAAGGGAGAACGGGTCGCCCCGGAAGAACGTATTTTGCCAAAAGGCAGCTTTCTGCAGGTCAGCGATGCCGAACTGGTCCAATATGTCCTTGCGGAATCAGGAGAAAATATCCCTCAGATAACAAATCTGTCCTCAACAGACCTGCAACGGCTCTTTGCGGCTGTAATTCCCCCCGATGACCCAACCAAACCCCCTGAGAAATCAAAGGGTAGTGAAACGCTGCAACAACTCATTAAACAGATCGAAGAAAAAACCGGTGCTGATGAACAAAACGTTGTTCTTGACCGCTCGGCAGCCGCCCTTGCCAGGATGAACAGTAACCTCCTGGCCCGGTTAGTGGCAGCCATGCCACAGATGGATACCTCCAAGGCCCTGCTTGACAAAACAGTAAAACGACTGAACACAAACCGGCTGGAAGAGTTGTTGATTGCCTTTGCCAACACCATGCCCTCTGGCGAAAAAGCAGGCACAGAGGCGATCACAAAAACTCTTGCAAACAGTGACAGGGCAAGGGAAATCGATCAAATAATCAAAAGAATAGAGGAAGCGCAAACCCTGATTGGACTGGCC
>WFZC01000305.1 GCA_015489765.1 Desulfobulbaceae bacterium
AGCATGACCTGGTCCTCATCAACCACCTGCAGGGCGCCGACAACCATACCATTGCGCTCGCTGGTCTTGATAGCAACCACACCCTTGCCGCCGCGCTTTTGTAATTTGTACTCGGAAACAGCGGTTCTCTTGCCATAACCGTTTTCCGTAACCGTCAGGATGGAGTCATCTCCAGTCAGGACAACCACGCCGACCACCTCATCATCCTCACCCAGGGTAATTCCCTTGACACCGGCGGCAAGTCTCCCCATGGTGCGGACATCCGATTCATGGAAATGGATGGACAATCCCTTTCTCGTTACCAAAAAGAGCTCGTTTTCCCCGGTGGTGATGGCTGCGGTGAGTATTTCATCATCCTCTTTGATGGTGAGACCGAATTTTCCCTTGCGTAGAGGCCGCTTGTATTCGGCGATTGAGGTCTTCTTGACCCTTCCTTTTTTGGTCACCGTCAGCACGGTCTTTGACTCATCGGCCCCGGCCAGGTCGGCCACCGGCAGGATGGCCGCCACCCGTTCATCCTCTCCCAGTTCCAACAGATTGACAATGGCCTTGCCGCGTGCGGTCCTGCCGGCCAGCGGCAGTTCATAGACTCGGCGCCAGAAGACCCGTCCCCGGTTGGTGAAAAAGAGAAAGGTGTCAAGAGTGGAGGCGATATAAAGATTGGTCACAAAATCGTCTTCAACCGTGGTCATTCCCCGAACACCCTTGCCGCCCCGCCGCTGGGCCCGGTACAGGCTGATGGGATTGCGCTTGATATACCCCTTGTGGGTGACGGTGACTACCATCTCTTCCGGCACAACAAGATCCTCGGGCAGGATCTCGTCCGGAGCATCGATAATCTCTGTCCGGCGCTCATCGCCATATTCATCACGAATCTTTTCAAACTCTTCCCGAACGATCTGGACAACCAGGGCGTCATCGCCAAGCACCTTTTTCAACCACTTGATTCGTTTGATGATCTCTTCATAATCCTGGATGATCTTGTCCCGCTCCAGGCCGGTCAACCGTTGCAGGCGCATGTCTAAAATGGTCTGGGCCTGGATTTCCGATAGCTCAAAACGGCTGATCAGACCGGCCTTGGCCTCGGCCGGATTGGCGGATCCCCTGATCAGGGCCACCACCTCGTCGAGATTGGAAATGGCTATTTTCAACCCTTCCAGAATATGGGCCCTTTCTTCCGCCTTGCGCAGTTCAAAGGCTGTTCTTCTGTAAACAATTGTTTTCCGGTGCAGAATAAAATGCTCAAGCACCTGTTTCAGGTTGAGAATTTCCGGCTTGTTGTTAACGATGCAAAGCAGGATAATACCGAAACTCTTCTGCAACGGCGTCATCTTGTACAACTGATTGATAACAATTTCCGGCATTTCATCCTTGCGCAGCTCAAGAACTATGCGCAGACCGTGACGGTCTGATTCGTCACGCACCTCGGAAATGGAGGTTATCCGTTTTTCCTTCATCAGCAGGGCGATTTTTTCCACCAGGGCCGCCTTGTTCTGCTGGTAGGGAATTTCCGTAATAATAATCGATTCACCGCCCTTTTTCCGTTCCTCGACATGGGTGCGCGAACGCATGATCACCACCCCTCTTCCCGTTTCATAGGCCTCGCGGATTCCGGCCCGGCCGCAAATGAAACCACCGGTGGGAAAATCCGGTCCGGTAATGATCTCCATCAGTTGGTGAACAGTCAGGTTAGGATCGTCAATAAGGGCGATCAGCCCGTTCATGACCTCGGTCAGGTTATGGGGAGGAATCTTGGTCGCCATGCCCACGGCAATACCCTCGGAACCGTTGACCAGGATATTGGGTATCTTGGAGGGCAGGACCGATGGTTCCTGCAACGAGTTGTCATAATTGGGGATAAAATCAACGGTCTCCTTATCCAGGTCGGCAACGATTTCCTGATCCAGCCTGGTCATCCGGGCCTCGGTATACCGCATGGCCGCCGGGGCATCGCCATCCATGGAACCGAAGTTTCCCTGGCCGTCTACCAGGGGATAGCGAAGGGAAAAATCCTGGGCCATGCGGACCAGGGTATCGTAGGCGGCCGTATCACCGTGGGGATGATACTTACCAATAACGTCACCGACGATCCGCGCTGATTTTATATAGGGCCGGTTATAGGTATTGCCCAGCTCGCGCATGGCAAAAAGGACCCTTCTGTGGACCGGTTTCAGGCCGTCTCTGACGTCGGGCAGGGCGCGACCGACAATGACGGACATGGCATAGTCCAGATAGGATTTCCGCAGTTCCTGTTCAATGGTGATGGCGGGAAAATCCTGTTGTTCATTTTCCATTTCAGTGGTCATACTGAATTGTTATCCTTTAATTTTTTTCTTATTATTCCATATATTGCCGGCAAAACATCTCCCCGGCATCATCAGATATCAAGCTCCGAGACCTCGAGGGCGTGGTTCTGGATAAATTCCCGTCGTGGTTCCACCTTATCACCCATCAGGGTGGTAAACATATCGTCGGCCGATTCAGCATTTTCTATTTTTACCTGGATAAGGGTCCGGTTTTTTGGATTCATGGTGGTCTCCCACAACTGTTCCGGATTCATTTCACCAAGACCCTTATAACGCTGCAGGTGACTGCCGCGAAATGTTTCCTCCCGGACGACCTTGATCAGTTGATGCCAGTTTTCCGCTGAATGTTCTTTTTCTCGACCGTTTGCGCCGGTCTTAATAATGGTAAATGTGTCGTTAAGATAATCTTTTAGTTCATCATACAGTTCCAGACCATGCCGGTATTCGGCTATCAGGGGAATATTTGGTCCCAGGGTCGTCATGACATGAAACTGACCATGAAAAGAGACATCCACCTCATAACAACTCGGCCGCCAGCGGCAGGTGCGAATGTTGCCGATGGTTGGTTTGAGTTCTTCCATCTTTTTGAGAAGATCTTTAAGAAACTGTTTATCTTCAAACTGGTCCGCCGTATGAACATTGTTTTCAAGGAGGAGCAAGACCATCTTTTCCGGATAGTTCATTCGCTCCATATAATTGACAATCCGCTCGAAAAATGAAAGTTTTTGCAGAATATCAACCATATTGTCCTCACGAATCTCCAGACCTTTTTTTGAGCGGACATGAATAAATTTCGATGCCTGATCATAGAGATAGTTATTCAGGGCGTCATCATCGATAAAATATTTTTCCTTCTTGCCCCGTCCCAGTCTGTACAACGGCGGCTGACCGATATAGACATAACCGTTTTCAATCAGAGGCAGCATCTGTCGATAGAAAAATGTCAGCAGCAGGGTCCGGATATGGGCGCCGTCAACATCGGCATCGGTCATAATAATGATCTTGTGATAACGGAGTTTTTCTATATCAAACTCATCCCTGCCTATGCCGGTGCCAAGGGAGGCTATCAACTGTTTTATCTCTTCTGAATTCAAAATCTTATCAAAACGGGCCTTTTCAACATTCATAATTTTACCCCGCAGCGGCAAAATGGCCTGTACCGAGCGGTCCCGCCCCTGTTTGGCCGAACCTCCGGCGGAATCACCCTCAACTATGAACAGTTCCCGTTCCTCGGGATTTTTACTCTGGCATTCGGCAAGTTTTCCGGCCATCATCACCGAAAGACCGCCTTTTTTCCGTGACAGTTCCCTCGCCTTTCTGGCCGCGTCCCTGGCTCGGGCCGCTTCAACGGCCTTGCTTAGAATACGTTTGGCCACGCCGGGATTCTGCTCCAGATAATACCCCAGTTTTTCATTGCACAGGGTCTCGACAATGGACTTTACCTCGGAATTGCCGAGCTTGGTCTTGGTCTGACCTTCAAACTGGGGATTGGGGACCCGTACGGAAACAACACAGGTCAGCCCCTCCCGCACATCGTCACCGCCCATCCTGGCCTTGAGATTTTTTGGTACCACATCATCGGAGGCGTATCTGTTGATACATTTGGTCAGAGCGGCCCGAAATCCGGCAACATGACTGCCACCTTCTTTTGTGTTGATATTATTGACAAAAGAAAAGAGGCGTTCCGAATAGCCATCAAAATACTGAAAACATACCTCCACCTGGACCTGGTCCTTTTCCCCTTCAATAAAAATGGGATCCGGATGGATGGGAGTACGTTTTCGATTGAGATATTCGACATAGGAGGCTATACCCCCCTCAAAATGAAATTTGTCCTCGGCGCCGCTACGTTCATCCTTGAGATAAATCCTGACACCACGATTTAAAAAGGAAAGTTCACGCAGCCGGTTACGAACAATCTCGTACTTAAAAACCGTGGTTTCCTGAAATATCTCAGGGTCAGGCGAAAAGGTTATCGTGGTTCCGGTTTTACTTGTCTCACCAATGACTTCAATATCCCCGGTACGGATACCATGGTCATAACTCTGCCGGTAGATTTTTCCGTTTCGCCTGACCTCTGCCGTGGCTCTGCTGCTGAGCGCATTAACCACCGATACCCCAACGCCATGCAGACCACCGGATACCTTGTAGCTTGAATGGTCAAATTTTCCGCCGGCATGAAGGGTTGTCATGACCAGTTCCAGGGCGGACATATTTTCGGTCGGATGCATGTCCACCGGAATACCGCGGCCGTTATCCTCGACAGAGACCGAATTGTCTTCATGAATAGTCACCCGAATTCGATCACAATACCCGGCCAGGGCCTCATCAATGGAGTTGTCCACCACCTCGTAAATAAGATGATGAAGCCCCTCTTCGGCTGTGTTGCCTATATACATGGCCGGGCGTTTGCGAACAGCCTCAAGTCCATCCAGGACCTTGATCTGTTGCGCATCATAGGATGAATTTTGTTCACTCATATTTTTTTCTTCTCGTAAAATATATTCTTATTACCATCACTTATCAGCAATAAACGTAACTTCTCAATAACTGATGGTAAGTTGCTGCTAATTATATGGATTCCGGCCAACAACCTGCTGGAATGACCCAGTTGCAGGCAATTCAGAGCGTCATCCCCGCAGTCTGTTAGGCGGGGATCCATACTTATATCACCACTTATTGAGAAGTTACCAATAAACCAGAACCTTACCTGCCGACACCTGTTCATTGTTTCATTCGAGCTGACTGTAATGGTAATTTTCTAATCTTTTTTATGAGCAGCTCCAAAAGGTAACTCTAAAGCTTCATGGGCATTATTATGCTTAAAAAACCCTCATCATCATCGGAGCTGATCAGGCAGGGACTTTCGTCCGAATTTATACATGCTTCAATGATTTCCCCCTCCATTACCTGAAGGGCATCTATAAAATAACGACAGTTAAAACCAAGAGTTAACTGATCACCATCATATTCGACCTCCAGATCATCCCTGGCGGAACCAAAATCCGCATTCTGCGATGTGAGGACCATTTTCCCCTGATGTATTTCAATTTTGATGGCATGGAAGAGGTCTTCGGTAAAAAGATTTATCCGTTTTAATGACTCCAAAAAAAGCAGTCGATTGATGCGGATTATATTGTCCCTTGAAATAACGTCTAAAATGGCCTGAAAATCAGGAAATTCCCCCTCAAGCAGACGAATGATCAACAGGGAATCATCGGATTGAAGGACGGCCTGGTGTTCTTCAATACCAAAGGAAAATGTGTCGCGATCTTCACAAAATTTACGGATTTCCTGAACACCGCGTCTCGGTATAAGGGTAACCGGATTTAAACACAGATCATCGATAGATTGCTCCACCTCTTTTTTCATAATGGAAAGACGATGACCATCAGAGGATATCATCTGCAGATATCTATTGTCGCCATCTTCTATTTTTTTCAGCAGGGCCGCCGTCAGTGTGAACATATTTTCCTTTTCCTGGGCAATGGAATATATCGTCTTGTCGATAAGATCGGCCATGACCGAAGAATTCATTTCCACCATGTTTTCCTGATTGTATTCCGGAAAACGGGGAAATTCATCACTGACCATACCTGCCAATCGATACACACTTGAACCGGCGGTTATGGTTACCCAGTTGTTCTCCTCTTCCTGAAAGGACAGGGTAGGGGAGGATGATTCACGGGCCAGTTCATAAAGTTTTTTGGCTGGAAGGGTCAAAACACCTTTTTCAAAAACTTCGGCTGGTACAACCTGTTTTAGTCCTATATCAAGATCGGTCCCGGTAAAAACGATATGATCCTGCTCTACCTCAAGCAGGACATTAGAAAGAATCGCCATCGTTCTTTTTTTGTTTGTAATATTCTGCTGATTACCGGCAGCTTTAATAAGATCATCCCGGGCGATATTAAAATGAAATGCCATAATAATATTCCTTTTTTTATAAAAAAATTTGTTATTGATATTAAGGGTGTTCGTTTGTTAATATAGTATGTAACTAATTAAAAATATAGAAATTTTATTTTTGAAAATTTTGTAGATACACTCTTTGTTTTTTGTGTATTTTCTGAAAATAAAAGTTATCAACATTCTTTTAACGTCAATTTCCCCAAGTTATGCATCCCCTTTTCAAAGGTTATGGAGGTGATGATAAAACATGGATCGGTGAACCAGGATCGGATTTTATGGTCCAGATAAAAACTGACAATGAAAATCTCTGACTTCGGTATTATGGGCAGTCATATTCTCCAAGGGTGATGGCGTCGTAAAACTTCAATTTACAGCGTAGTGTGTTCTGTGGAAATTACCGACATACTACAAGGTGGCCTACATGTATAGTCAAGATCCATAACAGAACACTACTTCTCGGAGTATACGCTTCGCTCCGCTTACCTGTATACCTGTGTTTTTACTTAGTAATCTTTAATCTTTGTCTGGATTTTTTACGAGTTCATCAAAAAATAATAATATATATATATTTATCTTTTGTCACGGATAGAGAGAATTTATAAAAATGAACTCCTAAAAAACAATAATTATAATAGAAAACATCTGAAAAATCAAATAAATAAAAGATTGATACAATATTGAAGATATGGGGGCATTGATTCAAAATACCAGGCAGGGTCAGGATAGAGTGAAGGTAGAAAAAGAAAAAATTCGCAGCCATTTTGCCTGTGCCGCTAAAACCTATGATCAGTATGCGGTCGTACAGCGTA
>WFZC01000306.1 GCA_015489765.1 Desulfobulbaceae bacterium
CTTTCTCGGAATAACATTAAGAAACTTTTCTACAATTATCATGTTGCCATTGTTGAATTTCACCAACTGTCCAAAAGAAAACCACTTGTGCCATTGATTGAAAAAGAAAAGCGCAAATGGTAAACAAGGTAATGGCATGAGCACAACAGGCCACGGAGCATTTCCCGTAACAATAATCAACTCAACAAGTACCATAAACAGGAGCAGAAAAACACTCCAAAACAACATGTCCAATGAGACTTGACTCTTGGACAAAATGATGTGTATCGTATTCCGATCAAGTTCTTTCAGCATAACACAAAGGGGCTCAGCGGTGGATCCACCCTCCTTAGATGTTTTCTGAGTGACGGTCACCTCAACTCCGAAACTTGAGGTATTATAAAATAGCTTGGGCAGGACTGCATGATTTTTTCGGTGCACTCAAGTCGTCAAAATGTATGCTGAAGAATGTCCGGTTTTGTATATTCATTTAACCAAAAAATATCCACATTCAGATCCACCCCTTCTCGACTCCGTTTCACGAAACAAAGATGATCCACCTGCAAGAAATACAGAAAAACACCATTATCAATGGCATTCTCCCCGGAGAATCCGTCACCATCATTTCCACCGATCCCATTGGTGAAGATGCCCTCACCGTTGTGTACAGGGATGCGACCGGTGCCATCGGTGAGCGGATGCTCTTTCGCAGTGATGAATCTTCCCTCGAGATCGTCACCCGGGGCCATCCCTGGAGTTTCGAGGGCAATAGTGCCGACTTTAAGTTGGCGGCCGAGGCCCATCGTATCCAACTGGCCCATCTCTTCGATCCACTGATGGCGGTCCATACGTCCACGGTTGAACCGCTTCCCCACCAGATCACGGCCGTGTACGAGGCCATGCTGCCCAGGCAACCCCTGCGTTTCCTGCTGGCCGACGATCCCGGGGCGGGCAAGACCATTATGGCCGGGCTGTTGATCCGTGAACTCATGGTGCGCGGCGACCTCAAGCGGTGCCTGATCGTTGCTCCCGGCAACCTGGTGGAACAGTGGCAGGACGAACTGGACCAGAAATTCGGTCTCGCCTATGAGATCTTCAGCCGGGAGATGGTGGAAGCGACCCGCTCCGGCAATCCCTTTGCGGAAAAAGACTGCCTCATCGCCCGGATCGACCAGTTGGCCCGGGCCGAGGACCTGCAGGACAAATTGCGCCACACGGACTGGGACCTCGTCATCGTGGACGAGGCCCACAAGATGTCCGCCTCCTGGTTTGGCAGCAAACTCAAAAAAACCAGGCGATACCAGTTGGGCGAAATGCTGGGCAGTATCACCCGGCATTTTCTGCTCATGACCGCTACGCCCCACAACGGCAAGGAAGAGGATTTCCAGACCTTCCTGGCCCTGCTCGATGGAGACAGGTTTTACGGGAAATACCGGGACGGTGCCCATCAGATCGACACCTCGGACATCATGCGGCGGATGATCAAGGAGGAACTGCTCAAGTTCGACGGGACTCCTCTCTTTCCCGAGCGTCGCGCCTACACGGTCAACTACCGCCTCTCCGACCTGGAGGCGGCCCTCTATGCAGCGGTGACCGATTATGTCCGCAACGAGATGAACCGGGCCCAGCAGCTCGACGGTCAGCGCAAGGGCATGGTCGGTTTTGCCCTCACCATTCTCCAGCGCCGGCTCGCCTCCTCGCCCGAGGCGATCTATCAATCGCTCAAGCGCCGGCACGCCAAACTGCTGCGCATGCTGGAAGATGTCAAACTGCACCGGCGCGGCCTCTCCGAACTCGGCACCCTCCGCGCCATGACCGAGGAAGAGGTCAGCGAATTTCTCGACGATGCCCCGGAGCATGAGATCGAGGAGATGGAGGAAGAGGTGCTGGACAAGGCCACGGCCGCCCGTACCATTGCCGAACTGGAAGCGGAAATCGCCAGCCTGGAAAGGTTGGTGGCCCAGGCCCGGACGGTCCGGCAATGCGGCGAGGACCGCAAATGGATCGAGCTGTCCAACCTGCTCCAGGACAACCCCAACATGCGGGATCGTTTCGGTCTCCGGCGCAAACTGATCATCTTCACCGAGCACCGGGATACCCTCAACTACCTCTACGACCGCATCACCGATCTGTTCGGCAGTGAGCAGCCGGTGGTGGTCATTCACGGCGGCATCAAGCGCGAGGAACGGCGCAAGGTCCAGGAACAGTTCACCCAGGACAGGGACGTGGTGATTCTCCTGGCCACGGACGCGGCCGGCGAGGGGATCAACCTGCAGCGCGGCAACCTCATGGTCAACTATGACCTGCCGTGGAACCCCAACCGCATCGAGCAGCGTTTCGGCCGCATCCACCGGATCGGCCAGACCGAGGTCTGCCACCTCTGGAACCTGGTAGCCAGCGAGACCCGGGAAGGGGCCGTGTTCCAGCGGTTGTTCGACAAGCTCGAGCAGGAACGCGCCACCCTGGGGGGTAAGGTCTTTGACATTCTCGGCGCGGTCTTCGAGGAACACTCCCTGCGCGACCTGCTCCTGGAGGCCATTCTCTACGGCGACCGGGAGGAGGTGCGGGCCAGGTTGCACAAAAAAGTCGACGCAGCGCTTGACACTGATCATCTACGGGAGATCATCCAGCGTAACGCCCTGGCCGCCGACCATCTCGATGCTGCCCGGGTCTTTCACATCAAGGAGGAGATGGAAAAGGCCGAGGCCCTCAAGCTGCAGCCCTTTTTCATTCAGGCCTTTTTCCAGGAGGCATTCGCTCGCCTGGGCGGCCAGCTCAAGCAGCGTGAACCGGGCCGGTTCGAGATCTCCCATGTCCCGGTAGCCATCAGGGCCAGGGACCGGGTCATCGGCTCCGGCAAACCTGTCCTGCGCCGCTACCAGCGCATCTGTTTCAAAAAGGAACTCGTCCGCATGGAGGCCAAGCCCCTGGCCGATCTCGTCGCTCCCGGCCATCCACTCATGGACGCTGTCCTGGATCTTGTCCAGGAACAGTACCGTACCCTGCTCAGACAGGGCGCCGTGCTCATCGACCGGGCCGATGAAGGGACCACGCCCCATGTGCTATACATTATTGACCATGCCATCCGGGACGGTGTCCAGGAAAAGGGAGGCCGGCAACGCATCGTCTCCCGCCGTATGCAGTTCATCCTCATCGATGAGACCGACACGGTCAGCCAGGGCGGTCATGCCCCCTATCTCGACTATGAGGAACCGACCCCGGAGGAACAACCTTTTGTTCAGGAGCTGCTGCACCAGGACTGGCTGGCGAAGAACATGGAGAAACCCGCCCTGGCCCATGCTGTACAGACCCTGGTGCCGGAACATCTCGATGAGGTCAGGCAGCGGCGTCAGCGCATGGCGGACGCCACCCTGGCCGCGGTCCACGACCGTCTCACCCGCGAGATCAATTACTGGAGTCACCGCTACAACAAGCTGCTGGTCGAGGTCCAGGCCGGGAAACAGCCCCGCATGCAGCCGGAAAACGCCCGCCGCCGGGCGGAAGAGCTCACCGAACGGTTGCGGGAGCGGACCAGGGAGCTTACGGCCATGCACCATGTGGTCTCCAACACCCCGGTGGTGGTCGGCGGCGCCCTGGTGATCCCGCAGGGACTCATCGACCGCAAGCAGGGCCGGGACATCCCCCAATGGGCGGTGGATCCCGAGGCCCGCGACAGGATAGAGCGGCGGGCCATGGACGCGGTCATGGAGCACGAGAAATCACTTGGCCATGAGCCGGTTGATGTCTCGGCCCAGAAACACGGTTGGGACATCCTCTCGCGCACCGGCCAGGGAGAGGTCCGGTTCATCGAGGTCAAGGGGCGGGTCAAGGGAGCGTCCACCATCACCGTAACCAAGAACGAGATCCTGGCCGGGCTCAATCAGCCGGAGCGATTCTTTCTCGCCATTGTTCTGATTGACGGTGATACGGTCGATGGTCCTTACTACCTGAAAAATCCCTTTGACCAGGAGCCGGGTTTTGGCGTGACCAGTGTCAATTACGGCTTGAAGGAGCTGCTGGCCAGCGCGGTGGCGGAATGATTTTTACCACGAAGGACACGAAGAACACGAAGGGGGAAGGAAAGAAAACTTCGTGCCCTTCGTGTCCTTCGTGGTTTAAAAAAACATCTGGCAATACAGGAGATGTCATGCACCTGAAAAAAATTTCTCTACGGAACTTCCGCTGTTTTGAGCAACTTGATCTCCATCTGCATCCACGCCTGACGGTTTTGGTGGCGGAAAATGGCGGAGGAAAAACCGCCGTCCTTGATGGTATTGCCATTGGTCTGTCTCCTGTCTTGCGCTATCTTTCCTCTGCCTCTCAACGCCTGTCCGGCCCGGGAATTCAGGATATTGATTTTCGAATAGAATCCCTTGGCAAAAATGATCGAGTGCAACTGGCAGATGTAACCCAGGTATGTGTGGAAACCACAAGGGGGTTACGATGGGATCACTGGCGGGCTGCCACCAAAGGGAAAAAACCAGAGGACAAGATCGGCCAGAAAGAGCTTTCCGACTATGCAATAAAAATTCTCGACAGTCTCAAAACAGATCAGCCCGATCTTTTCCCAGTATTTACCTATTATGGGGTTGAGCGCGGGAGGCTTCCTGTGCCGCAGCGGCTTCGCGGCACAAAAATTGATTACAGACAACCTGTTGCAGCGTTAATCGGCGCCCTGGAGCCACATAATGATTTCAAGGAAATGCTCAATTGGTTTGATCTGGAAGAGACCACTGAATTGAGAATCAACAAAGGCCGTCCGCCAGAGGAGTATGAAGAAACGGAAATGCTTGCCGCTGTCCGTGGGGTATTGGAGCTCCTCTTGGGAGGTATGTATGAAAATCCGCACTTTAACCCTCAACACAAATTTGTCGTCGAAACAACGACAGGCCCGGGCCAGCTTCAGGTTTCCCAGTTGAGTCAGGGGTATCAAAGTATGCTGGCCATGGGGATGGATTTTTCCCGTCGTCTTGTTTTGGCAAACAGGCATCTTGATCATGAGACTGTTTTTCAGGTTCCTGAAGTTATACAGTTTGTTGAGCATTGGAAACAGGAAGAAAAGACGCCTGAGTTTATTTCGCCAACCTTATTGGCGCCGGCCATCATGCTGGTTGATGAGATTGACCTTCATCTGCACCCATCCTGGCAGCAACGGGTCCTGCAGGATCTCATGCGGGCCTTTCCCTGCACCCAGTTTGTTGTGACCACCCACAGCCCCCAGGTACTGACAACCCTGCGTAAGGAAAACATCCGTATCCTGGAGCAGGACGGAGAGGGTAACTGGCAGGCCCGTGAACCATCGTTCAGCCCCCTGGCCCAACGGTCCGGGGACGCCCTGGCCGAGATCATGGGCACTCGGCCCCGCCCCTCCTTGCCCGCATTGGACGACGATATTCAAGAATATGAACGACTGGCCCGGGCCGGTCGGGCGGACTCGGAAGAGGCCCGACTGATCAGGGAGAGGCTAAACGAGGCAGGGTTTGCCTTCAGCAAGGCCGATACAGCCCTGTTTCGTTATCTTTCCCAAAAGGCAACAAAGCAGGAGCAGGCGGACCGATGATCGAACTGCAACACCAGGATGAACCCGAGGCCCTGGCAAGGTACCGACGGCGCAATCCTGGGGAAAACTGGGGTACAGTGGAGCTACGCCCGGTAAAGACAGAGATCCGTCATGCCCTCCACCGGGAGCAGGCTGGGTTATGCGTTTACTGCGAGCTGGAAGTCGGCCCTGACGACGGCCATCTCGAACATATCAAGCCCAAAGGACGGTATCCTAAACTCACACTCGCTTATGAAAACCTTGCCCACAGTTGCAATGCTTCCAACCATTGCGGCCATTGCAAGGGCAGCCGGGAGATCCCCATCGAACCCCGTCCCGGCTGTAACCGTTTTTTTGAACTACGGCTTCGGGATGGCCGCCTTGTTCCCGCAAGAGGCTTGGATGAGGAAGAGAAAAAACAGGCCGCTTCAACCCTGGAGGTTCTGGGGCTCAACTGCGCAACCCTTTGCAACCAGCGTGAGCAGTTTGTCAGGGTTGTGCAGAGTCTTGCCGATCCGCTGGAGATCGAAGAATTCCTTGAAACCGCGCCATTCCGCTGGACCTTGCAGGGGATATGAACCTACCACGAAGGACACGAAGAACACGAAGGGGGAGACAAGAAAAACTTCGTGTCCTTCGTGCTCTTCGTGGTTGAAAACCCTCTGGTCAGGCATCCCGATTGACCATAAAACAAATTTACCTATGAAAAATGAAACTTTTATGCAATAATTGACGTGAAATTCATCTTAATGCGAAAGGATCACCACCATGCTTATTGAATTGAACGTCACCAATTACCGTTCCTTCAAGGATACGGGGTGTCTGCAGATGACCGCCGGCCCGGCGGTCGAGCTGCGGGAAGAGAACAGCTTTGTTCCTCCCGTGCCCGGCATGCCCCGCCTGCTCCGTTCGGCCGTGATGTACGGACCCAATGCCTCTGGCAAGAGCAATCTGCTCAAGGCCATGTTTTTCATGAAACAGTTCGTGCTTGGTTCGGCCCAGGGGCAGGAAGGGGATGTCATCAACGTGGCGCCGTTTCTTTTTGATCAGAAAAGTCAGAACCAACCCTGCGAGTTCGAAGTCCTCTTTATCGCTGACGGGGTTCGCTATCAGTATGGTTTTGCCGCTGACCAGACCAGGGTCTTCCATGAATGGCTGCTGGCCTATCCCCAGGGACGGCCCCAGCGCTGGTTTGAACGGCTCTGGAATGAAGAAAAACAAAAAGATGACTATTCGTTCAGCACGAAGTTTACAGGTAAGAAAAAGATCTGGCAGGAGGCCACCCGGTCAAATGCCCTGTTTCTTTCTTCCGCCATTCAGCTCAATAACGAACAGTTGAAGCCTGTTTTTTACTGGTTCAAGCATCTGGTTGTCATTCGGCAGCAGGATATCCTTGACCCGGTCTTTTCCATGCTGCGTTGTCAAGATGAACTTGGCCGTCAGTTGATGCTCAAGGTGTTAAATCAAGCCGATCTGAGCATTGATGACATAAAATTTGAAGAACGAATTTTATCGAAAAATTCAATCGACAAAAAACTTCTCAATAAATTTGACCGATCAAACAAAAATATTTTTGCAGAGGAAACATTGATTCGTGTGTTGTTTGGCCACCAGGTATCCGGTTCAGACAAGATGGTCTGGCTTCCGCTGGAAGAAGAGTCGGACGGAACCAGAAAATTCTTTGCCTATGCCGGCCCCCTGCTTGATGGACTGCGGCAGGGCCGGGTCTTTCTGATTGACGAACTGGATAACAGCCTGCACCCGTACATGGTCCGTTTTCTTCTTGGCCTGTTTCACAATTCAACCACCAATACCAACAATGCCCAGTTGATCTTCACCACCCATGACACCTCAATCCTGGATCAGAAGATCATGCGTCGTGACCAGATCTGGTTCATGGAGAAGAATGAACAGAATGCAAGTGTGCTCTATCCGCTTTCAGATTTCAAGCCCCGCAAGCACGAAGCCCTGGCCAAGGGATACCTGCAGGGCAGGTACGGGGCGCTTCCCTACATCGGCGAGGTCAACTTCTGATGGGCAGTGACGACCTGTTTCACAAACGCAAGGCCAGAAAGGCGGAATCGCTGCGCAGAAAAAAGGCCAGGCGCGCCTCTTACGATACCGTGCTCATTGTCTGTGAGGGGGAGAAGACAGAACCCCAGTATTTCAGAGAACTGCGAGACGATCTCCGGCTTTCCTCCGCCAATATCGTCATCACCGGCGACACCGGCGGTTCCTCGCCCATGAAAGTGGTGAACTACGGATTTGCCCATTACGAAGAATACGACCGGACTTTTTGTGTCTTTGACAAGGATCGGCATACAGAGTACCGGGCCGCCCTGGACAAGGTCAGGAGCAAGCGGCAGCGTCGGGGCCACAGGCTCGATGCCATCACCTCGGTGCCCTGTTTCGAGTTCTGGCTCTTGCTTCATTTTCGCAAGACCACCAAAAATTTTGACACCGGGCATGGCTCTGTCTGCGAACAGGTGATTGCGGAATTGAAACGCTATCTCCCTGGCTATGCAAAGGGAGAAAAGGGTGTCTACCGGCACACCAGGAAACATCTGGACCAGGCCATCAAGCATGCCAGGGAGGTTGCCCGCCATTGCGAGGCTTCGGGGAGCGATCATCCCTCGACCCGGGTGCATGAGCTTGTTGTGTATCTGCGGCAACTAAAGGATTTTTAACCACGAAGGGCACGAAGGACACGAAGGGGGAATGGAAGAAACCTTCGTGATCTTCGTGCTCTTCGTGGTGAAAAAGAAGAAGGAGACAGATGCAATTCGATACCCTTTCCCGCCAGGTGATCGGCTGTGCCATCGAGGTGCATCGTCACCTTGGTCCGGGCCTGCTCGAATCGAGTTACGAGCAGTGCCTGGCCCATGAACTCCACCTGCAGGGGATCTCCTTTGTCGCCCAGAAGCCGTTGCCGGTCATCTACAAGGGCTTGACCCTCGATTGCGGCTACCGCGTGGACCTGCTGGTCGAGGGGAGGCTGATCGTGGAGCTGAAAAGTGTCAAAGCCTTGGCAGGCATCCACGAGGCCCAGCTCCTCACCTACATGAAGCTGGCCGACATCAAGACCGGCCTGCTCATCAACTTCAACGAGGTGTTGCTGAAGAACGGCATCCGTCGTTTCGTGCGCTAACAGGAAGGAAGAAAAAGAAAAAACTTCGTGTCCTTCGTGTCCTTCGTGGTAAAAAATGAACCACGAAGAGCACGAAGGACACGAAGGGAGAGCAATATGCCCGATTACCCGAAGAAACTCATCGAGGTGGCCCTGCCGCTGGACGACATCAACAAGGCGGCGGCGCGGGAGAAGTCCATCCGCCACGGCCACCCCTCCACCCT
>WFZC01000307.1 GCA_015489765.1 Desulfobulbaceae bacterium
CAGATATAAAGATGGAAGAAAAACAACATAGCCGTTTATAATTGTAGAGAGGGACGAATGGAATAGAGCGCACAGCCTTTTTTGGGAGGAAAAGGCTGTGCGCTTTTTCATTGTACCTAAATCCTGCAATTGGCAATTTTGCCGGAGATGCGAGGCATCAAGGGCGCAGACGTATACGGATACTTCAAGCCCTTGATAACGAAGCAGATTCGGTAAAATTGCCAATCCCGAAGGGCGAGAAAATGAAGAAAAAAAACCTTCACACGGTCAGTGGGTCGAACAAAACGATCACATTCGTGTAATTCGCTGATACTGCAAAAGAAAATTTTTTCTTCATTTTCGAAGTGCAGGATTTAGGTTGTACTTAATTCAAAAGAAGGGGGGTTCTTATGAAAAAGAATTACGGTTGTTTTATTCTTGCCCTTGTGGCCGGAATAGTCCTGCTCGGCACCGCATCCCTGGCCACGGCTGCGGTTGACAATGTCCGCTGTATTCCCTGGCAGGGTGATACAGCAAAATACCACACCGCGATCAGCGGCCAAAGCGCCCAACTCAAGGGAGTCATAGATACCACCGATACCAGTACGGTATGGTACAAATGGGTCTTTGGTGACGGCTCCGAATCCGCCGTGACGGCACTGAGCGGCGCCACCCGATACAAGGTAAGCATTAACCATACATACACCGGTGTCAGCGAAACGCCGTTTACCGCCCAGTTGCTGGTGGACGATGTTGACAGTAGCATGGCCAATGCCGTTGCCGATCCCTATTTTATCAAACTTCAGGAGGATGTTCTTGATGCCAGGGTGAACATCGCCATCGACAAGGGACTCTGGTGGCTCTACACCAACAACTCCTCCAATCCAAACTTCCACACCCTTGACGGCTCACCGTTCATGGTCTGGAGCCAGTCTTCATACGGTTGGTTTTTTGCCTCACCCACGGCCTCGGCCATTCAGGCCTTTGCCATTAACAATCACAAGGTAACCGGTGATTTTGCCGAAGATCCCTATGCCGAAGCGGTCCAACTTGGCCTGAACTGGCTGACCAGAGGGTACTACTATTCCTCCACCAGTTATCCGATGCTGCAAGCCGTAGGGATCGGAACCACCGGCCTGGGAGACAATCCCGAAGAGGGACAGACTTCTCCCAACGGTCTGGGTATACAGGTGCGGGATTACGCGTATCGTCCCATTTATGAGGGCGGCCAGGTCATGGATGCCATCATCTCCTCAGGAGTGGCTCCCGGAGACGATACCGGCCGCAATTTCAACGGACGCCCGGAGGGCAACTGGACCTATGGTGAATTGCTGCAGGATATGGTCGACATGTATGCTTGGGGCCAATATGACAATGCCCTGTATGGCGGCTGGCGGTACAACTGGAACGATTGGCCGGACAATTCTGCCTGCCAGTGGGCTGCCATAGGCATGATTCCGGCCCAGAAAGCGCCCTGGAACTGTACCGTTCCGGACTGGGTCAAGACCTACAATGCCAACTGGCTGACCTACAGCCATAGATCCTGGACTTCCGGCGGGATAAATTATGGTGGTTTCGGTTATACAGGTCCAGGGAACGGCTGGGGAGAATCACCATCAGGCTTGGTGCAGATGATTTTTGACGGTCAGGTCGGCTACGATGACCCTGTTACGCCTGCCGACGAAAGAGATCCGAAGTGGATACGCACGGAACGGTATTTCGCCGACTATTGGAACACCTTTATAGGATCAACCCAGACCTATGGCTGGTATGCCTTTGCCAAGGCCATGCGGCTTGCCCAGCCCAAGCCGGTGGAAAGACTGGTTTCCAATAATTTCGACTGGTACCACGGTTCGGGAGGAATCAAGGGCATGGCACAGAATATAGTTGAGCGCCAGACCAGTGCCGGATACTGGGCAGGGAACTACACCGATTATCCCCTGACCACTGCCTGGATGGTTATTACCTTGAACCCGACCCCTTTCCTGCCTGGCCCCACCGCCTGTTTTACGGCCAACCCCAACCCCAGCTATGCCGGATATAACATTATCTTTGATCCGTCCTGCTCAGACCATGCCGACGCAAACAAGGATATTGGCAACATAGTCCTTTTTGAATGGGACTGGGATAACGACGGCACCTATGACCAATCGACCTCTGCACCCGATGAGGTCACCCATGCCTTTGCCTGCGCGGCCGTGCCCTGTGTGTATCCGGTCACCCTGCGGGTAACGGATGACAATGTCGATCCCATCAGTGCCTCCTTCACCTTGAACGTGAATATCACCAATCCGCCCCATCCGCCGGTTGCCGATGCCGAAGGGCCATACATGGTTTCCCTGTGCCAGGACGACACACTGACCCTGGATGGTAGCGGTTCTTTCGATATCGACGAAGGGGAACATGAGGCAGGCTGCACGACCTGTCCCGGTGACACAATCACCGCCTGGGATTGGGATCTGGTGCCGCCGCTTGCCGAGTTTGACAACGAATCCGGTGCAACGGTCACCGTTGTTCCCGGCGACTACTTCGCAGCCGGTGTTCATAACGTAGGACTCAGGGTAAGCGACAACACTGCCCTCTCCTTTCCCGGAAGCGGTGAGCCGGACCTGACGGATACCGATTTTACCACGGTTTCCGTTTCCGAGGGCTGTCTCTGTGACCTCACCGTCCGGGCCAAGTTGGACAAGGCACAGCTTGTCTGGACCCATACCGGTGCGGCCAGTTACGATATATACCGTAGCACCAGTGGCCCCAACAGCGGCTTCACGCTGATCGCTGATGATCACGTAACAACCTATGCAACCTATCTCGATACCGGTTTGACTATCGGCACCACCTACTGGTACAGGGTTGTCGGCAGTGACGGCTGTGGTTCACAGGCGGTCAGCGTCACTCCTGCATTGAGAACACGTTAATTCAAACAGCTAACCTTATCCTTGACCGGCGGCTTAGGCCGCCGGTTTTGTTTCAACTCTACGGACAGGAAACGATTATGGACCATCGTCCGGTTGTTCATTCCAGACCAGTTTTTTTTATTGCTGCTGTCGTCTGGTCCTGTTTAATGTCTTGCAGCCCCGGCTATGCGGCAGCACAACCGGAAGTTCTCATTACAGGGGACAGGGTAATCATAAGGGCTGACGCAGTGGACCTGCAGGAGATCCTCCTTGCCGTATCCAGAAAAACAGGGATACAGATCAGATCGCCCTCGCCCGGGGTTACTGAACAGATATCCTGCCGAATCAGCGAACCGTCTTTAGCGGATTCCCTGGCCAAGCTTCTGAAAAACTGGAACTATATCTTGGTCTATAGTGAGAATACACGTGGACCTTCGTCCCCGGAAGCACTCTGGTTAGTGGGAAAGGTGTCCCGATTGCCGCATTCCATGGATGTTGCGGCTTCACCCGGGGCTGCCCCGCCTCTGGATGAACATATCCAACAGGTGCAAAAGGATCTGTACGATGGTCTGTTCAGAAAAGATCGGATACAGGCGGAACCAAGCCGACAGGTGGCAACCGGCGATCTCTCGGACTCTGCAGGTAAATCACCGATGCATTATCTCCCCGTCGTTGGCGGTATAAAGATAAAAGCGGTATCACGAGGCTCTTCTTTTGAAAAAATCGGCCTCAGGCCTGGTGATACGGTGTCGGATGTAAATGGTCAACCCGTCAGCTCGGCACAGGAATTCATTGATGCCCTGAAAAATTCCTTTGCCAGCCATTCCATTGTCAGAATTGAACGATACAGAAATAATCAGGCAATCGACCCCATCTATCTTGAGGCCCGCTGAGAACGCTGAGTAAAAAAAGCAGAATCTCCAAGTTTGCTTTTCACTGCTGTCCGATTAAGGAAAATAGATGCGGCCTGAAGAGCTCCTTTCGCGTATATTGTTGTTGCCGCTAACAATTTAACATAAAAGGAGATTCGGGCCATGGCTCATGATGACACGGTACTTGCTACCAGTCACCAGATCCGCAAGATCAGCATAGATTCCACTGGCATGCTCACCCTGTTCGAGGACGGTCTCTACAAGGCCGCCCAGGGGATAACCACGGTTGACGAGGTGATCCGGTCCCTTCCCAAGTTCCAGAAACCGCGGACACTTGAACAGATACAACGACTGGTGGG
>WFZC01000308.1 GCA_015489765.1 Desulfobulbaceae bacterium
CTGCTTTCCGGCCTTTGTCGTAAATGCGCAGCGCATTACGCCGCCTCCTTGTCATTTGCCCCGGCACGAGGGGATTGCGAATACTTCGGAAATACCTGGCCGACAGGCATCCCAATCGCCTTGGCCACCGCCTCAGAGATGCGACGGGAGGAATCCTTGCCGTGGATCACTTGGGAGACGGCAGGACTTGAAACGCCAAACTGATTTGCTATGTCCTTCACCTTTACGCCGCGTCGTTTAAGGTGATAAACGATTTCATACCCATTCATGACTTATTTTATAAGGCAAAAGTAAGGCATCTGTCAAACAAAAAAAGGCAGATAGTGGAAAAATGTCAGGGAAAACAAGCCAACAGCCTAAGATCACTATAGAAAGAATGCGCCTTGCTGCTAAGGCAAAAAGCAAGGCAGAGTTGGCGAGAATGATTGGGGTGAAACCACAGTCAATCAACACGGCAATTACCAGGGGCAAGATCCCAGACCGTTGGTTCGACGTGATGGAGGAGAAGTTCGGGGTCACAAAGGAAGAGCTGACCGCGCCACCGAAACGGGTCAAGGCTGCCCTGGTGCAGCCGTATGGGGATGCTGACGATAGCAGCCTCGAGGCCCAGGCCCTGGCATGGCTGAGAACCATCAGGCAGCGCGATCCGGCCAGGTACGTGCAAATCCTCGCCGAGCTCGCCAAGGAGGCTGAAGGATAATGATGGATGATCTTCATGCCACCTCCTTTGCCCCGGCACGAGGGGATTGCGACGACTTACGGAGATCGCAGAAAATGCGCAGGGATTCTTTCCTGTCTTGGTATGGCATCCCGGCGCCGATCAAGACAGAATTGCGCTTCTGCAGGTCAAGAAGCAGGTCGAGTTCGTCGGCTGATAGAGATGCGCGGTCCAGGCTGGTGAACTTTCCGGTCAAGGCCCAGTTGATCAACCTGGCCTCGTTGGAGTAATGATGAGCCTTTGTTTCCTTGCCATGGAGCTGGCGAACCTCATGCAGCGTCTCGGACATGACCTGATACTCAAGCGAGTTTTTCAGGCGGGTTTTGATCCACTCCTCCATGGCGTTGAAAGCTTTGATGAAGTCGGCGCGGAACTTGTCAGCCCGTTTGCCAGTGAACGACATGGCGAACCAGAGAAAAGCGTCACGGTTGAGCAGATACTCTTTGTTGCGCTTGCCGGAATCATCGGTGTATGTACTGGGCTGAATTTTCAGCTCAGTAAAAACGTCCGGGCTGCGATCTTTCAATGCATCAATTTTCTGCAAAACGTTTTTGTGTCGCTTGCCAAACTTCTCGGCCAACATGCGGCTCGTGGTCACCGCATCACGCTTGGCAGCCAGCCGGACCAGGTCAATGCCGTCGATTGCTTTCAGCTTCATGCCGCCTCCTTGTCCCGCCGGTACTTGGGGAACACCTCCTCCAGAGGCATTCCCATGGCATCCGCTATGGCCTGGGAGATGCGGCGGGAGGTGGACCGATCATGGATAACTTCTGATACGGTAGGCACAGCGACGCCAAGGGCGTGGGCGATGCTGGTCAATGTGATTTTTTTCTGCGCCATGATGCGGCGCCTGTCAAATCCGTCCATAGGTATTCGATAACCTAAATATAACCTATACGTCAAGAAGAAAAGCGCATGCTATGGCTGTGAAAAAAGATAATACATACCAACATGCTAAAATCATTCTTGAAAGAATGGTTAAAAAAAGTGGGTTATCGCAAACCAGGTTTGCCGAAAAAATACTTGGTATAAGCGGCGTAAATCTCTCCAAAGTTAAAAAGACCGGCAAGATCCCCGACCGCTGGTTCGACGTGATGGAGGAGAAGTTCGGGGTCACAAAGGAAGAGCTGACCGCGCCACCGAAACAGATCCGGGCTGCCTTGGAGCAGAATTACCATGTCCAGCGGGGGACCAGGACCAGGGAAGAAGATGTCATCGCGGCGCTGAGGGCCTTCAAGGTGCTGGAATGGCTGGCTGACGAGGCGGATAATTATTCCATCGCCGAAGCCATTGCCCAAATTACCGCCTTGGACGACTATCAGGCCTGGCTAAAAAAACGGAAGGGCAAAGATACTGAGATTGCACCCCAGGAAAACATATCGGACGGGACACACGGAAAGTAAATAGGTGAAATTGCCTAATTTTATGATGAAA
>WFZC01000309.1 GCA_015489765.1 Desulfobulbaceae bacterium
GAACCCGCCATGATGACCGCGCCCCGGTCAATCTGGTTGATGGCCATGGACTCCGCCGTTTCGCGGGTGAAGTGCAGTCCGGGAAGGCTGAAGGGATTATCGCCATTATGCGATATCTTCAGGGTATCGGCGTCATAACATTCGGGATGGCGTTCAAAGATCTCCGTGGCGGAAATGGCCATGGGAGAATCCAGGAAAACCGTTGTGTAGCGGTTGATACGTCCATCCTCCACCCCCTGACGCAGGTAGTACAGAATCTCCTGGGCGCGCTCCAGGGCGAAGGTGGGAATGATGACATTCCCTCCCCTGTCCATGGTTTCGTTGATGGCCGTGTACAACTCCTCAATGGAAGGCTGCAACTGCTTGTGCAGGCGATTGCCATAGGTCGATTCCATGACCACCACATCCGCAGCCGGCGGCGGCTCGGGATCCCGCAGAATGGCGCGGCCCCCGTATCCCAGATCGCCGGAAAACACCACCCGGCGTTTTTTTCCCTTTTCCTCCAGCTCCAGCAGGAGGCTGGCGGAACCCAGTATGTGCCCCGCGTTGAAAAAGGTCACGCGGATGCCCGGCGCGAGGTTCAAGGTCTGCCCAAGAGAGACTTTACGACCAAAGTAGTCCAGGCAGTTGAGGGCATCCAAAACTGTGTAAAGGGGCTCGGCGGCTTTCCGGCTCTTTCCATGCCGCCGGGCCTTGCGTGCCTGATAACGGGCTTCTTCCTCCTGCAGGCCCGCCGCGTCCAGCATCACCAGGCGGGCCAGCTCCACCGAAGCCGGTGTGGTGATGATTTCTCCCCGGAAACCCCGTTTCACCAGCAAGGGAATACGACCGCAATGATCGAGATGCGCGTGGGTAAGCAGGAGATAGTCGATATCCGCGGGATCAAAACCAAACGGCCGGGCGTTTTCCTCCGCCAGTTCCCTGCCTCCCTGGAACATGCCGCAATCGATAAGGATTTTCTTTCCGGCGCATCGCAACAGATGACAAGACCCGGTTACGTCGCGGTCGGCACCATGAAATGACAAGTTCACTGATTTCTCCCTTTGCAGAAGAAAATAATATAGCTTATTTGCTGGGCAAGTAAATGCAGTGGCCTGGAACCAGGAATAACCATTGCCTGCCAATACAGATCATTTTTTTGTTTTTTTGGGTTTTATTGCAATAAACAAGGAGAGATAGGCTCCCCCCGGTCGAACCTGCCGTTTTGAAATCTCAGGTTCGAATCACCTTTGCAAAATGAAAAAGGGGCCCTGTGGACCCCTTTTTCATGTTTGGCGGCGGGAGGTTACCACACAGAAAATTGCTCTGACTATCCGCTTACCACCGCCCACAAATCCCACCCACATACCGCCACAGCAGCCCCCTTGATAACTCGGGCCCATGAAGCGTTCATAGCGGAAACACCGCAGAGGAGCGCAGACATGGCCGAAGAACTGCTCACCCAGAAACAGCTGGCTCGCCGGTGGGTCCTGAGCGAACGTACCCTGGAACGCTGGCGGTGCACCGGCGAAGGCCCCACCTTTGGGAGCTACAGCGGAAGCAGTTCGGGTTCTGAACTCCCAAGATCACTCATCTCTATACGGACCCATTACGCGACTATGCACGAACCGCAACAATCTTCCCCCCAGCCGACTCGATAGCATCAAACACCAGGGCACGCACACTGTTCAGGAACTCTGATGCCTCTCTTGACAGCTCCACACCGGGGATTGGAACTGCCGTCTGGTAGATATCCCGTAGATCACGAGCCCTCTCGTAGGAAGATCCACGTCCGGCATGTTCAAAGGCTTCCGACCATTCTTTCAAGTGTTCATAGATGAGCCTTTCCATCGCCAATGAATGAAGTGCCTGGAAGACTTCGCTACGAATCTGGTCAATGGCCTCGGACTCTTCCGCTTCATTCTGGCCATGCGGCTCCCACGCTACCGGCTTGTCCAGAAAGCGGGAAATGCCTTCACTGAGACGCCCGATCAATTCTGCTACAGGTTGCAGTGACCTATATTCGACGGTTCCCATTCTCGCCACGCGGCGCGTCAAAGCCTTGATCTTGGTCCAATGTTCCTTGGGTATTCCTTCTTGGGCTTGATAGCCGAGCCGAGCGTTCCACAGTGTCTGGAACTGCCGTGCTGCATCCTGCACTGCGTAGTGCAAACTTGCCGGGTCATATACAGGCGCAGCGGATGGCGACTCACCGGGAACAATCGAGATCCGGAAAAACTCAACCATCCTCGTCATTTCTGAAATAACCCCTTTTGGTATCTTGGATGACGGCTTATCCAACCCACCGAGCATGAAACAGCGATCCTCCAGGCTCATCTCCATGCTGTTGACAACCGAATCTCCAACAGTGGTTCTCATCGAGTTAAGCGCGTTGGCGACGGACGCGAGAACATGATCTCGCCGGTCCGTAAACCCGGAGAAGTTTGCCCCTTTGACCTGATCGAAATGGGTAAAAGCGATGGCCAGTTTCTCCTGGTACCCGCTCGTAGCCACCGATCGCAAGACAGACAGTGGTGCCGCCTGCATTGGCTGTTCAGCGTTATCCACTAGCAAGATGACATCAGCCATTTGGTACCTTCTTGTGAAACGAGTCGATACCTCGGCCACGGTTTCGGTAACGTGCCCCAGGCCTTCACCATCCATGAGGACGAGCCCTTTGTTGTTACCAAGCTCTTCGGATTGGAAGGGGCCTTTAACGCGAATTCCCTGTACCAGAGGGGTCAGCAACCTTCCGAAAACAGGCGCATAGTTACTGGAGAACCACCGCACATGAGCGATGAACTCGCCTCTATCCTCGGTTTCGAATACCCATCGTTCCGGCCATTTTCCCTTCCTCCTCAATTCCCCGGCAGGGAGCGATTCGAAACGCACCAGAATCTCGTGAATGACATCGTCAACCAAGTCATCATATCCGGGCATCTTTTCGAGAATCTCCTCGAAATAATCCAGCACCAGATCGAGCTCGTCTCCTTTAAGCTCCAGTACGTTCTCTCCCCACTCGTTGGATACGGTGTCAATGGCGTGACGGGCAATCTGGCGCAGTTGCTCCACATAACCTTCCAATTTTTCCTGCATTGCACGACGTTCTTCAGCAGACGGGTATAATGCGTCGTTGCTGTCGCCGGGCACCTGCTCATTGCTATCGGTTGAATCCGGTTCCTCGAAACTCCAGTCATCGTCTTCTGACTCCGAGGACTCTTGGCTCCAAGTGCCGAGCACATAGCTCAGGCGGAACCGCTGCTCCTTATGATTCAAGAACTCCTTCGCTATCTTTTCGTTGGATTCCTGGCGCCAGACTGCTCTGCACGCCTGTTCAATGGACTCCTGAATATAAGTCCGCACGGTTCTTTCCGGGAAAAAGGTGACCACTGCTTTGAATGGGGCTTCATCGGTAATTACCTCGATATCCGATATCGTGGTTTTTCCTGTTGACGTAGAGGGGAATCTGTCTCTTTCAGGATGTGAACCAATCAGGTGCCTCAACAGGGACGTCTTCCCTGCGCCTGTTGTCCCGAGGAAAAGGATTTTCGCGTAACCATCTTCACGAGATGGAAGCGGGATAACTTCATCTCGAATCTCCCACGGATCAACCTCAGCATCTGCGGTCATAGGGTCATAAAAGGCATCGACAATCACTTTCGAGAAACGACGCTCTGCACGGCTTTTTTGGCTGAGGCTCCAGTACGATTCATCCCCAAGAAGCTCGTTCATTTCCGATACCAACTTGTCAGCCTCTGCCTCATCGCTGGTGCCAAGCCCCCTCCTGATCTTTATTCCGCTACTGCTACTGGGGTCTTTTTTCACAACTGGATGCCGGAACGAAATTGCCCATGCATTCCTCCCTTGCGTGCGCGACTTTGAGGCGGTGTAGTTTCTGCGAGTCATGATTTGCTCTCCCGTCGACGGTGATCCGATGTTGTACCACGTTGTACCAATATGTACCTTAGTCACCAGGATGCGTCTTGTCAAGGATAAATGGTACAACGTGGTACAACCATAGGGTTGCATCAATAGTGAGTGTGTACTATACAGTACACATGCTATTCGGTGAGTACGTTCGAAAGAAGCGCGAAGCTCTGAAAGCAACCGATCGCCGCTTTTCGGTCAGGCAGGTTGCTCAGCGGATAGGCGTCGAGCCGGCCTACCTGAGCAAGATAGAGCGAGGGGACGTTGCCCCTCCATCGGAGGCAAAGATCCGCGCATTGGCCAATGAGCTTGGTGAGGACCCGGACGTGCTACTGGCCTTGGCTAGCAAGGTTTCCTCGGACCTGCTGGAGATCATCCGCAAGCGTCCACAGCTTTTTGCGGAATTGATACGGGAGCTTAAGACCCTTCCCGACCACGCCATTCTCCGAGTGGTGAGAGAAATCCGAGACGGCGACTGGTAACCAGAGGAGGAAATAACCATGATCGAGCTGATCAATAACGCCCTGGTCTTCCGTTTTCCGGAAGTCCATTCAAAGACCACCTGCACCATCGACTTTCAACGCACACTCAGGATTCCAGATGACAACCGGGAATACTCTCTGTCTCTAGGTCTTGGACGTTTTCCAGTGGAGTGTCAAACCGCATCCAAAATTGACCAGGTATCAGCGTGCAATTTTGACCAGGTCATGAGGCCTGATTGCGGTGTTTGAAGCGGTAGGATTCATTGCCGGTTTCGATGATGTCGCAGTGGTGCGTGATGCGGTCGAGCAGTGCAAGGAACTCAACGAGCAGGGCTTCCGCACCAAGCGCCGGCGCGGACGCGACGGCCGGATGAACAACGCCTTTCCCTTCACCAAGACTACGATCTACAAGATCCTCAAGAACCGCCTCTACCTGGGCGAGATCCGGCACAAGGAAAAGTGGTACCCGGGGGAACACCAGGCCATCATCGACCAGGACCTGTGGGACAAGGCCCAGGCGATCATGGCGCAGGACCGCGGCCGGCGCGCCGCCGACTGCCGGCGCAAGACGCCGGCGCCGCTCAAGGGGCTGCTCTATGGCCCCGACGGCAAGGCGATGACGCCCTCCCATACCCGGCGGGGCGACAAGATCTACCGCTACTACGTCACGCACACCGCCAACAAGAAAGGCTACGAGGAGTGCCCGGTGCGCCTGGTGCGGGCCGGTGACATCGAGGGCGTCGTCTTCGACCAGATCAAGACGATCTTCAGGAATCCCGCCATGATCGTCAGCACCTGGAAGGTCGCGAACACGCTCGACGACGGCATCACCGAGGACGAGGTGCGCGAAAGCCTGCAATCCATCGAGGCCGTCTGGGATCACCTCTACCACAAGGAGCAGACCCGGCTGTTGCAGCTCTTCATCGAGCGCATCCGCGTGGAACCGGAAGGCGTCCACATCGACATCCGCACCTGCGGCA
>WFZC01000310.1 GCA_015489765.1 Desulfobulbaceae bacterium
AAATGCCTCGGTCAGTTTGGTATAGACCATGTGATCGAGTTTGGGGTAGGCCAGAAAAAGAGGCCGCATGCAGAAACCGGCCAGTTGATCGATAAAGAGATAGCAGAGAGCGGTTGTAACCGCAATGACGAGAAAGCTGATGATCAGTCGCTGCCGAAGTTCCTGGTAGTGGGGAGCAAAATGTTCGAGCGCTGCTCTCATGCGGGGGATACTGGAGGTTGTTCACCAGATTCAGGTGATTCGTCGTTTGTCTCTGCTGTCTGCTGGTCGACCTGATCAGGTTCCTGTTTGCGGTCCTGCTCCCAGGGGCGATCTGCAAGGGGCTGGACGTCAATTATGTCTCCATTTTCTTCCCTGGCTGTATCGCTGTCGTTTCCGCTGGCTCCATTCTCGTCCATCAGCAGGTGGTCCTGAAGGTCGTCCGCTGTTTTTTTCAGCTCATGGTGGACATCACCGAGAACATTGCCTTCCTCATTGATGCTTTCCTTGACCTGGTCAATGGTTTTCTTCAATTCCTGTATCCCTTTGGCGAGAGACCGGGCCAGTTCAGGAAGTTTGTCCGGGCCGACAACGATCAGGGCAACCGCCAGGATGACGATCATTTCAGGAAGACCTATTCCAAACATGGCGTATGCTGTTATTCCGGGTTAGCAGGCTCCAGGCGGAGTGTGCGGATAAAAGATACCTGATTAGCATCAATTTTCAGAAACAATGGATACCATCGCTTGGTGGGACGAAACAAAGAGAACCTCTCTACATGTAACAGGTGAATTTTATGTCAAATCAAGTAGCGGATACCGAGCGATGTTATCCCTGATATGGCTTTGCTGAGCTTTGGTGGTAATCAGGAAAAGATATGTCGATATTTGACCCTAAAGACGGCTGTTACTCTACGGTATTCGTCAATAGCTGTCAAGCCGTCTTGTCCAGGGAAAGATCTGGTGGCCGCCATACTATTTGGCAGAGACTGTTCTTTTCTGCACCGGTTTTTTTCGCAGGCCGTCTATCATGTGGAGGATTCCAAGCCGGGGGTTGGTCAGTAACATTTTTGGGCCGATATGCCGCATTATTTTCCGGATTTTTTCTCTCATTTGCGGCTTGTAGCAATGAATCGAACATTTTCCGCAGGTTGTTTTCCCTTCCTGGAAAGGACAGGCTTGCAGCCGTTTGCGTGCATAGGCAAGCAGCTCGCTGCAATCGGGGCAGAGCTGTTCCCTGTCATGGTCATCTTGTGGTCTCTGATGATTTTCGCTGCAATAACGGCGGATCATAATTTCGATGGTTGCAAGCTCCCGCCGCATTCGTGGGTGGGTGGACACCTTTTTTCTCCGTAACTGTCTTGTTGTAAGGTTGTATGGAAAAACTGCACCGGTGAATTCTACATCTATTGGTATGACTTTCCTTGATCAAGGTCAAGCGCCATCTCCATAGCCAATGTTACCACCAGGTAGCATGCGCAGGCGGTGGTTTGTTACCTGGGGGTAACGATATAGTTTCCATATTTTGTATCTAACTGATCTGCTGCTATTTTATAATATGGAATATTATTTGCAATTTTTCGACTGATAACAGAACAGGGTATGGTGAAAAAACAGTACACCCTTGATGGCGTCGTAAAAACTTCGATCTACTGCGTCGAGTGTCCTGTGGCGATTCGTGGGCATACTATATGTATAGTAAAGACCAGGACCAGCCGCAGAACACTACTCCTCGGAGTCTACGCTCCGCTCCGCTTACCTGTATATCTGTGTTTTTACTTAGCCATCTTTGAGTATTGCCTGGACTTTTACGAGTTCATCACCCTTGACAGGAAAGATTTTTTTAGAGGTTGTCAGGACAACGCATACCATCTTTAGGGCCTTGGCCACGCTGTTTTTTATGTTGCACGGGGGGATATGGTGCCGGAATACAAATCAAAGTCGTATACGCATATAGTCTGGATTCTTCTGGTTCTTGCCGTCGTCGTTATTGCCGGAGTATACGTAAGGGCCAAAATGTTGCCCAAATCGTTTGGGGAATTTGGTCATTACAGGGGGAATGCAATCTATGACGAAATGAACCGTCCCATTCGCAATGGAACCAATTCCTCCTGCCTGGTCTGCCATCCCTACATCAGGGAGATGCATCTCAATGGCGTCCATCATACAGTCTCCTGTGAGTTCTGCCACGGTCCGGTTGCCGACCATGTCAAGGATGGCAAGGTCATCGCCAAGCTGCCCAAGAAGCAGGGGAAAGAGATCAAACGCCTCTGCCTGCGCTGCCATAACCAGATTATTCGCGCCCGACCCAAGGAGTCCATCAAGATGATCTCCATGCCTCAGCACCTTGAAGAAAAACATGTACGTACGGATCACATCTGTAATCAGTGCCATAATGTTCACGCGCCGCTTATGTGGGTCAAAGAGGCCAGGGCCATGGTTGGCGTTGAGGAGGACTCCAAATGATGAAGGGTATTGAACAGGAGATTTCCCGGGGCCGTCGGGCATTTATCAAAAAGGTTCTCGGCGGAACCATTGCCGGTTCACTGTTGTTGGTTATTCCTGCCGGCGCCATGGAACTGGACAGGATTCCTGAGCAGATTCCCGGAATGCGCAAGGAAAAAGGGCCGTTTATCACCGGCAGAAAATTTGCCTTTATTGTTGATATCACCCGTTGTATCGGTTGCGGGTCCTGTTGCGTGGCCGACAAGAATGAATACAAGGTTCCTGACGGCAACTATCGTACCTGGGTGGAACGTTATGTGATCGATGACCATGACAATGTTTATGTCGACAGTCCCAACGGTGGCCTGGACGGCTACCAGGAACCGCGCCGGGACCTGCCCCATCCAGTCCGCGACACCTTTTTTGTGCCCAAGCTTTGCAATATGTGTGAGCATCCGTCCTGCGTGCAGGTCTGCCCGGTGGGCGCAACCTTTCAAACCGAGGACGGATTTGTCCTGATCGATTATAAACGCTGTGTCGGCTGCGGCTATTGCGTCCAGGCCTGTCCCTATTCAGTACGCTTTATAAATCCTGAAACAAAAACCGCGGATAAGTGTACCTGGTGTTATCATCGGGTGCGCAAGGGGTTGCTGCCTGCCTGTGTCAATGTCTGTCCGGTCCAGGCGCGTAAATTCGGTGATTTGAATGATCACGGATCGGAAGTGTATAAAATTTTGCACCAGCCGCATGTCATCTCGGTGTTAAAGCCGGACATGGGTAATAAACCGTCGCTCCATTATGTGGGCCTGCGAAGGGAGGTGGTCTAATGAGTCCGGAACACGGAGCAGCGGTGGCAACCGCCTTGACCAACTATGTATTTCCCAACGATCTTCATGTGCACTGGTCTCTGATGATCGTGCTCTATCCCTATATCACCGGTATTGTGGCCGGCGCCTTTATTGTATCCTCGCTCTACCATGTTTTTCATATCAAATCATTGAAGCCGGTTTCCAGGTATGCCCTGGTTTTTGCCCTCGCGTTTCTCGCCTTTGCCACCGCGCCTCTTCTGAACCATCTCGGTCATCCGGAGCGGGCGATGAACATGATGCTCACCCCGAGCCCGACTTCGGCCATGGCCGGATTTGGCTATATCTATTCCGCCTATGCGGTTGTCCTGATTCTCGAAATTCTGTTTATCTACCGGCCGACCCTGGTCGCCCTGAAAAAGAAGGCGCGCGGCGGCATGAAATTGCTCTATGGCATCCTGACCATGGGCAGCGATAATCTGTCACCGGAAGCCCTGCGGGTTGATCACAAGATTACCGCCTTTCTGGCGGCCATCGGCATCCCCATGGCCTGTACCCTGCACGGATACGTCGGCTTTATCTTTGGCGGGGTCAAGGCCAATCCCATGTGGGCAACCCCGCTTATGCCGGTCATCTTTCTGCTCTCGGCCAGTGTGTCCGGTATCGCTGGTATCATCCTTTCCTATGTGGTCATACGAAGGTATACCAATAAACCCATTGACATGAATTGTGTTCGGACCCTGATCAAGTTTCTCTGGGGATGTTTTATTCTCGATTTTGTCTTTGAGATGCTTGAACTCTTTTCCCATGCCTATATGGCGACCCATCACTGGGAGGCCCTGCGCGATCTCTACCTGGGGCCATTGTACTGGAGCTTTATTGTGGCCCAGGTCGGGATATTTTCCGTTATTCCCTTTATCGCCCTCGGCATTCTTTCCCTCGTAAAACTATCTGACAAAATCGTGATGAAGTGGGGATCGGTTCTTTCGGCAATGATTCTTATCCAGGTCCTGCTTATGCGCTGGAACGTGGTTATCGGTGGCCAGTTGATGTCCAAGAGTGAACGGGGACACGCGGTTTTTCATCCCGGATTCTTCACCAAGGAGGGGATCGTTGTCTCCATAATTATAATGACCCTGCCTGTCGTCTTTCTCTGGCTGCTCAGTAAGGTCTTTCCCTTTTGGCTTGATGACGATCCGGCAGTGGAAAGGCAGTCTACATGACAGTTGAAAACAGTGTTTGTCTGAAGATAAAATGACGTTTGTTGTTTAGTGTAACATGCTGATTTTCATAGTTTGTTTAGCTGTTAATACATGGTGACTTATTGGCAAACACCTTAAAAGGAAAAGGAGGGTATGCACGTTGAAGACATGGTGGGAGTAGGGTGGATCAATTACGTCTACCAGTGGTTCGGGGAACGAATTGCCCGGGTTTTTTTATTGTAACTTGAGGTTCATATCAGGAGGAAACTGAATGAAACATTTGAAAAAAGCATTTTGTATTGCGGTCCTCGGACTTTTTGCTGCCGGCTCGGCCTTTGCCACCACCGAGCAGTCAAAAAATACCCAGGACGCGGCAGTCAAGGCAATTAATGTGAAATGCATTAACTGCCATCTGAAAGAAAACAATTCCCTGGTCCAGCAGTGGAAACATTCACCCCATGCTGCCGCCCAGGACGGACAGATCGGCTGTTACAACTGTCATGCAGCGGCCAAAGGCGATGAGCTTGGCTATCAACATGAGGGGGCCTTTATCAAGACCATCCTGTCACCGCTGGACTGTAAGTTTTGTCATGAGCGGGAAGTAAAAGAGATGGTCAACTCCCATCATGCCACCGCCGGGGAGATCATGGCGTCTCTGGACAATGTCATCGGTGAGGTGATCTGTTCCATGCCTGGTTCCAAGGCCGATGCCGTCAACGGCTGCTGGCAATGTCATGGCGGTATCATTAAAATCCAGAAGGACAAGAATGGTAAACCGCTCCACCGCGAGACAGGCGCGGTTATGATCGATCCCATGACCTGGCCCAACACTGGTATCGGTCGGCTCAATCCGGATGGTTCCAAGGGCTCCTGCATGGCCTGCCACTCCAAGCACTCTTTCCGTGCGTCCGTATCGCGGCAGCCGGAGAACTGTGGTAAATGTCATCTTGGGCCTGACCATCCGCAAAAGGAGATCTATGAAGAGTCCAAGCATGGTATCGCCTATTACTCGGCCGTGCGTACGGCAGGGGCCAACGGGATGAATATCCTGAAAAACGGTACCTGGGTACTGGGCAAGGATTATTACACTGCGCCCACCTGTTCCACCTGTCACATGGGGGCCTATGTCAAACTGGACGGCGGCATCGCCCAGAATACCCATAATGTCGGCGACCGCATTTCCTGGACTCTGCGGCCGAAGGTTTCCGTTAAGCTAAACCGGGCAATATTTGCCGACGGTACGGTTACCGATATTCCCGGTGATATTGCGCCCCAGGTTGGGCAGAAGGCCACCTTTAAGACCTATGTTGTCCAGGACGGAAAGTTTAAGAAGGTCAAAGCGGAAAAACAGGTCGTCAAGGTTCTGTCTTGGGAAGACCGCCGCAACAATATGAAGGGAGTGTGCAAGTCCTGTCACGGATTGCAGCAGGTGGAAAATTTTTACAAGCAGTTTGACTCCCTGGTTGTGACCTATAATGAAAAATTTGCCAAGCCGACCAAAAAACTGTACGGCATGGCCAAAAAGGACGGTCTGGTCAAGGGTTCCCCCTTTCATTCAAAGCTGGGCTGGACCTGGTTTGAGATCTGGCATCACGAGGGCCGTCGTACCCGTCACGGCGCTGCCATGGGTGGACCGGACTATACCCATTGGCATGGTCTGTATGAGGTTGCCAGGCATTTTTACTATGAGTTTATCCCTGAGCTGATGAAACTGGCCAAGGAACACAACATGACCGCCAAGTATGAAAAGGCCGTCAACGAGATCCTTGCCCGGCCCGAGCATCAGTGGTATAAACAGGGCTTTGGTGACGCAACCATGTCTGCCATCAAGGCTGAGCAATCCGAACGTTACGGAGAAAAGAAGTAACTGATTGGTTTTCCGTTAACCGTTATCGCCCCGGTTCCCGGATTGGGAACCGGGGCTTTTTATTCAGGAGGATTCATACCCATGATCGATTTACACCGGCGATCAGGCAGGGCCTGTGTGTCGTGCTGTTTGTTGTTTCTGTGTACACTGTTGCTGTCTTGTCCCGTCATGGCCAAAAACGGAGAAGACCTGACCGCTGATGTCGCCCGGCTCAACCTGGGGCTGCATGGCTATGGTATTGGCCATAAGCTCACGCTGGCGCAGAAAAAAATTGCCCAGGCCCATCCACAACCGGATGCCTATGCCGGAACCTATAAATTTGTTGACCAGGACATTGTAGTCGTGGTGGACGAGAAAACCGATACCGTGCTTGCTTTGTACAAACGGATCGTTAATGCGGACAGAAAACAGGTAAAAAAGATGGTGGCCGCCTTGATGGACAGGTTTGGCCTGCCAACCACCATGGCCCATGACAAGATCATCTACTGGGCATATAACCGGCATGGGGCAGTTTCGGAAGATGATTTTGAACGGGCAAAACAGAGTAAACAGATTCCAGGGATTGGTATTATCGCCACCGTAAAACTTAACTCGGAGATAGAAATTATACCCGATACGGAGAAAAAGAAGGAAAACGAGACAACGTCTGAAACGGAGGCAACCAAACAGCCGGCAACCGGCACCATCTATTTTATCATCACTTCCGATCCCCTGGTCCAGGCCTTTCTCAAAGGAGATTAAGCCAAAAAATCGTTGCAACACAATGTATTGGCGGGGATTTTCTGCGGAAAATACTCCGGTTTGACTTTTTTTTCCCGGTCGGCT
>WFZC01000311.1 GCA_015489765.1 Desulfobulbaceae bacterium
AAATAGAGGCTGCCGGAACGGGTCATGTCGCCATCAGAGTTGTAAGAATAGGAGGTGGCGCCGGCTGAACTCACCCGATTGGCGTTATAGCCGTAGGTAATTGTTCCTCCCTTGATCTTGCGAACCCTGTTGCCGTTCGGGTAATAATCGAAACGACCGTTTCCCCATGGTCCATTAAAGACTCTGAGCCGACTGAGATTGTCATAGTTGAATGTTTTGTTCTTCCCCTGGTCGAGATAGTCGATCAGGCGGGTCATATTGCCGCGATAATCTCCATACTGAAAACCCAGGTTCAGGGCCCCGGCCGCTGTCCGGGTCATGGCCCGGCGGTTGTTGTAGGAAAGGGTCGTGGTCTGGCCGTTGCCGAAATGATAGCTGTGCAGGAGTCCCGTCAGCGGCGCCGAGTTGTAATAATTGATACTGGTTATCGAGCCGCCGAAGCCGGTAATACCGGTCACCTGGTTAAGATTATTATAAGCGTAAGCAACGGTGTTACCGGATGGGTAATGGATGGTTTTCAGGTTGTCGTTACCGTCCCATGTGAAATCAAGAGATTTTGTAATTCCCAGGGTGGAAGTAGTGGCCCTGGTCATGCGGTCGGCCGGGTCATATTGGTAGGTGATGGAGCCATCGGGGCTGGTCAGGTGGATGAGGTTGTCGGCATCGTCATATTGGTACCCCAGGACCTGCGAACCGGCGGTTACAGAGGTTAATCGGTTGTTGCCGTCATAACTGTAAATTTTTGTGTTCAGGCCGTCATCCCTGCTGTGAAGATTGCCGGCGGCATCAAAGGTGTAGGCGGTTATGCCGCTTTCCGGGTGTTGTTCCTGATAAAGAAGATTTTTGGAATTGTAATGAAAGGTTCGGGTAACACCGCCAAAAACCGATTGGGTGAGACTACCGAGGATATTGTGCGCATATTGGGCTGTCTGGTTATCTGCGTCCGTCACCGAGACCAGGTATTTTTCACCAGGCATACCAAAAGTCGCATAAAGCAGGTGAGTCTGTTTGCCGGCTTCATCGGTGATGAGGATGTCGGTGTCGGAGTTATTGGTATACTGGATATATTTTCCATCCTGATGGGTGATCCGGGTAATACGTCCAAGATTATCAAAGCTCGTGGTGTCGCCGATGTTTGAGCTGGTAGATTGTTTCAATCCGCAGGGCTTGTACGTAATAGTGGTTGTTTTACCCATGGAATCGGCGGTTCCGATTTGTCGGCCGAGTCCATCAAAATAGGTCCAGGTAGAAAAACCTCCCCTGGTTTTCTGGGTATAACTATTGTTGCCGAAATGATAGTTGTAGATTGTCTCGTTGCCGGTTGGCGGGGTGACCCGCTTGAGTCGTCTGCCCGGAGTGTAGATATAGTAGGTCGTGTGGTTATTGCCGTCGGTTTCACTGGCCATGGTACCGTCCGGGTTGATGGAACGGGTTACGGTATATTCCGGATATTCAATCCTGCTGACGGCGCCGTTTTGCCATTGATAATAGGTGGTATGGCTGTTGGCGTCCGTGGTCGAGGCAAGGTTGCCGTTGGCATGGTAGGTATGGGTTGTGACTATGCCGTATTTGTTTTCTTTAAGAACGTTGCCCCAGGCGTCATAGACAAAGGATGACTGGAAATCACCGGGAAAATCCGTACTGCCCTGGATGCGTATGGTTGCCGGTTTATCCTTAACGATATTATTCGCCTCGTTGTACCAGAAGGTTTTTGTCGTGGTGCGCAGAGCGGGAGTATATCCAGAAAGTGGAACTTTATTGTATTCCTTTGTGATGCGTGCATTGCCGTAATTATCAAAATTACGATACCGGGTCGTGTAAATGGTATCGGCGTTGTAAATTTTCCATGTATCCATATCCCGAGGATATTGGTCCCAGTCCAATATCGTACCGCCATGGTAAATAATCTGCTGCGACAGAACAGGCACATATACATCAGAATCAGAACAGGCGTGTGGTACACTATAATTAAAGGACGATAAAGGGTTGATAAGTTTATCCCATGTATATTCAACTGCTTCCTCGATGTTTCCAGATGCATCGGAAACATATTTACGGCGGATCAGACTATATTTATAACAGTTGCTTTCACCAGTATTATCAAAGCCTCCTGAATAACCGAAAAAGTGGTACGTTGTCTTTCTGCCGCAAGAATCCGTGATGGTAGTATAATCGAGATGTATGGGGTGATCCAAGGGATCCTTATATTTTACACCGTAATCATAATTCCAGGTACCTGAGGGTAACCTGCCGCCAAAAACCGTTTTTTGACTCACTGAAATCTGGCGTATAATTCCACCATAAGTCGCCCTTGTAAAAATACCATAATCATAATCTATTGTTCCTCCATACGGCGTTGATACATGTGTCAGCGCAAAAGTGCTCCACCAGCTTCCGGCTACTTCGGCGTAACCATATTGCCAGTTTAAGTTATCAGGAAGATCAACCTGATGTAGGTAAAGAAAAGAGCCGATTGGAATATAACTATAGTGGACAAGTTCACCTTGTGGGTCACTGATTGATTCCAGATGAAACCCGGAATAGTGAAAATCAATCCGCCTGCCCACCGTATCAATAACGTAATCTACCTTACGATCTGTCCCGTAGTATATATGAATAGAGCTGTTGTTTTTCCTGATTTCCGTGGCATAATACCAGTAATCCCAATTGATATTGCCACCACGACCGAAAACAATTTCTGTCCCATCCGGGAGTTGCAAGGTGGGCGTTCCCTCCATATTGACCTTCCAAAAATCCTTTGTCAGGTAAATATAAGTAGATTGTTGCCAGATAGCACTGTTCAGTGTCCCATCTTGCAATTCTATTGCTATATGGATTCCATTTTTTTTCAATCTCCCAAAATGAGTATCCCATCTTGACCCGAGAACCGTATAATCAATATCACCTCTATGGTTAAGATACGTTCTATAAATTTCCAGATCAAGACCGCCATTCCCAGGCAGACTCACATCCTTGTGGGTTAGGGTCAAGTGGCCGGTATAGGGATCGATATGCTCGAAATCAACATCGGAAATCTGGGTTCTGAATGTTATCTGCCCAGGGTCAGTAACTTCATCAGCGGGTGCAAGACAGGGCAGCAAGAGGAGAGTAAGGGACATGAGGAAGAAAAGACCAAATCGACCAACTGATCTATACACACGCACACGCATCGAACGACTCTATATCGTATATTAATAAAATTAGGGCAAAATAGCAGGCTTTGTCATATTTCCGCAAGAAAAATAATGGTCAATTTCGGGATGAATAGAAGGGAAAAACGGAGAAAAGAGTTGCGGTGCAAGCAATTTGGCGTGAACACATTTTCAATATATCCGATAAATTTAACCGTTTAAAAAAATTAATATTACTCGAATCCAGGAATATTAAAATCTTGCTTGCGGTGGCAATTTATTTTTAATGAAAATGGTGAAATCCCTGATTTCATTTAAACTGAACTTGAACGGTAATCAGGAAACACAACAATCACCGCCGTCTTCTCTTTTTCCCCGTCCCCCGGCGCACCGGCCTTTTGGGAGGACGGCCGGGAGGCGGCTGCCGCAACAGGGCCTCTTCCGGCTGGACACAGGGAAGCGGGCGGCCGATAAACTCTTCGATTTCCGGCAGATAAAAAGCCCCTTCCTCATCGGCAAAGCTGATGGAAATACCTGAATTTCCCGCCCGGCCCGTCCGGCCGATTCGGTGAACATAATCCTCGGGTTCATAGGGCAGGGTGTAATTAAAGACATGACTGATACCCTCAATATGAATCCCGCGGCCGGCAACATCGGTGGCGATCAGCACCTCCACCCGTCCGGCTCGAAAACTTTCCAGCCGGGCCATTCGTTTTTGCTGGGGCACATCACCGGTGAGAAGGGAGCATTTGATGTCATTGCCCCGCAGGCGGTCATAGAGTTTTTTCGCCTCACTTTTCATGTTGGTAAACACGATAATCCGCTCATGCCGCCCGGAGATAATAGTATTATACAAAACGTTATATTTTTCCGCGGTGGTAGTCATATAGACGATCTGCTCAACCGTGGCCACTGTCATCTGTTCAGGTTCTGTCTCAAGAGAAACGGGATGCACGCACCACTGTTCGGCAAGACGTTTGACATCAGGGGTTATGGTGGCCGAAAAAAGCATGGTCTGCCGGTCCTGTTTTTTCGGCGTCCTGCCGATAATTCTCCTGACATCGGGGATAAAGCCCATATCAAGCATCCTGTCCGCCTCATCAATCACCATTGTCCGCACCTGGTGCAGCCGCACCACCCTTTTGCCGACAAAATCAAGCAGGCGCCCCGGTGTTGCCACCACTATATCGGCCCTTCCCCTTTCAAGGCGGCTGATCTGGCCCTGGTAATCGGTCCCTCCGTAGACGGCGACAACCTGAAACGGTGTATACCTGGCCAGCCGGCGACCGTCCTTGGCGATCTGCATGACAAGCTCCCTGGTCGGAGCGATAATCAAAGCCTGCGGTGTCCCCGGCCGGGAAGGACGTTTTTCCCGGAGAAGTTTTGCAAGCAGGGCTATCAGAAAGACCGCTGTCTTACCGGTACCGGTGGAGGCGCGGCCGACAATATCTTTACCTGCCAGGGCATGGGGAAGGGCCTTGGCCTGGATAGGTGTGCAATACTCAAAACCAAGATCGGCAATGGCCCGCATAAGCGAAAGGGGAAGATCAAAATCATGAAATCTGGCTTTGCCGCTGACCGGTTCAACCTGGAAGGAGGAAAGATTCCATTTTTTCCGGCCCCGGCGGGAGACATGCCCGGCTTTTGTCGCCGGAGTTTTATGCTCCAACGTGCTGCCGGTCTGTTTTTTAGCTTGCGGACATAGACCACGTGCAGGATCGGGTTGCGTAATGTGGTCGGCTGGCTGGCGGGCAATGGCGCTTTTTGCCGCCGCAACTGCAGCAAATGGAGTTATGACAGCCAGCCGGCCAAACCTTCTTTGATTTCTCTTTTGCCGCTGCAGCCAGCGGCGTGTTCGTGACAAGGGATATTGTATCATAAGAGTAATTGCAGAGTTACGCCCCCTGACGGGCAGGATATATGCCTGGAAACAAGCAGGGGCCACCTGGAAAAACGGTCTATTCTCCCACCGGATCGGGATCAACGGGCGTCTCCACCTCGTCCCTGGTCCGCAGTTGCTGGCCAACCCGCAGGGCCGACGGCCTGGACAAATGGTCCCGATTTAACTCGTATAACCGTTGCCAATGGCGGCTGCTGCCATAGACCTTGCGGGCTATCGACCCCAGGGTATCACCGGCTCGGACAATATATATCCCCGCCTTGGCCGCATCTCCAGATGGATGTTCTTTTGTGACCAGGGCGGCACCGGTTTCCCCTTTTTTCACCTCTGTCCTCTGTGCCGTTTCCAGCCTCTCGGCAGCCGCGGGGACGATGTCGTTATCAACCGTTACCTTTACCAACTGCCCCTGATCGGGAATGGCGGCTTTGATAACCGGTTGTTCCATAATATCGGATTGTTGCAATGAAACATTTTTTCCAGAAGTCTTGCCGGCAACCGATCCGTCCCTGCCCGGTGGCACTGTGGATTCCCCGGTGATTGGCGGGGCAATGGCACGGGGCAGGACAATGCCGGTCATCTTCTCCTTGCGCCTTTTATCGGCAAAAGAGTCCTTGGGCAACAGGACATCATGATCAGTTGCCGGAGAAATGGCCGGCGCGCGGCCGGAGATATGGCTGGAAACCGGATTTGTTTCGGGACCGGGGACCGTACTTTTAGATCCGCCCCCCTCCCTGCCTGATAACAACAGGACAACCAAACCAGCAGAGAGAACAAGGAGAGAAAAGACCGGAATCAACCAACGTCGGCGCCGGCCAGATCCGCCCTTGACCTCCGTGGCAGGTATCCCGTCAACCGGCGCCGTATGTTTGCCGGGCTCTTCCTCGGGGCTGGCAGGCGTCCTGACCTGCAAGGGACCAAGTTGTCGAACCACCTCGATCCTGTGGCGGGCCTGCTCAACGGCCGGATAATCGATTGCGATGGCGACAACGCGGTCATACTCCCTTGCCGCCTCCTCGTAGTGTTGTTGTTCCTCTAACTGTCGGCCCCGGCGGAAACAGTATTCGGCCCTGGCAATGGTATCGGCCAGCGCCTGTTCAAGCCGGAGTCTTTGCTCGGGCTCAATTTCCCCGGAAACCTTATGAAAGAGAAATCTGGCCTCAAAAAGACGCTTTTCATCAATCCTTGCCTGCACAAGCTCGGCCGCTGCCAGCGGCGAGGAAGAACCGGATGAATTGGCCATGGAACAGTCTCGTTAAAACAACGATTTCAGTATAGTATACACCACCAGCCCCACACCTATGGAGCTATACATCAACAGTCAGGGGATGCAGTCGCTGCCATATTTTCGAAAAATAACGGCAAAGGCCCCCATGCCGGCAAACAGGGCCAGACCGACAATAATAAAATCCTTCATCAGCGTGCAATGGTTAAATCCAGGTCCATGAATGCATTCGGAGCATTCTGTGGAAAATTTGACCTGAAATAAACAAGGACAAAAAAATTACCCCCGGTATTTGACCCCGGTTTTCTTGCGTAACCGGATGGCCTTGGGGGTAATCTCCACCAGTTCATCATCATTGATATATGATATGCATTCCTCAAGGCTCATGTCAACCGGCGGGGTAAGAATAACCGCCTCGTCCGAACCCGAGGCCCGCATATTGGTCAGTTTTTTCCCCTTGGCCGGATTGACCACCAGGTCAGCCGTTCGACAGTTTTCGCCGATAATCTGTCCCTTGTACAGGTCAACACCCGGACCAATAAACAGGCGCCCTCGATCCTGCAGGTTAAACAGGGCATAGGCTACGGATGTACAGGATTCCTTGACGATCATCACCCCGTTTGTCCGGTTGATAATTTCCCCGGCATAGGGTCCCCATTCGGCAAAGACATAATTCATGACCCCCATGCCGCGGGTATCGGTCATGAACCGGGAACGATATCCCAAAAGGCCCCGGGTGGGAATCTTGAACTTCATTCGGGTCATCTGATTTTCAACCTGCATGTCCTCCAATACGCCCTTGAGTTTACCGAGTTGTTCAATGACAACGCCCTGATACTGTTCATCGACATCAACTGTCAACTCTTCATAGGGTTCGACCGTCTGTCCGTTTTCCTCGCGCATAATGACATGGGGCCGCGTCACCTGGAATTCATAGCCTTCCCGCCGCATCTTTTCAATCAGGATGGAGAGATGCAGTTCTCCCCGTCCGGCAACGAGGAAACCGACCGCATCGGTCAGCGGCTCGACCCGCAGCGCCACGTCAGCCAAGGTTTCCCGGCGCAGACGTTCTTCCAGGTGCCTGGAGGTGACAAACTTGCCATCCTGACCGGCAAAGGGTGAATCATTGGGGATAAAGCGCATGGAAATGGTAGGTGGATCAATCTCAACCAACGGCAGGGGACGGGGATCATCGGGATCGGTGAAGGTGACACCGACCGTGACATCTTCCATGCCGGCAACGGCGACAATATCACCGGCCAACGCGCTCTCGACCGGGACCTGCCGGTCAGCCTCAAAGGTGAAAATCTTGTTGATCCGCACCGGCTTGATTGAGCCGTCCCTGCGGGCGACGACCACGTTATCGTTTAAACTTAACCGCCCGTTGACCAGTTTACCGATACCGAGCCGACCAAGATAGGGTGAATAATCAATGGTGTTGATCTGCAGCTGCAGGGGCGCGTCAACGTCACCGGCCGGGGGCGGCACATGATTGATAATCATCTCGGATATCAGCTCCATTCCCTCACCCGGAACAGGAGTCTCACTATGGTCCGCAACCATATAGCCCTCTTTTGCCGAACCGTAAACCACGGGAAAATCCAGCGATTCATCAGGGGCATCCAGGCGGCCCAGGAGGTCAAAAACCTGGTCCACCACCCAGTCACACCGGGCCGCCGGTTTATCAATCTTGTTGACAACAACGAGAATAGGCAACCCTGCGGCCAGCGCCTTTTTGACCACAAAAAAGGTTTGCGGCATCGGCCCTTCCTGGGCGTCAACCAGGAGGACGGCGCCATCGGCCATGCGCAGCACCCGCTCCACCTGGCCGCCGAAATCGGCGTGTCCGGGGGTGTCTATGATGTTGATCCGGTAATCCTTGTATCGGTAGGATCCGTTTTTGGAGGCAATGGTGATGCCGCGTTCCCGTTCAAGGTCCATAGAATCCATCAATCGTTCAGCTACCTGCTGATTATCACGAAACATGCCGCTCTGACGAAAGAGCTGATCAACCAGTGTCGTCTTCCCATGGTCGACATGGGCGATGATCGCCACATTACGAATATTTTCCTGCTTCATATCCTTCCTGTCCCGCATAACGGGGAAAATTGAAACAACCACCCCATGAGCAAAAAGGATGGTAAAAATGTTTTACGCCTTGGGGAACCGGGCAATAAACTTCAACAACCGCCCCCCAGAAGAGAAAAAATGGCAGACTGTACCGAGAAAAGAACAAAAAGACAAGGAGATTTGTTGGTAACCGGATTTATTGTGGTTGCCGGGTAAAAACCCAGTGCTCTGCGGTTGACAACTCCCGGCAATAACTGTAGCCGTCCCGATTAAACTTCTTGAGTAATTCCGGCCTGATTATCCGGCCGGTGATAACATAATCAACCATCATGCCCCGGGCCCGTTTGGCATGCATGGCAATTACCCGCGCCTTGCCGTTTTTTATCTCCTTAAAGGAAATTTTCAGAATGGGACAATCAAGTTCCCGTGGACGCACCACCTTAAAGTACTCTTCCGAAGCCAGATTCACAAGAATACCATTGTTATCGTCGGCAACCAGGGAACGAAGATGGCTGGTAATCGTGTCCCGCCAGTAATTATACAGATTTTTTCCCTTATCAGTCACCAACCGGGTTGCCATTTCCAGCCGATAGGGCTGAATGAGATCAAGGGGGCGCAGCAGTCCGTACAGCCCTGAAAAAATTCGTAAGTGGTCCTGGGCAAAATGAAAATCCTCATCCCTATATTTACTCACCTGAATGGGGCTGAACTGGGTGCCCCGGAACATGAGCAGGGCCTGGCGGGAATTTTCAGGGGTAAAGGGAAAAGACATCGCCTGGTAGCGCTGAAACGTCACTTGCGCCAAACGCGGGCTGATCTTCATCAAGGCAGCTAGTTCCTCCACCGTGAGGCCTGCCAGTATGGTCGCCAGTTCTTCGGCCTGGGACAAGAACAGGGGCAAGGTCCGATGTTCAATGGTTTTACCATTGAACTCCTGGGTTTTGGAAGGAGAAATAAGTAGTAACATCAATCTGTTCCCCACTTGGCAAAGAGAAGACGACGTTTCTCGGCCGAACGCCGTAAAACAGGTATCCGGGTATCGGCATAGTCAATTACCAGGGCGGTTTTTCCCTGCAGGGGCCGCATTACCCTGCCCACAACCTGCAGCAGCCTGCCTTCAAATTTTATCGGCGTTGCCAGAACAATGGTGCTCAAACCGGGACAGTCAAATCCCTCGCCTATCAGTTGCAGGGTAGCAATCAACACCTGCACCTGGCCATTCTGAACACCGGCAACGATCCGCTCCCGTTCTTCGGGATGAATCCGACCGGTCAACAGGGCGGCATCATACCCAAAGAGCGCCAGTTTTTCCTGTAATAACCGGCAATGGGCGATCCGATCCGAAACAACCAGAAGAGTACCCTCATGATCATTATCCAGCAGAGAGACGATGTCGGCAACAATCTGATCATTGCGTTTCTCATTTTTTGCCAGCGCCTTGATCAGCTTTGGATACTCGCCCCGGTACCCATAGGTGAACCCGGTTTCCTTCTGGACAAATCTCGGCCGGACAACGGCCCCGCTGGCCACAAGTTGTTCCCCATCCACAACATGGGTCCGGTCTCCCATGTAGGTATAGATTATTCTGGTCATGCCGTCTTCCCGGCGAAAGGCGGTTGCTGACAGACCGAGCATGTACCAGCAATCAAACCCCGAAACCACATCTGTAAAAAGAGTGGCCGGCACCCGGTGACATTCATCGACAATCAAATGGCCAAACCGGGGCGCAAGATCCGCGAGCCTGTTTCGAACCGTGTTGACGATACCAACGGTAACCGGCTGAATATCCACCTTGCCGCCTCCCGCCTGCCCGGCTCTGATGCCCAGGAATTCTTCTACTCTCTGTTGCCACTGGTGCAGCAGCTCCCGGGAATGGACAATGATCATGGTCGGCTGCCCGCGCTCGGCAAGTACCTTCAGGGCCATCACCGTCTTGCCCGAACCAGTACCCGCTTCCAGGACACCAAAGGAATGGTTGAGTACCGCAGCCACAGCCTCCTGCTGATAGGGACGCAAGCTGCCTGAAAAGGTGATGGCAACCGGATCGAGCAGACGACGATGATCTATTATTTCCGGAGAAATTCCGACATGTTTTCGGCAGAGGAGAACCGCCTGATTGGCAAATCCACGTGGAAAAAACAAACGTCCTCTTTGTTCCCGGAAAAAAAACAGCTTGGGTTTGAGCTGTTTGCCGATCCAGCGACCGTAGCGAACAGCTGCATCATACTTGGGATTTTTTACCGTCAAGCGTTTGCGGACAGCTGCAGCCAGAGATGGCGGCGCCCCTTCCAGCATGCACTCCCTGTCCACCAGCAACCGGAGAACGGCTTGTCCGGATGACAGAACCATTTGATTTTCCCTGTTCATACAGGTTAGAGGTACAGGGAAAAGAAAAAAAATTCAAGACAGCCCAGAGGACATCTTTTCTTTTTTTGCAGAGGTAAAAAAAAGGGTGTAGAGTAAAAAATTCTGCAAAATATAACATCTATAGTGTTGCAAACCTTACCGGAGCCTTCCCATGCGGACCATTATAAAATACCTCCTCCCCTTTCTGCTGCTTACCATTGCTCTTCCTGTAAACGGCGCCACCAGCCTGCAGCAGGACATCTTCACCCTGATCCTGCCGGCGCAGGCCCTCAGGCATACCCTGCAGGCAATTCTGCCGCTGCCGATTGATCAGAACAGTACGAATTTTTCCGGCAGACTGATCGTTGAATCCATAGATCAGCTCCGTATCCATGATAATATCATCTCCGTCCACGGAGTTGTTTCCGGGAAAAAACTTGCCATGCACACCATTATCGGAGGCCAGACCATCAAGCTCAAGCTCGGCCAGGTTACCCTGCCCCTTGCCTGCGACCTGCACCTGCGTTTTGACGAAAAAAAACAGAAGCTGTTTTTCACGCCACAGTTTACCTCATCATCACAAAAATCGGGGAATGTCCTGCTGCCCCTTCTTACCGCCCTGGGCGGCCATGAATATCGGGTTGACCTCAGCCGCCTGCTATCATTTTCACCGACAATCGACACAAAACAGCTAAATATCCATTTTCAACCCGTGCAGGTAACGACTGAAAACAATCAACTTGTCCTGGAACTTAAGCCAAAAAAGACAAAATCCCGTTGATCGCAATCATTGGCCCTGCTATCATGGGTATGCACTTTTTTTCTGACTCTATGGGATTTATAACCAAGGAGAATATTATGTCCGACAACTGCCTGTTCTGCAAAATCGCCCGAGGAGATATCCCGGCCGATATCCTCTATGAAGATGACGACATCCTGGCCTTTCGGGACATTGCGCCCCAGGCGCCAATCCACTTTCTTGTCATTCCCAAAAAGCATATCAGCGGCCCATCAAATGTTGCGCCGGAAGATGAGCAGCTCATGGGGAAAATCATGCGCAAAGGTTCCGAGATTGCGCAGAAAGAGGGTATCGACCACTATCGGGTTGTCTTTAATAATGGTGAACAGGCCGGCCAGACCGTTTTTCACATCCACATGCACATTCTCGGCGGCCGCGATATGAACTGGCCCCCGGGTTGATTCCAAGGACAAGGAATACAACAACCGACACCAGACCCGGCTTCTGTGATTCGTCGCTGGAGGATGTTTTCTCCAGGCAGACGTTATCCACCAACCGGGATTGGCATATCGTGTGAGCCTCAAATTTGTTGAAAAAGAAAGGAATGTTGGAGTAAAGAGATACCTCTCCTGTTTTCAGCCATACGTATCCTGTCAGCAGGAAAAGGCAACAATAGAGGAAGGAAACAGGCGGCAATGAACGGGCCGCACAGGAAAATCAGTGTAAAAGTATGGTGTAGATGGCGCGAAGAGTTCCCACCGCCGACGGTGTGCCTTCGCCTAAATAAGATTTCAACTCCCTGGTATACGGACTTTCCGCCTGAGCATTATAGGCAGTCATGGTGAAATACTTATATCCGCCCAGACCATAGAGTGTGCATTTGGGCGCTTCCGTATTCAGGCCTTCACAACGAACCTCATTACCTCTGTACTGTTCACAGACCGGCCCTGCCTTGGTTGCCCGGCAACGCTGGGAGGTGGCAAAATCAAGATAATAGCTGTAAGAAAAGCCTGCCTTTACATGACCACCACGGTCAAAGCGTGAATCGGGTCCATAATAGAGTCGATACCCCACAACGTTATCATCCTGCGGATTGGCACGCCAGGAAAAGGCTACCGGCCTGGAAGCCTCAGCCACAGAGACACCCCCGCCAGTTCCGCAAAAAAGAAGGAAACAGAGCAGAAATAATACAGCACCCCCAGCCATTCGGGGGTCTGATAAAGACGGCAGCGTGTCCATGGGGCTGTTTATATTCTCCGCTAAAAGAAAGAAGAAAACACTCAATTTTTTAAAGCACATTCCGTGCCATAAAGTCCAGGGGAAGACATCAAAAAATATTTTTTTTGGCTTGCCGAGAGACAAAGCATTCCTCCCCCCTTACAAGAGGCAATCCCATATCATGCTGTAACCACAAGTAAAAACAAAACGATCAATTCTCTACCCTTCATGTCCCTTGATATAAATAAGAGCACCCTTAGACCTTTCCCATCGGTACGGCTGGCAACCCCAGGGGTACAATGAACAATAATTGTCACTGCAATGTGGAAAATCCAGCTACTGTCGCCAATAAACGACAAGCCTTCTTGTTGTTTTCACAAGCTAATCAACAAGTACAGAGCCCACTGTCTCAAAAACAAGACAGCGGGTCAACTCTTGAAGAGAGCCGGGACTATATGGTGCCGGTTAAGGAGTTTATAAAAATCCGTTCGGTTTCTATGAGCCATTCGCGCCGCCTGGGACACGTTACCACGTGTGGTCTGGAGCAACTGGATCAGATACTGCTGTTCGAACTGACGCCTTGCTTCGGCAAGGGGAAGAATTTTACTCTGGTGCTGCTTGATGGCATCATGGAGCAGATCTTCGGAAATTATCGGTGAGGTCGACAGGGCAACGGCGTGTTCAACAACATTGTAGAGCTGGCGGACATTACCCGGCCAGGCAGCATCAAGCAGAAGCTGCATGGCCTCGGGCGAGAATTTTTTCACCTGGCGGTCGGTATCATCGACCAGGTTACTGATAAAATAGTCGACCAAAAGAGGAATATCTTCTTTTCGTTCATTTAACGGCGGCAATTCCAGGCTGACCACGTTGAGTCGATAAAAAAGGTCCTCCCGAAATTTTTTCTGTTCGATAGCCTCTTCAAGATTTCTATGGGTTGCGGAAATAATACGCACATCCACGGGCACCGGCTCCGTGCTGCCCACAGGTCGTATCACCCGCTCCTGTAACACCCGCAACAGCTTCACCTGCAGATGAAGCGGCATGTCTCCTATCTCGTCAAGGAACATGGTCCCGCCATGGGCCGACTGAAAAAGCCCGGCATAACTGCGGGAAGCACCGGTGAAGGACCCCTTGGCATGACCAAACAGTTCCGACTCCAGCAACGATTCGGGGATAGCCGTACAGTTGACCGGAATAAATGGTCCATCACGCCGGGAACTTGCGCGGTGAATGGCAATGGCGAGCAACTCTTTCCCGGTCCCGGAGGCCCCCCGTATCAATACGGTGGTATCGGTGTCAGCCACCAGTTTGGCCCTGGACAGCAATTCTTCCATACTGGCGCTTTTGGAAATTATGTCCCGACGCCATTCAGCCTCGTCTTCAGCCGATACCTCCACGCCACCGGAGGAAAACTGCAGGGCCTTTTCCACCTCTTCAAGAAGATCTTTTCCGTCAACCGGTTTGGTCAGGAAAGAAAAAACACCCTGACGGGTTGCCTCAACCGCCTCGGGAATAGAACCGTGGGCCGTTATAATAATGACGGGAACGGCCTTGTTGCGTTCCCGAATCGCCTCAAAAAGGGCCATACCGTCGATACCGGGCATGCGCAGATCGGTCAGTACCAGGTGTGGATTACTGACCGAAAACTTGGTCAACGCCTCTTCGCCACTAAGGGCGGTGATGACCTCGTAGCCGTTGCTTGCCAGCCGTACCTTCCAGAGACTGAGAAGGTCTTCCTCATCGTCCACCAGAAGTACCCTGTATCCAGCCGTTTTCATGAACCATGCTCCCTGTTTTTTATAATGTTCTCTATATTTTTTAGTTGTTCTATCTGATTGCGCAACTCCTGGATCTTCACCGCATCCTGCTCGTGTTCCCGCAAAAGCGCCTCCACCCGCGCCTGCAGGGAGGCAACCTCGGCCTCGAGCTCTTCTTTTTCATCCAGCATCTTTTTCCGACCGCTCCAGCGGTTGACCTTGGCCCTGTCAAGACGATCCACCAGGCCCATCAGGCCGCTCAGCTCTTCCCGGGAGTCGGGATGCTCCTTGATATACTGTTTGAGCAACGCCACACCCTCCTTAAACTGCCTGTAACTTGCCTTGTTGTTGAGACTTAGACATATAAACCGCAACTTGTCCTCATCACCACCGTCCTTGACTCGGGTTTCGGCCTCCTGAAAATACCGGTTGAACTCCCGGCTGCGCAGGTTGCCGATATCATTTAAACAGGTCAAAATCGAGCTGCCGTCGGTGGCATGAAAGACAACGGTTGGTTCCAACAGGTTGTCCCGCTCACCGCCCTGTCTTTGCAAGGCAACACATCCACCGAGGACAACAGTACAGCAGAATAAAAAGATAATCGTTTTCATTGTATTTCTCATGACGGTATCGGCAGAATTATGGAAAAACGGGCACCTGCATCACTTGAAAGCAAGCGGATTGTACCTCCATGATTCTGCACATATTCTTTTGCTATTGCAAGACCGAGGCCTGAACCTTTGACAACAGCCTTTTTTGCCTCTTTTCCCTGGAAAAATGGAGAAAAAATGCGGGAACGATCTTCACGGTCTATGCCTACTCCCGTGTCTTCAATAATAAAAACAGCTTTATGATCGACCTGTTTCAGTTCGATTCGAACAGCGCCCTCGTCCGGGGTGAATTTTACCGCATTGGAGAGTAAATTATCAACGACTGTTTTCAACTGCTCCACATCACCATTGAGCGTTATTTCCGCAAGTTTTAGATAGAGGGTAACCCTGCGCGCAAGCATTGAATTTTTATGATCATCTGCCACGGCCCTGATTATCTCGTCAAAACGCAGGGCCTGCATCTTTGCCGGGGCCTTTCTGGCCTGTGACATATTGAAATCAAGTATGTTTTCAATGAGCTTCTGCAGCTTGTCACTGTTCTTGTCCAAAATAGCGACTACATCTTTCTGGGACGGGTTCATCGGCCCGACGACCTCGTCACGCAGAAGCCCTGCCCCCTCTTTGATGGAGGAAAGGGGAGTCTTCAACTCGTGGGAAATATGGGCTATCATCTTTATCTTTTCCCGGTCAAGTTCAGCCAGCCGCCTGCGCAGCCAGTCCAGCCGTTCGCCAAGGGCCTCAAGGTCCCGAGGACCGGACACCCTGACCGGGGTTGTGAAATCTCCATTACCAAGGCTCTCGATCCCCCGGTCCATTTGTCGAATAGGACGCAGGATCAGAGCGAGGAAAAGGACCAGAAAAAGAATACTGAATCCTATCAGGCCCGAGGTCTGCCAGGCCAGCGTTTTCTTTCCCTGGCTGACCTTTTCCCGGAGCAGGGCGACCTCATCGCTTATCACCTGATTACTGGCGGCCGTCAGTTTTGTCATCAGGGCATCGACATCCTGGTAACGATCAAGCACCCGAAGCAGCTCCTTTTTTCTCTGCATCGGGCTACCGACCGGACTGTTGAGTACGGCGATAATATAATTATCTTCCGCCTGCACCTTCAGAAGCAGCTGGGTCAGGTCCTTGTCATTATCGGTAAGAAAAAGATGGGAAAAGGCCTCTTCCAATTCCTGGTGAACCTTGTTTACTGCATCAAGCTGCGCAGGCTCTCCCAGTACATTGTAAAGCCGCGCCTTCCGCTCCTGTTCCCGGAGCAGGTCGGCAACTTTCCGGATACTGCTGGTCCTGTCCACCGAGCTGTACACGGCAAGCGCACCCTGTTTGAGCAGACCATCCAGAATCTGGACCGAACTGAACAGGGCCGTGAGCAGGGGCAGGACAACAAAGAGAAACCCGGTCAACAACAGGGTGAAAAAAGAACGGGGTCTATACAGTTGCATGGAGTATCACCTGCCAAGATATACATTATCCACATAAATGATGTGGCCTTTACGCTGCCTGACGACAAAAAAGGCAAACGATTCAATATGGGCCATGTCCATCAAACGTGTCCGCGGGGCGGTCCGGACGTCCGCAAGCGAGACTTGACACCGGTTCCATCCGGGATGAAGCGCAAACAATTGGTGAAAACGGTCAGAAAAACGCATGCCATGCTGGCGGTGATGGACATCATGGACACGGCAATGCAGGGGCAGCTCTTCCTTTCCGGGATTATAGACGCTGAAATTCAGGGTGGTATAGCCACGCCAGTCATGGGGAAAATAAAAGAGCGATGCGCCCGAATAGGTGGCCGTTGTCAGTTGAATCCGCAGGGAAAAACAGCCATGGGCGGCTACCTTGTCCACACGCCACAGCCTGCTGCCCGGGATGAAGCGATTTTGCTCAAATGGGGTCTCAAAATCAGCCAGCACCGGAAACTGACGGCGGGCGATATTTTCGTCGACAAGTGAGCGAACAAGCGGCCATGATGCGGCTATCACCAGAAGCATAATCCCTATGGCCGGAAGGATAAAACGACGGTTGACAACGGGAAACAGACCGGAAACAGTGTATGCGCCCACACATCCCAGAAGGTCGCGATAGACATCCCAGACATCAACACTACGTCCGCCCAGGGCTTTCTGAGCCAATTCGATAAGAATTCCCAGACCAAGGGCTGATACAAAAACCTGCAGAAAGAAAAACGGCCGTTGTTTGGTCTCCTGTCGCTTTGCCGCCACAAGGAGAAAGAGCCGGGTGGCGAGAAAAAAGAAGAGAATATGGCCAAGGTCCCAGGCGGATTTAAACGACCGGTCAGCATGATAACCGGGTCCCCCGATAAAGAAAAAGGGAAAACCGATGAATAACAACAGGCCAATGGCAACTTCCTGTGAAGAAAGGAAAGATGATCGTTCAGCGTTTTCTGTGTTATCCATTGACCGGCTGCAGATTCAGACAATATACCCCTGTTCTTCAAGATACAGAAAAACCTCCTGCACCGCTTCCGCCGGGGTCATGGCGGATGTATCTATGGTGAGCTCCGGATTTTTCGGCACCTCATAGGGGTCGGACACACCGGTCACCCCCTTGATCAGGCCCGCTCTTGCCTTGGCATACAGACCTTTACGATCACGCTTTTCACAGACCTCGAGTGGGGTGGCCACATAGACTTCGATATAGCCGCCATAACGGCTTATCAGCTCCCTGTTTTTCCGTCTTGATTCTTCGTATGGCGCAATAGGAGCGCACAGGGCGATACCGCCGTTTTTCGTTATCTCACTGGCGACAAATCCGATCCTGGTCACATTTATTTCACGATGCTCTCTGGAAAAGTTCAGCTCCGAGGAAAGATTTTTCCGCACAATGTCACCATCAAGGAGGGTAACCGGCCGGTCCCTCATCTCCATGAACCTGACCATCAGGACCTTGGCAATGGTCGATTTCCCGGACCCGGAGAGTCCGGTCAGGAAAACAGTAAACCCCTGTTTTGACCGGGGCGGAAAGGCCCGCCGCAACTCATTGACAACGCCCGGATATGCGTACCAGGCAGGGATATCAAGCCCCCGTTCCAGACGACGTTTAAACTCGTCTGTGGTTATGTCTTTACAGATGGAATGATCTTCCAGCTCATCAAGAAAGACATAGCAGGCCTTTTCTTCCACATACCCCATGCGCCGTTCAGGCACCATTGCAATACCGGTTTCCTCGGCAACCGAGGCAACCAGTTCCTGGGCGGCTCCCTTTGGATAAAAAAGATCACCGCTGCCGCCGGCAAAAGGGTCACCGTGATCCTCGGCCACCATAAAATGGCTGCAGCCGTAATTCTTTCTGATCATGGCCTGCCAGAGCGCTTCCCGTGGTCCGGCAAACCGTTCCGCAAGCGGCAGGATACTGAGCAAAATGATATTTTTAGGAAACTGGCGCACAAACTCCTGGTAGCAATGAACATGGGTGTAATGCTCCATGTTGCCGGGATGATCCAGACCCACCGCCGGGTGGAGAAGAATCGACGCGCCCACCTCCCTGGAGGCCGCAAGAACCATTTCCCGATGAGCGCAGTTCAAATATTCCCGGGTATGAAACCCCAGGACACGCCGCCAGCCATACTGAAGAAAACGGCGATGGGTCTCCGATGGCGTCAATCGCAGGTCCCGAAAATCATAATGAATGGGCAGGGTAACGCCTTCAAGGGCGCCGCCTATATACCAGGAACCGACCTGCTCATATAGTGTTTTGACTCCGGGGTGTTTGTCCCCGTCGGCGGTGCCATACACCGCCTCGGCCTCCTTTCTTTTATCGGGCTGCCAGACATCGCTCACCGTCAACAGGGCAAGCAGAAAACCTTCGGTATCGTTAATCGCCAGCCGTTGTCCAACCTCGATACTGGCGGCAAACTCTTCTGAAACATCAAGACAGATCGGCATGGGCCAGATGGTACCGTCGGCAAGTCTTATTCTGTTCAGGACAGAAGCATAATCTTCCCGGTCAAGGTATCCGGCCAGAGGGTAGCAGGCACGATTGAGCAGGGCCTCCAGGTCGTAAAGCTGGCGGCCATGCAGATCAAGGGAGGGGAGATGCAGAGCCTCATTACGCAGTTGTTCAACCCGGCGGAAATGAACAAGAAGGCTGTCTGAATATTCACTGTGGTTCTTTTTCATAGACCCTGTTCCTCTCCACTATAAGGCTGTCAAAAAAAATAGCGATACATACGAACTCCAAGAGACACTGTTGTGAAGCGGGTGGCAATCATGCTGCCGGCAGCTTGTAAATCGCCTGGGGACATGACCAGAGGCAGCGGATACGGGTGGAGATTCATCTTTGTCCCTTCTTCTCCGGAGCCATACCATTTTTAGTAATACAGCATGGTACTCAACATTTCCCGCCGACGCAACCTCATCCATGGTATTATCAAAAGTCCGCGGGTAACAGAGATAGCCTAAATCAGGACTAAATATTACCCCAGGCAAATGCCGGTCATGTTCATCTGTTGCTGCCGCTCATAATTTTCCGCGGGACAATAGCATCTCCACCTGTAAAAAATAAAAAAAACAAAAGAATCTTGAAAAGATGAAAGGCCGGCATGTATACTCTACCCAGTAATACCGATACGCGTACAATCCGGGAGAAAACAATGGCGGCTCAAGAACGCTTGGGAGATCTGCTGCTCGCAGCAGGCGCTATACAACAGGAGGAACTGGATAAGGCCCTGGCCGTTCAGGCCGGTAGTGACCGTCGTCTGGGCTACCTGTTGGTCAATATGGGTTTCATCTCGGAAAACGAACTGCAGTCCGTCCTCTCCAGGCAACTCGGTATACCCATTATTGAGATCCACACCACATTCAATAAAAAAATCAAACACCTTATCCCCAGATATCTGTGTAAAAAATACACTGTCATTCCCCTGTCCCTGGCCGACCACAACCTTCTCACCATTGCCATGGCCGATCCTTCCGATCATGAGGCAGTTGCCACAATTGAACGATACACCGGCAAGGTACTGCAACCCTGCCTGGCATCCCACAGCGACATTGACTCGGCAATAGCCCGATACATTCCCTGGGGCCCCAGGGACCTTTTCAATCGGCAAAACGGCTGGAAGCTCGTCATAGCTGCGGTCATTCTTGTTCTTGCCCTGACCATCCTGTTACTCGTGCAATATACCAGTGACCGTGCCAGGGCCCGGTTCGGTACAAAACAGGTCACCCAGACGGCTATCCTCTATCAGCATCACGACCTGGTACTCAAGTTTGCCCGGTCAGGCAAAATCACCCTGTCCGGACACGGCGCCCATGCCAGTGGCGCCTATTCCATCACCTTTGATGATCCAACCACACTGAAACGGTTTGTTCATACTAAA
>WFZC01000312.1 GCA_015489765.1 Desulfobulbaceae bacterium
CTGTAGATCAGCAGAGCAGGTACTCATTTCAAAAGAATTAAAAAATATGCGAAAAGATTTCCTTCCATTTTCCGTTCCTTCGATAAGCGAGCAGGAGATAGCCGCCGTTGCCGAGGTCCTTCGCAGTGGCTGGATTACCACTGGCTCCAGAACAGCACGGTTTGAACAATTCTTCCGGGCATATTGCGGAAGCAAAGGGGCGGTGGCCCTGTCTTCGGCAACCGCCGGCATGCATCTGCTGCTCGCCGCCCTTGACATCGGGCCGGGGGACGAGGTGATAACCCCGGCCATGACCTGGGTTTCAACAGTGAATTTGATTGTGCTGACAGGCGCGACTCCGGTCTTTGTCGATGTAAATCGTGACACACTGATGACCGATGCCCGCATGATCGAGCCATTGATTACGGAGAACACCCGGCTGATCATTCCGGTGCATTTCGCCGGAGCGGCAGCGGATGTCGAACCGATTTACACGCTGGCACACGAGCGAAACATTGCTGTGATGGAAGATGCCGCCCATGCGGCAGGAACTGAATACAAGGGACGAAAGGTCGGCAGGACAGGGACTGCCATTTTTTCCTTTCACCCCATAAAAAACATGACCACTGGAGAAGGGGGCATGTTCTGTTCTGACGACGATGAACTTCTGGAAAAAATAAGGAGCCTCAGGTTTCACGGTCTGGGAGTTGATGCCCATGACCGCAATCAGCAGGGCAGAACACCCCAGGCCGAGGTCCTGGAACCAGGCTTCAAGTATAACATGACCGATATCAGTGCCGCCCTGGGGCTGGAACAGCTTGCCCGCCTTGATGATTTTGTCGACAAAAGAACCCGACTGGCAGAGCGATACCGGCGGCAGCTTGCCGATATCGAGGAAATTCTTCCCCTGAAAACATCCCCGCTCACCAGCCGTCATGGTTGGCATCTCTTTATCGTCCGCCTGGACACGGACAGGGCGAGAATGGACAGAGACACATTTATGGAAGAGCTGAAACAGCGAAATATCGGGACCGGTCTTCATTTTCGGGCGGTCCATGAACAGCACTATTACCGCAAGATCATGCCGCAGGTCATGGGAACCTTGACCAATACCGAGTGGAACTCTTCGCGGATCTGTTCCCTGCCCCTCTTTCCAGCCATGACCATGGAAGACGTGGATGAGGTGGTTGCCGCCATCAAAGAGGTACTGGCCTGATGAAATGCTCCATGTTCCAGGTGTCAATGTACGAGTCTTATTTATCTGAATATGCCGAGAGAACACCTGTTGTGAGTGGACATGCTGAAAAAGATATTGCCTGTTCACTGGTCATTCCCGTCTTTAACGAGGCCGGAAACCTGGACGAACTGATTGACCGGTGCCTGAAGGTCTGCAGGCAAGGCGGACAGGATTTTGAAATCATCCTGGTGGATGACGGTTCCAGTGACGGTTCAACGGAAATGATTGTCCGGGCAGGGCGCGAGCATCCGGAAATTGTCGCTGTTTTGCTCAACCGCAATTATGGCCAGCATGCAGCAGTGTTTGCAGGATTGGCTCAAAGCCGGGGTGAGATTGTCATCACCCTTGACGCTGACCTGCAGAATCCACCGGAAGAAATTCCCAAATTGCTGCTGGCCATGGAAGACAATGTGGACGTGGTCGGTACCATTCGAAGCAACCGTCAGGATACTCTGTTCAGAAGGTTGTCCTCTAACCTGGTCAACGCCATGGTGAGGCGGACCACAGGGGTCATGATGCACGATTACGGCTGCATGCTCCGAGCCTACCGTCGTCCCATTGTCGAGGCCATGCTCCAGTGCCGGGAACATTCCACCTTTATCCCGATTCTGGCCAACAGCTTTGCCAGGACCACGGCCGAAATTCCTGTGGAGCACGCCTCGCGTCAGCAGGGAGAATCAAAATACTCGCTCTTCAAACTCGTTTCCTTGCAGTTTGACCTGCTGACCTCCATGTCCACCTTCCCGCTGCGGCTGCTCTCTCTGCTGGGGACAATCATAGCCGCCAGCGGCATAGCCTTTGGCATCTTTTTGTTGACCATGCGTTTTGTGATGGGTGCGGCTTGGGCGGCCCAGGGCGTATTTACCCTTTTTTCCATTCTTTTCGTTTTCATAGGTGCTCAGTTCATCGGTCTGGGACTGCTGGGGGAATATATCGGCCGCATCTACCATGATGTCCGGGCCCGGCCCAGATATTTTATTCAGAAAGTGATCTCCTCTTCCAAAAAACAATAACAGAATACTAAGGGAAATCGATGAAAGCTGTTGTCCTTGCCTATCATAACATCGGTTGTACCGGCATAGAAGCCCTGCTTGATCACGGTTTTGATATTCAAATCGTCTTCACCCATCAGGATGATCAGAACGAAAATGTCTGGTTTCGCTCCGTTGCCGAACTGGCAGCAGAAAATGGTCTCCAGGTCCAGGCCCCGGACAATATCAATCATTCGCTCTGGATCGACCGGATACGCGGACTTGCCCCTGATATCATTTTTTCCTTTTATTACCGATCAATGATCGGGCCTGAGATTTTGGAGATTCCCAAAAACGGTTGTCTGAATCTGCATGGCTCTCTGCTACCGAAGTATCGCGGCCGCTGTCCGGTAAACTGGGTGTTGATCAACGGGGAAACAGAAACCGGGGTGACACTCCATTATATGACTCCAAAGCCGGATGATGGTGATATTGTCGCTCAACAGCGCGTCGCAATTACCAAGAAAGATACCGCCCTCAGCCTGCACAACAAACTGACCACGGCAGCAGGAACATTGCTGGATTCCACTCTGCCCATGCTCCTTGCCGGGACAGTGCAGCGAATTCCGCAGGATCACGCCCTGGCCACCTATTTCGGGAGCCGCCGACCTGCCGACGGAGCCATTCACTGGCAACAGAGTTCAGAGCAGATTCGTAACCTCGTTCGGGCGGTAACCAGGCCGTATCCCGGAGCTTTCAGCTTTCTTGGCAATCAAAAGGTCATCTTTTGGTCAGTGACTTCTGTCCAGGGAGACAGCGACCGACAACCGGGAACAGTGCTTTGCGAGGATCCGCTTATCATCAACTGCGGCCAGGGCGCTCTTGAAGTGCTCGCGGGCCAGGTGGAAAACGGCCTGTTTCTCAATGGCAGCCAGCTGGCCCGCGAGCACTTC
>WFZC01000313.1 GCA_015489765.1 Desulfobulbaceae bacterium
TCGTTGTGGTTGGGACGGTACATTATGGTCCAGCCATTGCTGGTTTATACAGTTATCATGCTGTATTTTGCCCGGGCCGTTGATCCAGGGACTCTCCACACCTGTCTTTCCGCACTCTGTCCACACCGTCATTTCCGCACTCTGCCCACTCCGTCATTCCCGCGGTCTGTTGGGCGGGAATCCAGAGGGAGCATTCCAGGACAATGCATCTTGCTGGATCCCCGACCAAAAGATCTCGGGGATGACGACCCGTCCCCGACGAAAGATCACGGGGAGAACGACCCGTCCCCGACTAAAGATCTCGGGGATGACGAAAGATCACGGGGAGAACGACCCGTCCCCGACTAAAAAATCTCGGGGAGGAAGAAAGATCTCGGGGAGGACGTATTGATGACAGCAAATGGAAACAGGGCAAGAAAGGCGCGGAGCGCCGGTCATTGCGTTAAAGATATTCAGTCCTTTGTAATACCTAAACGCTTGCGGATGGTGCGGGCAACCTCGGGATCGGCAAAGGCAATGCCAGCATGGTAGAGAGGGGCGTTTTCCAAGGAATGGCACCATTTTACCTCGCCGATGCCGCGCAGGGGAGTCTCGGAAAAATCACCATTTAAAGAGAAGAGAACCTCGGCGCCCTGCGGCAGAGCATGATATGACTCAAAACGAATGCCGCCGGGACTGAGGTCCACGGTGGTGGCGGCATCGTCAATAATCCGGTTGACATCTTCCGTCTCGCACGCGGCAAGTCGGAAGGAAAAACGGGCCGGTACGCGCGAGAAACGACGAAGATTCAGCCCATGGTCAACTGCGGCTGTGTCGTCGACATCCGCCCCGTTGATAAACTGGGAACAGGAACCATAATTGCCGCCCTGACAGTAAATATCAATGTGTTCCTGGACAGGTAAATACAACCCTGAACAACTCAGCAGACACCTGCGATCATCCTGTGCCCAGTGCGGGCAGATATCAGTATGTACGTTCACCATTCCAGCCTTTACTTAACCCGGCCCTCTCCCCGGACTTACCACAAGTATTGGTGCAGCCTGGGTCAGGATACCGGAAAAACAGTGTTTTTTACCAAATCTTTACAGGAAAAAATTCATGCAATTTTTACTCCTGTTCGTCAAGCAGGAAATAAAAAATCTGAAATAAAAAACAAGTGCTTCCCCTGCCCTCTAATGGCCTTGGCAAGGAACCGCAACGCCGAAAGAGTAGTTCAGGCAGTCGTTATCTGCTACTCAGCACCTCCCTTTTGATTTCCTTGGCGGATAGTCCATGCCGCTTCATTTTATCGTAGAGCGCAGTCTTTCCGATCTTCAGTTCACCTGCGGCCCGAGAGACGCTGCCCTTACATTTTTTCAGGGCCCGGCGAATCAACTCGCCTTCAAATTCGGCAACAATGCCCTTCAGCGGCTGAAAGCCGATTTTGGCCTCCAGGGCGGCAAGAGAGCCGGAATCTCTGTCGGCATCAAGACTCTGGTCAAAAAATAAGTCCTGCTCGGTGATAATCTTGTCCCTGGCCATGAGCACGGCCCGCTGGATAAGATTCTCCAGTTCCCGCACGTTGCCAGGCCAGTCATGCTGGAGGAGACGGTTAATGATTGACTGGGGAACAAAGTCGATTTCCTTCTTGAAGGCGGTCCGGTAATGTTTGACAAAATAGGAGACCAGTTCGACAATGTCTTCCTTGCGCTCCCGAAGAGGTGGAATATCTATATTGATAATGTTGAGTCGATAATAGAGATCAAGCCGGAACCGTTTTTCCTTGACCGCCTCGGCAAGATCGACATTGGTGGCGGCAATGACCCGTACATCAATTTTCACCGGTTCGGTGCCGCCGACCCTGACAACTTCGCCGTTTTGCAGGACCCTGAGCAGAGAAGCCTGCATGCGCGGGCTGATATCGCCTATTTCATCGAGAAAAATAGTGCCGCCGTCGACAATTTCAAACTTACCCTTTTTTCTGGTGGTGGCGCCGGTAAAGGCGCCCTTTTCATACCCGAAAAGATCGCTTTCCAGGATTGAATCATTAATGGCATTACAGTTGATCTTGAGAAAGGGCCTGGTATCGCGATTGCTGCAGGCCCGAAGCAGATTGGCCACCAGTTCCTTACCTGTACCGGATTCGCCAGTAATCAGGACGGTTGCATCGGATTTCGCCACCTGGTGAATCATCTCCCGCAATTCACGCATGACACGGCTGCTGCCGACCATGCGGTCGGCCTCATGATGAAAACCGAGCTGGGTCTTCAGGGTGTTGAGCTGCTGGGAAAGCCGTTTACGATTGGCCTCACTTTCCTTTAATTCATGAATTTTTTTCTGGAGGATCACCTCAATATTGTTGTTAAACTCCAGAATTTCCCGTTCATGCTGCTTGCGTACCGATACATTGCGCATGACCACCATATACAACTGCTCCCCAGTATAGCCAAAAAACGGGACAGCTGTGCACTCTACCGGCACACCGAGAATGACAACCTCCTTGAATTCACGGTTGAACAACGTAGCTTTTTCGGCAGTCTCCGGCAAAGAAGAACATTGCATGCACAGCTGTTGCAACTCCTTGCAGCAGGGCTTGCCGCAAAGATCGCCAAAGCACTCGCGAGCACTCCTGTTCTGATATTCTATGATAAAATCAGCGCGTACCAGAAGGAGTATCTCCGGCATGATCTCAAGCAGGGTGCGCCAGTTTCTGGCCAGCCGGTCAATTTCCTTTTGATTTTTCTGCAGTTCGGCGTGAAAATCCGTCACCATTTTCCCCCTTTATTACCCTTCCCCCCAAAGCGTTTCCTGCACCCATTGTATGCTATTTTGAAGAAAAACGATAAAATTTTTTCCGAAAAAACGGAAAAAATTTTCTCCAAGAAACACAATGAATATTCATAATGAAAAAAAAAGAAAAAGAAAATAGGTAGGATTACCTATTTTTCCATATTTTTATTCGAAACAGGATCACTCATGCCTTTAGCGTAACCTGTTGATTTTCAAACTTTGTTCTATCATCAGGACTTCCTGGCTTCCATGAAGTCTTATGAAATGTTCCGAGCCAGGGCCCCAAGGAGTTTCCTCTGACCCGCAGAAAAAGGAAAATCCGCCAATCCGGAAAGAGGAACCCATGCATACCGTTTGGCAGAATGGAGGACAGGTATTTTGCTGCTTTTTCGCGGCAAACAGGTAAAACCATGCAGGGTGACCCTGTATCTTGTATAGTGATGAACAACAGTGGCAAGGGGGCGCAACCGGAAAACCGAAAAATTCGTTTCTTTCAGAATTTCCCTGCGCAGGGCCTGTTCCGGTGTATCACCTTCCTTGAGGCGGCCGCCTGGAAACTCCCACAGACCGCCCCAGAGATCATTGGCCGGCCGTTGCTGAATGTAGACCATATCATCCCGGCGGATGACGCCACAGGCCATGACAATGTCCGTTCTCCCTCTTTTTTTCCCGGCAACCGGACGCAGGCCGACCGTTCCCCGTTGATATGCATAACAAATCCCGGCAAGAGGGCAGGTCGCGCAAAGGGGTTGTCTCGCTGTACAGACCAGGGCCCCGAATTCCATCAATGCCTGATTAAACAGGCGTGCATTATCAACGGGCAGCATCTCTTGGGCAAGTTTTCGCAATATACCAGGGGCCGGCGCCTGTTTAACCGGGATATCAAGATCAATCAGGCGGAAAAAAAGACGCTCGACATTGGTATCAAGCAAAGGGCATGGCCTGTTATATGCTATCGAGGCGATGGCTGCCGCTGTATAGGGGCCAATTCCCGGCAGGGCAAGCAACTGTTGCGGATCATCGGGAATGCGGCCATCGTATTGATCAAGCAGTATCCCGGCGCAGGCCTGGATATTTCTTGCCCGCGAGTAATAGCCCAACCCTTCCCAGGCCTTGAGTATTTTCTGTTCCGGGGCCTTGGCGACCGCACCAATATCGGGAAACAGTTCCATCCAACGGATAAAATAGGCAACGACCCGCTCCATCTGGGTCTGCTGCCCCATAATTTCAGCAATCCAGACCTGATAGGGATCATAGCTTTGCCGCCAGGGTAACTCCCGCTGGTTGACTGCAAACCAGGCGCAGAGACTATTCCGGATGGCCCTGACGGCAGAGTCAGAAATAGAAATATTATCGCTGTTATTTTGAGGTGTGGTCATGTAATCAACTGGCTTGCTATCGGTAATTTTGCCCAACACCTGGTCCAGGACACCACGGATCATATATTTATGATGTCATCAAAAGTGGTGAATCGGCTTGAAAAAAACAACATAATGGTTATTAAATACATATACCCATAAAACGGTCCGGCTGACTTTTGCCCTGCCGGCCATACCAACCAACGGAGATGGCTCGAAACGACACAGTTGCCTGGGCTGTTTTCAGGGAAGTACAGCATGGGAGCAGCAAATGTCTCTCCCCATTTATTGATGAACTCGTAAAAAATATAGTCAATGCTTACTTAAAGATGGCTAAGTAAAAACACAGATATACAGGTAAGCGGAGCGTAGCGGAGACTCCGAGGAGTAGTGTTCTGTGGCGGGTCTTGACTATACATGTAGTATGCCCCCGAATCGCCACAGGACACACGACGTAGTAGATCGAAGTTTTGTTGAGCCATCATTTATTATCATCCCAAAGGAGGAAGTCCATGAAGCAGCTTGTTGTTTACTCATCGCAGAGCGGGAATACAAAAAAAATAGCCGAGGAACTCTTTCGACAGCTTCCCGAGGAAAAAGATATTTTTCCTGTTTCAGAGGCCCCTGACCCCGGTGCCTATGATGTTATCTGCATCGGTTTCTGGTTAAAAGATGACCAACCCGATCCCGCGAGCCAGGCCTACCTGAAAAAATGCGGCAACAAAAAGCTGTTTCTCTTTGCCAGTCATGGGGCGGCCAAGGGATCAAACCCTGCCAAAATCGGCATGAACAAGGCCATTGAACTGGCCGAAGGGGCAACAATACTTGGGACTTTTTCCTGCCAAGGGGAAGTACCTCAAAGTGTTATTGACGCTGCTGCCAACAAGGACCCGCAGCCTGACTGGCTGGCCGACGCACCATCCGCCAAGGGACATCCAGACACCAATGATTTTATAGACCTGAGCGAGGCATTGACCAAGGCCGGGCTTAAAACCGAAGCCAAGGAGGACAAAGGGGGGCTGATTGACGGCAGCCATGCAATGTAACCGGTTACCATAAAGCGACTTCAGGGGGCATTCTTTCGTCAACCTGCCGGTCGCAGAATTTCATCCCAATAAAAAAATCACGCTTCCCGGTCGATTTCCGGCCGGGAATGCGAAACGCCTCCCGCTCCGTCCCGCCCGGCCAGCAGCCAGAGGCGCCACTGTTCACGGCTCCTGCGCTCCAGAAGGTGAATACCCGTTGCCGGCATCGCCGCCAGCAAATCCGCCTCCATTCCCGGGATAAATCCTGAAACCAGGAAAAACCGGGCGTTCCAGAAATCGGCATCCTCAAAAAGCCGTATCAGCAGTCCCTTGTACAGATTGGTAATCACAAGATCATAATCTGTGTCCAGCAAACCGCAATTCAGGTCATGCTGGACAACTTCCACCCTGTCCCCGCAATTGTTCATCTCGACATTGCGCCGTGCCACGGCCACAGCCAGGGGATTGTTATCCAGGGCAACCACCCGTTTTGCTCCCAGTTTTGCTGCTGCAATGGCCAGCAGACCGGTCCCGGTGCCGAGATCAAGGACCGTTCGAATCCCTGTTAATGAGTCACACATAATCCTTTCCAGGGTTTCCAGACAAAGACGGGTCGTGGCATGAAAGCCGCTGCCAAAGATCACGCTTGGATCAAGAACTATTGTATGACGCCCAACTGCCTCGCCGAATTCCTGTTCCCACACCGGAGAAACCAGCAGGGAACGGGTGAAAAAGGTGGTAATCTCCACCCCGGCTTCCCAATCCCGGTAATCCAGATCAGCCTGGTAAATGATCTTTGCCCCCTGCCGGCGGCAAAGCTCCTGCATATATGCCTCCCGTGACCGATGAAAAAATACAATGGCGCTGTCATCCTCTATCCAGGTCCCGATCAGATCCGGGTCGTCTGCTATCTCAACGTCTTTTCTGTTCAGATAATACACATGGAGACGATGATACCGGGTATGGGGTTTTCGTAACATTATTTTCCCTGGTCGTTGGAATTCTTGCCTGAAAACAGTGAAGGCCCATAAAAATATGTTCTACACCAGACTGAGAATAGCCGGTATGGCCAGGGCTCAACCTGATCGGTGGTCTCTAACCATAACGTATCATGTATGGGATCCCGCCGCAGGAAAAACCAGCAGGGCTGGACCATATTTTACCGCTCCAGCCACAACAAATGATGAAAACAGTCCGAAAGGACACAGCTACGCGGCTATTTTCGGATAAACCAGCATGCCTTGGCGGCACAACAAACTATGAAAATCAACAGAATACGCTAAAAAACAGTAACTTCTCAATAAGTGGTGATATAAGTCTGGATCCCCACCCAACAGACTGCGGGGATGACGCTCTGAATTGCCTGCAACTGGGTCATTCCGGCAGGTTGTTGGCCGGAATCCATATAATTAGCAACAAATTACCATCAGTTATTGAGAAGTTACAAAAAATGCATTTAAGTGGCAATCATTTTTATCAA
>WFZC01000314.1 GCA_015489765.1 Desulfobulbaceae bacterium
ACCGCTCTGCGGTGCAACACCTCACCAGGCGCTCTGCGCCATTTGCGTACTGCTCCCGTTGTCAGTTTTCAGCAGTCAATAACTGAAAACTGCACACTCGATACCTGACAACTCAAACCGTCTTATGTCCAATTACCATGTAATATCTTGATATAACCACACGTTAGAAATAGGTCGTCATACTATTTAACGAGGTCTGGAAAACACGAAACCTCCCGAGTAACGTCGAGGTCCCCTGGTGAGGCGAATAAGCAAATTTTTTCATCTGACCACCCCGGAAAAAAAATTTTTCTGCCATGCGGTATGGTTATTGATATATTCTCGTCTTGTTCTGCACCGCCATCCTTTTCAGAAACTTATTGACCATGCCATGGTATCCCCATCTCCTGGGGAGGTCTGCGCGAAAAGCGAGCAACTACCTGTTGCCGATATGGTCAGGTTGCTCGCCAGCGCCTGCCGGTTTGTACCATTTTCGACCTGCCTGTCCCGGGCAATAGCCGGTAACCGACTCCTTCGGTCTTATGGTGTGTGGCCGACCCTGCACATCGGGGTGGCAAAAGAAAACGAAGGGGAGCTGGAGGCCCATGCCTGGCTGAGCCTTGAGGGGAAAATCATCTTGGGCGACACAGGTAATCTCAAGCGCTTCAGTGAATTACCCCCTTTTGCTCTGCACCGCGGGAAGGAAGAACCGTGAGTCATACTTTGCAGTTGTTCTTTTTATATAACTCTATTATATTTTTCGCAGAAAATTTCTCATTATCGATATACCTTCCGCTTCCTTCGCGGCGTCTGCGATACCTGCTGCCCATTTTCATTGTTGGTAATGTATGTCCCCTCTGCAGGCGTGAATATTTACCCGGAAATACCTGCCCGCAGCGCAAGGGGCGGCATCTTCATGGTTTGCTGGGCTGTGACCTGAAAACCTGGTCCATCCATGCTGGTTTATCCAAAGGATCTTTATGTCAAAAAAAATTTTCCTTATTGTTTTCTGCCTCTTTTTTTTGACTGACCTCAGTCCGGCGATCTGCCACGCCAGAAATAAAGTTGATGCCTTTCTTGAGTACCTGGGTAATCCTTATCTGAAGTATTACCCGAATAACAACAAAATCTATGCGAGAAATGTATGGGACATGGTAGGCTTTCGGGGGAAACTCTACCTCGGGGCCGGCAACAGCAGTAACTACGGCCCGTCTCCCAATGCCGGCCCGGTGCCCATCATTGCCTACGCACCCTCCACCAATTCCTTTACCACTGTTTTCGTTACCTCGGAAGAACAGGTCGATGCCTTCTATGTCATAGAAAACCAGCTGCTTGTCCCGGGACATGATCCGAGAGAAAGCTGGGAATATGGCAACCTTTACCTTTCAACCGACGGTGTCAACTGGCAAAAGAAACGGACCATCCCAAACGCCGTCCATACATACTGCCTCTGTTTTTACGATAATAAACTTTTTGCCGGACTGGGAACACCCAAAGGCGCTTCTGTCGCGGTTTCGGAAAATATGGGGGACAGTTGGCAGACATCCCTGTTCCAACAGATAGGTCGTTTTTACGACTTACCGGTGGTGGCCGGAAGGTTGTATGCTGTTGGGGCAATACAGGATAATGCTGCCCGACTTGCATTCGAGGCGCAGACCGGTAGACAAATCGACGAGATATTTGAGTATGGAGAAAAAGGGATATTCTCAACCCGCCGGGACATCACGAGCAGGGAGTTGTTTCCGGATACGGCCCTGGCCAAGAACAGGGTATATAAAATCATCAAGTCCATTACCTTCAAAAACAAGGCCATTTACCTGGGATGTTATATTCACAATGATCATCAGTACATACCATTTGGTCTGTATATTGCTGATTCCCTGTCTCCACAGCATATAGCGGTCCAGAAAATCATACTGCCCGACAACACATTACCTTGGGATACCTTCCTTTCTCAGGGGTATATTTATGTTTTGCTCAACCGCCCGCTGCCTGATGGCACAACGGAAGTATCAGTCCTGCGGAGCAACGATCTGAAAAGATGGAACGAGCTGTTCTATTTCTCAGCACCCACCATGGTACGATCCTTTGCTCTCTTAAAGGGCTTTTTTTATTTCAGCCTGGGATGTGAAGTGGCCGACCCTTCATCATGGAAGCCTGAAGACCTGTCACCCGAGACCGGTGAGATCTTCAGATTGGATGGCCATCCTTTCTCCAACATACCAGGTGGATTTCAGGTGGATTCCGCAAAATGATGCTTCTTGCCGGTGGAGAGTGACAGGTACATGAATACGGCCTCCCCATCCTGCAATTCCTGCGCAAGGGATTTTAGCCAAAATTTGATGACAAGAAAGCAGTGAAGCCAGCTATTCAATTCGAGAAAGTTTCAAAGACGTTCTCGCAACGAACATTCAAGCAGATAATACTGCGACGACCTCCTGTTCACGTGCAGGCACTGCGAGACATTTCAATCTCCATTGACAGGGGACAGGTTTTTGGCCTCCTGGGTTCCAACGGGGCTGGCAAGACAACGCTTGTCAAGCTGATTGCCGGGCTTATTACTGCTGACAGCGGGAAGATTCAGCTGTTTAATGAACCTGTTGATGAAAGTAACTTACAGATCATCTTGTCTCACGTGGGACTTGTTACCAACAACGAACGAACTTTTTACTGGCGCCTGAGCGGTAGGCAGAATCTGGACTTCTTTGCAATACTCAATGATCTCTCTCCTGGAATCAGGAAAAAAAAAATCTGTAAACTGCTGAACCAACTGGAGCTGGATGATATTGCCGACAGACCGTTCATGACGTACTCCACAGGACAAAAACAGCGTTTTGCCATCGCCCGCTCACTTCTCAATGATCCAAGGATATTACTTTTTGATGAGGCAACAGCGAATCTGGATCCCCTGTCGACCAAAAAACTCCTGGCATTCGTGAAAAACATTCTGGTTGAAGAAAAACGGAAGACCATTGTCTGGTGTACGCATAATCTTGCCGAAGCCGAAAGAGTATGCGACAATATTGCCATATTGCATGAAGGTAGAATTCTTATCCAGGGAACTCTTGAAGAGTTGCAGCACAGACTGTCTGGAACCACAAAATTTTCAATAACCGTCAGGAACTGGCGGAATTCTGTTGCCCAGGCACTGCCTGTTTCCCCCGTGTCCGTTGCCAGGGAAAATGATGCGCAATGCCAGTTGTCCTTTCAGTGCAGGGAAGACGAACTGCCGCCTCTGCTGAGAACATTGCTTGCCAATGGCGTTGATGTCTTCAGGTGTGCCAGGATGGACCTACAACTTGAAGAAATATTTGAGAAGGAGATCCTTCGGAAGGATAAACAGTCGTCACCCCCCGGGGATGACAGCAGGTGTGTGCAGATACGCCTGAGTTCGATTGCCACACAGGGTTCGTCAGGTACAGGTACTGCGTAAGAGCATTCAACCGGACTTCCTCCGGCGGCAGGCTCAGATAGCCTGTCTTTCTTCTCTTTTATGTTATCACTCACCCTCAGTATGGAATCTAAAAAGACTTTCATTTCCAGCCTCAGAAAAGCAGGGGCCTTTCTAAGAAAAGACTGGAATGTTGCCATCAGCTACAAACTACAGTTTTTTTCCAGTATTGCCGGGGTATTGATCTCCACCATGGTATTCTACTTTTTATCGAATTTCGTCGGCAAAAACCTCACAAACTCCATGAGACCCTATGGAGGAAACTATTTTGCTTTTGTCATTGTCGGCATAGCACTTACTGATTACCTCGTGGTATCCACGGAATCATTTTCCAGCGCCATTCGCAGCGGCCAGGTCAACGGGACGTTCGAAGCCCTTCTGACCACCCCGACATCGATCCTGACCATCCTCTTTTCTTCCTATCTTTATCCCTTTCTTTTCACCACTTTCAGGATCTTAACCTATATCTTCATCGGGGTTGTCTTTTGTGGTTTACAGTTCCAGGTATCGAATATCTGGCTCTGCCTGCTGGCCCTGGTCATGACCCTGCTTCCTTTCTGGGGACTGGGGTTACTGTCGGCTGCGTTCATCATTGTTTTCAAACAGGGCAGCCCTATCAACTGGATTCTCGGCATCAGTTCCACCCTGCTGGGAGGCGTATTTTACCCTGTCTCGTCGCTTCCCGCCTGGCTAAAACCCCTCTCTCTTGCCATGCCGTTGACTTTTGGTATAGAGGTGATGCGCAAAGTTCTTCTTGCCGAGGCGACTTTTCGGGATGTGCAAGGTAATCTTTTTATACTGATGTGTTTTTCAATAACATTTCTAATAACAGGTATAATATCGGTGAAATACAGCCTCAGGCAGGCACGCAGGGAAGGCACCCTATTGCACTATTAATGTCACTAAAAAACAGCCATGAATGATAGCAACCTAAAGAATATCTCTCCTGAACGTATTGAACACTATCTTTTCAAGCATGCTCCGGGAAAAATATCTACGGAGATTGATGGCGAAAGTGTTATAATGGACGTTCAGTCCGGAACATACTCCAGCCTGAATCCTGTTGGCTCTTTAATCTGGAAGGAACTACGCGAAGAAAATCGTTTTGCGTCAATACTGGAATCAATCGTTGATCATTTTGAAGTGCCACTGGATGTCGCAAAAAAGGAACTTGCTGAATTTCTTGACCTGCTTATTGAAAAAAATCTTGTGACCGCTACAGAAGCAGCAGATCGACCATGAGCGGCATTGCCGGAATATACCATTTTGATGGCCGACCGGCTGACCCTGTCCTGGTCAAGAAGATGGCTGCCACGCTCCATCATCGCGGGCCTGACCGGCAGGCGGTCTGGTGCGAGGACAACATCGGCTTTGCCGGCCTGCTTCTCCGAACAACGCCTGAATCGATGCATGAAAAACTGCCATGGTATGATTCCGAAGCACAGGTCGCTCTTACGGCGGACGCTCGTATTGATAACAGAAAGGAATTGCTCGCACTGCTTGCAGGGGCAACCGGAGATCTCTCCACCCTTTCCGACAGCCGCCTGATCCTGGAGGCTTACAAGAAATGGGGCATCGACTGCCTCCGGTATCTCATCGGGGATTTTGCTGTTGTCCTCTGGGACCAGCGGAGGCGGAAAATCTTCGCCTTCAGGGATCATTTCGGGATACGACCATTGTACTACCATGTTACCGAACGTTTTTTCGCCTTTGCTTCAGAGATCAGGGCATTACTTGTACTTCCCGAAGTCGCCTGCGAAATAAACGAAGGGAGAATAGCGGATTTCATGGCCTGCCAGGACGACGGCAGGTCCACTTTCTATCGAGGCATCTTTTCCCTTCGGCCAGCCCACTTCCTGCTTACCGGCACCAGGGGAATGGCGGAGAAGCGGTACTGGTCCCTGCAACCCGGCCCTCTTCTCCGCCTGCGAAACAACAAGGAATATGTCGAGGCTTTTACAGAGATATTTTCTGAAAGCGTACGTTGCCGACTGCGCAGTACCGGGCCCGTCGGATCACATCTGAGCGGAGGTCTCGATTCTTCTTCTGTTTCCTGCATGGCCAGGGATCTTCTGCGGGAAGAAAAGAGGGAGCAACTGCATTCGTTCAGCTTCTTTTTCAAAGACCTGAAATCGTGCGATGAACGACGCTATATCCGCCCCGTCGTCCAGCAGGGAAATATTCTTCCCCATTATGTTCAGGCCGATCGCTTTCCGACACGGGAAGAGTATGAAGACCTGCAGGACACCTTTGAAGAGGCTGTTGCAGCCTTCAACACCTTCCCGGTGTGGAAAATCAACAGGGAGGCAAGACAATCTGGCATTTCAGTCCTGCTTGACGGCTTTGATGGTGATTCAACGGTATCGCATGGAACAGGTCGCCTGATTGAGCTTGCCCGCTCCATGCGATGGATCAAGCTGATCAGGGAGGCAGAGGGATATGCCGGCCATTTTTTTATCCCGCGCGGACAATTGACATATTATTACCTGCGGAATTACAGTTGCCTCTCCAGGCTGTTTGACAGGGCAGGCAGGATCAAGAGGACACTACTCAACAAGCAGGAGGTACCGTCTACGGATGGAAATTCTCTTGAAAACACAATCCTTGCCCGGGATTTCCGAACAAGGATCAACGCGGACGAGCGATACCAGCATCTCCGCAACCAGCAATTTTCCAGAAAAGCCCTTGATGAACAAAAATGGCAGGTCCGGAACCTGACGGACTATGGCATGCCTCGCCTGCTCGGCCTGATCGACAGATGCGCAGCCCGTTTTTCTATCGAAAAGCGTTTTCCTTTCTGGGACAAACGGCTGATTACCTTCTGCCTCTCTTTGCCGGCAGAACAAAAGCTTGATCATGGATGGAACCGTATTATCATGCGACGGGCCATGGAGTCACGGATGCCACAGAGTGTCTGTTGGCGTGGCGGGAAAACAGACCTGACAGCCCATGCGGATATATTCGGCTCGACACTGGTCGAAATATACCAGCTCCAACGCAAGGAAAACATAGCAAAAATCAGTGGCTACCTGGACCGGGAAAAAGTTTTTCACCTGCTTGAGAACCCGGGCCATAACCTGTCCGGAACAAAAGCCATTCAACGTTACCGGACCATTGCGCTGATGGCCTGGTATGTCCACATGCAGGACAAGATACAGATTCAGCCTGGGAAGGCGTAACCCGAAAACCTCAACATTCTTTTCTTCCGCAAAGGAGGTGATGTGCAATGGAAAACAAGACTCCCAAGGCTCGCTATGAGAGCCCGAAAATCGAGGAACATGGTGATGTGAGTAAAATCACGTTGCAGGGTAGTTCAGCAAATGCTGATACACAGGCAGGTGTTCCTAACACTGCCTACCCCGTGAGCTGACATCTAACACTAACAGCTGAGCTGGGTAACCAACTTGATGACAGTGGTCTGGTCATAGCCGCTGTATCGCGGTTTACCCATATTCGTCTCCGCCTTCCCAAGCTGTTTTTTTGCAGAAAGGAGCACGCCATCGATTCAGGGACAGCAGAAGTAACCAATTATGGCACAACTGGCCTGGTACGTATAGCAATCTGATATGGCACGTTACTATTCGGCGTACGGGCTAAGGCTCAGGTCGGAAATTGACCTGCTGCTTCCCGCCGACCGATCGGCATCAGGCGAAGATATCGTTATCCGCCTCGGGGAGATCGATAATCTCTCCAGCCTCCCGATGACACGGGGCAATGATGGTGTCCAATATGGCTTTCAAGGACCTGACGCCCTGGTTCTTCACTGGGATATCATCGGTTCCTATCGGATTTCGTCCGGCCGGGAAATCCTGATCCAGCCCAACACGCCATTGAGGTATGAAAATCTCCGGCAGCCGCTTCTCGGGACGGTTATGGCGGTCGCCCTGCAACAGCGGGGTTGCCTTGTTCTGCACGGCAGTGCCATATCAGTTGGCGGCAAGAGCATCATCTTCACAGGCGACAAGGGGGAAGGCAAATCGACATTGGCCTCCTGGCTCAATCAGCAAGGGACAAAATTGCTTTCTGATGATGTCTGCGCCATGAACTGCAGAGAGGGTGCCCCCCCTACCCTTCGACCATCATTTCCGAGGATCAAGCTGCACGCGGATGCAATGCAGTTCATGGGGAAAAATCCAGCCGACTATCCGCAAGTCCATCCCGAGGTACCGAAATATGTCCAGGATGTAAGCACGGAATTCTGTGGGAAAACCCAGCCGGTAGGAGCGATCTGCACATTGCGGACCGGCGAAAAATTATCACTGGAGCCTCTTTACGGCATGGAAGCGATGAAAGAAATACTCAGGCACATGCTGATAAATCGCTTTCCGGATCATCCGATTGAACTTCGCAAAGAAATTTTTTCGCAGTCCGCATATCTTAGTAGGATAATTCCCGTCTACAGCCTGACACGCCCCAGGGACCTTCAACGACTGCCTGATATAGCCCGCCTGCTCGAGCAATTGGCAGCAAGGCGTTTCTGCCGCCCTCTCTGACCAACGCCCCCTGATAAAACCCATCCAATGGTTGCTAGACTATCCCGAGAAAATCGCCTGCTTCTTCTGTCTGCCTCTACAAGGCATACTGAAGGAGAAAAAAATATAATCCAAGGCCTTGTCCGGGAAACCACCGACTGGGCTTACCTGCTTGACGTTGCGGAATACCACAGGCTGCTTCCTCTCTTGTACAAGACATTGTCCTCCGTATGTCCGGAACTTGTCCCGCAAAACGTTATGGCCAGCCTGAACCAGTATTACAAAACCAATGCGGCCCGCAATTTTTTGATGGCCGGCACAATTCTCCGGATCAATTCTATATGCCAAATCAATAAAATAGAAACTCTCCCGATAAAAGGTCCCCTGTTGTCCGCGGTTGTCTATGGTGATTTTTCTCTCCGCTCTTTCAGCGACATTGACATCCTGGTCCGGGAGCGAGATATTCAAAAACTTATCGATTTACTTCTCCAGGAAAAATACAGACTATACCCGCCAGGTATATCTCTCGACATCTTCTTGAAATTTTTAAGAGTCAATCACGATGGCCGCCTTCTGACCGACAAGGGCTTTCTCTTTGAGTTACACCGGGACCTCGCTGACTGGTACACCCCGAAGGAAATGACATTTGAACGGCTTACCCCCTATCTCCGAGAGACTGAATTCCTGGGGTACCCTGTTAAGGAAATGTGTCCGGAAATGCTCCTGGCCTATCTCGCACTGCACGGAAATAAACATGGTTGGGTTCCCCTGGAACAACTTTGTTGCATTGCGGAATTAATCAGAAAAGAACAGACATTGGACTGGGATCTGCTGTTTGGGATTGCAGGTGACTATAAGATAGTGCGCAGGGTGAACCTGACCCTTCGTCTCGTCCACGTTCTCTTTGAAATCAACCTCCCCGAGGGCATCTCCCGGAAGGTGGCAGATAAAAAGATAGATGCACTGGCCAACACGATCATAGAAAAAATTGCCGACCGACAAGGGTACCTGGCCCGTTTCCGGGACAAGGCCCGATATCACCGGAAACTCATGGATAGGCGACGTGACCTCCTCAGTTTTCTAATGAAAGGGTTGGCTGCACCAGGTACAGATGACTGGGAACATCTTGCCATGCCGTTACCACTGTTTTCTCTGTATTACATTTATAAACCTCTACGCATTATCTTCACACCACACGAAAAAAGTGGCTGATAAATAATCTCCTATTAATATCCGGGCTGATCAAATCAACAGGGCCGTCTGTTTTCAATTGTCTGACAGGCCCACTCGATATTAGTTATTTCCATAACCATTATCAGAGATAATGAAATGTACTTATTTTCCAAAAGAGAATCTTTAAGCCTCTCGGAACTTGTAAGATTAATCTCACTTTTATTTATTGTCCTTCTGCCATTTCAAAACCTTCCCAGAACACTGTCATTGAAATTAACAAACAATGTTGGCCAGCTATCCAAATTTTTTCTTTTTACCGACGAGTTATTGACAGCAACACTTATTCTTATACTTCTGTCATGGATATGCCTGCATGGATTACAGAGAAAACTTAAAAAACTTTCCGTGTCTTATATACTATTGCTTTTTATATTTATATGTTTCCTCTGCATGTTCATTAATCATATAGGATTCTATCGTGGTGCATTAGGTATATTTGACTATACAAAAAATATTGCGGTGGTCATTATTTTTTACTGGCTTGGCTTTCGGTATGCAGAATTTAAGAAGGGTTTAATTTTATTTATCAATATAGGATTACTGGTCGCACTGATCGGAATAGTGGGGGTATTTTTATCGTTTTTTACAGACAGTGTGATTGATATCCTGGTTCGTCATGACATGCGGTTTGGTTTTCATCGCGCCACATCTGTTGCCGGCATCGGCTCGAGCAACTATGTTGGCGTGTATGCTGTATTAGTCTTCTGGCTGCTGACTGCAGTACAGGGACAGGTGGCCCACCTAAGAGAAAAACAAGGCTTGCTCTTGCTCTTTATCCTTTTTACGGCATCGCGTCAGACGTGGCTCTCATTTCTTGTTATCCTGATCTTTCACGGTGGTAAAAAACAGCTCCTGATCAGCTCGTCTCTCGTGTTACTGCTTGGAACAAGCGGTTATTTACTCGATATCTGGCATAATAATTTTTCTGCCAATGATCTCGTTGGAGGGCTGAGCTACCGGCATGCCACATATGCGCTCTGCTGGAATTACTTCAAAAACAACCCCCTTTTCGGAGTTGGTCCCGGCATGCTGGGCGGACTTGCTGTGCAGAGATTATGGTCGCCGCTCTACTCCCACCTGCCACCTGATGTTGACTGGTTCCTGCATCAAATGCGAGGAGGGCTGGACCAGTTCTGGGGGAGATTATTTGCCGATGTGGGAGGGCTGGGAGGAGGAATATATGTCTTGTTTTTCCTTCTGCTGGCAAGAGAACTGACCCAAAAAAGCCGCTTTTTTTATGGCAACAATGAAAATGAAATGGGAATGATTGGCACGATTCTAGCGTCCTATATCCTTGTTCTCTTTATAATGGGGCTTGCAGGAGGTATAAATGCCGCAATGTTGGAATATCCATTTCTCGCTTTTACCGGAATTTATCTATCGTTACATTCATCCAGTAAATATGTCGCTGAGAATCAGAAAATAAATGAATATTAATTTCCGGTTAACTAAACTAAATAACATATGTTCCAATAGGGAAAACAAGGAAATTGCAAGAGGAAGCTTCCTTTCGTTTCTCTTTAAGATAGCAGGGATAGCAACAACATATGTATATATACTGCTTATAACTCGCCTATATGGGGTAAAATCTCTCGGTATATTCTCTATTTGCCTGACATTGTCAATGTTATTTGCGATGTCTGGCAAGCTTGGCCTTGATACTGCAGCGTTAAAATATATTTCACAATATAATCACACTAAAAATATAGTCCAGGTATCCAAAATCTACTGGATGACATGGATAAGAATATTTTTCTACTCAACCTCCCTGGCTATATTCATTTACATAATTGCAGATACTATCGCGCTGGTACTTTTCAGGAAACCTGAGATATTACCGGGTGTTAGAATAATACCCTTTGTAATCGTGCCCATGGCCCTGGCATCCTTAAACCAGGAAAGCCTCAGGGCAATAAAAAAATTTGGCTATTATTCTTTTTTTTTAACCCAATCCAACCTCCTCTTTTCAATAGTCGGCTTACTTGTTTTACATTTATTTTTTGGCCGGGCCATGGTAAGTGCTCCTGTCTTTGCCCTTGCCTTTGGAGTCAGCATGACCTTCTTTTTCAGCCAGGCAATATGGCTGAAAAATGCCAAGGTTGGATTGCCATGGGACAACAGGACAGTCGAACCTGAAGTATCATCACGCCGCCTCTTCAAGGTAGCTCTACCCTTGGTGCTCGCCAACTCCATGAATTTTATTATGCAATGGACAGACACGCTATCTTTGAGTTTTTTTTGCCCTGTGTGGCTGGTCGGCATCTACACCACCGCCACCAAGGTTGCCAATCTCGCCAATATTCCCTACATGGTTATCAACTCTATAGCCGCACCGATGATATCAGGATATTATGGCAACAACCACTTGACAAAATTAAAAATATTAATGAAAAAGCTTACGGTTGCCGCCACGGTTGGAGGGGTTCTGACTGGTATTGTAATCTTTCTCCTTGGTGAGCAAATCCTCTTACTTTTTGGCCAACAATTTACCAGGGGCGTCTTGGCATTGGACATCCTGCTCCTGGCCCGGGTTGGTCAAGCTATCGCCGGTCCAGCCGTCGCAATGCTACAGATGACGGGAAAAGAACACACATTTAAAAAAATCATGATCATCTCTGCAACATTAAACATATTTCTGAATATAATCCTCGTACCCCTATACGGAATAGAAGGAGCAGCTATTGCAACGATGATATGCATTTTATTAATGAATATTGCATCTCGTTTTGCTTCCACGAAACATTTACATCAAAGGTTGTTCAAGGAAATAATATAAATTTATATATAATAACATATGATTTCTCATAATTATAAGTGTATTTTTATACATATCCCTAAATGTGCCGGCACCAGTATAGAAA
>WFZC01000315.1 GCA_015489765.1 Desulfobulbaceae bacterium
ATGAAAATATTACAGGTATACCGTTCTGAGCCCAATGATGACGTCAAGACCCTGGTTGAGATTCTCAACCGTGACCGTGACGCTGATGAATTCAAGCTCTATGATGCTGACCCGGATTATGACGTTTTGGTTGAAAAAATCTTTGCCGCCGACAAAACCGTCTGCTGGTGGTAAATTAGATAGAAGTGTAAAAAAAAGCCCCTGCCGTTTGGCAGGGGCTTTTTTTATGGTCTCTCATTCCTGATGAACTCGTAAAAAGTCCTAATAATGCTTAAAGATGGCTAAGTAAAAACACAGATATACAGGTAAGCGTAGACTCCGAGGAGTAGTGTTCTGTGGCGGGTCTTAACTATACATGTAGTATGTCGGGAATCGCCACAGGACACACGACGCAGTAGATCGAAGTTTTTACGACGCCATCATTCCTTTCCAAGGAGAAAGGCCATTATCCGGTCATGAAACCAGGGCCTGAAGGCCCGTATTTTTTTGTTCTCCCGGTCAGGATGCACCCTGTTGGTCAACAGAACGAGGATGGTATCCTGTGCCGGATCGATCCAGAAGGAAGTACCGGTATAGCCGAGATGGCCGATGCTCTGCCTGGAGAGATATCGGCCGGCGCTGGTATACCCGGCCGAGGGGGTATCAAAACCGAGGCACCAGGTGGTTTTCAAATGGAGAGGTTTGAAGGCACGGGCAAGGGTTTTTTTGCTGATTGGCAGGGGAGACGGGCGGCCCTGCCAACCATCGAGAATGGCGGCGCATAGACTGCCCACTCCGGTGATGGTGCCGAAAAGTCCGGCATGCCCGGCAATGCCGCCCAACAGGTGGGCATGTTCATCGTGAACTTCTCCCTGCAGAATTCGTCCCCGCCAGGGACAATTCTCCGTGGCAGCAAAGGATTGCCGGCTGATTGTATGGTGCAATCGCGGCGGCAGGAAAAAAATTTCCTGTTCCAGGCCCAGGGGGCCGGCTATTGCCCTGGTAAAGAAAACATCCAGGGGCATGGCCGCGGCCCGTTCAAGGATGTCGCCCAGCAAGATATAGCCCAGGTCGCTGTATTTATGTTCTGTGGCGACTGGATAGTCCAGGGGCATGTCGAGGATGGTTGTAATCAATTCCTGCCGGGCGGCAGAGCCTGGGTCGGGAGGGAATTTTTTAAACAGTTCACGGTAGGGCGCAAGTCCTGAAGAGTGGGACAACAAATGGGCAAGGGTAATGTCAGCCTTGTCCGCCGGGACAGGACAGGTACACAGCTCGGCAAGCCTGTCATCCGGATGCAGGCGGCCCTGGTCAATGAGCAGGAGGGTACCAAGCACGGTGGCCAGCGGCTTGGTCAACGAGGCCAGATCAAAAACGGTTGCCGGGCTGACAGTGATACCTGATTCGTCCAGCCGCGTTTTTCCGGCCGCACCCACGGCCCGGACCCGGTCACGGCCATGGCCGGTGATGATTGCCGCTGCCGCGCCGGGAAAGATCCGCTCTTTTATGCCGCGTGTCAACAGCCGGATGATATAACGCTCAAGCGCTGAGGGGTCGGGTAGCTGCATAGGGGAAAAAGGTTTTTTTAATTTTTTTAATTATGGATACAATAGACATCCGAAACCAGGACCCTGCAGGGGCCGGGTTCAGCCTTCATATTATCATGCCGGTCATGGTAATTATGAAGAGTTCGCATAAAAAATTCAATCCGCTATATCTTGCATCCCGATAACCCTTGATCCCAAAATGGGAATGAGATATGATTACATCACATGAGGATAATATCGAAAAAAATATTGCGGGAATTCTGGGCAGTTCATTCAGATGCCGAGCAACCATTAAAAGCCTGGCACGCAAAGGTGAAAGCTGCCGGCTGGCTAACATCCAGTGATATTAAATCAGATTATAGAAATGCCAGTTTTGTCGCAAATAATCGAGTTGTTTTCAATATAAAGGGGAATAAATACCGTCTGATCGCGACGGTAAACTATGATTTCGGCGTTGTTTATATCCGTTTTGTTGGTACTCACCAGTCATATGACAAGATAGACGCAACAACTGTTTGAGGTGTGAATATGGATATTAAACCAATCAAAACCGAACAAGACTACCAGGAGGCATTACGGGAAGTTGACAGGTTAATCGATGCTGAAAGTAATACGCCGGATGGAGACAAACTCGATATTCTCGTCACTCTCATTGAAGCTTATGAGGAAAAAAATCATCCGGTACCGCCACCGGAGCCAATTGAAGCAATCCTGCATCAAATGGAAAGCCAGGGACTTTCTCGTAAAGATTTAGTGCCTCTTTTTGGTTCACGTTCAAGGGTTTCGGAAATATTAAATAAAAAGCGGTCACTTTCTATCAACATGATTAGAAGGCTCCAAGACGGATTGGGAATTTCAGCGGAAATACTCATACAGTCTTATGACCTGAATATATCATAAAAAATAAATTATTCCAGAGTGTTCATCAGGAGGCAGGATAAAATAAATTTGTTTCAGCACCACATGTACTATTGTTTGTTTTGTAAAACAGAATTGCGCCTGTCAGGTACTCATCCAACCAGAATACATCCATGAAACAATTCATTCGAATAATGAAAGCGCTTTCCGATCCCAACCGGGTGCGTGTTCTCAAGATCCTGGAACGGGGCGAACTGTGCGTCTGTGAAATTCAAAACCTGCTCGGGCTTGCCCAGTCAACGGTCTCCAAGCACATGAAACTTCTCGAAGATGCGGGTCTTGTGGAGCGTAATCGTCAGGGAACCTGGATCATCTACAGTCTGGCCAAAGACAGTGATTCACCCTATGCGCTCCCCATGCTTGATCAGCTCCGACATTGGCTTGATGATGACACCGAGCTGCAGAAGATGATCACCGCCCTGCCCGACGCCGCCGTCCTGCGCGTTACCGGCGGCCGCAGGGGATGTGACTGATCCGGCGGCATCGCATCCTCCAGCCGTTAATGCGGTTGGTGCCTTGTGTCTCTTTGTTCAGGCGCGGTTGCGCCAGCAGGTCGGGTCCGAGGCCAGGTAGTCTCCGGTGAGTTGATAGGCCGCGCCCCGGCATCCATAGCATTCCACCGCCTTCTCGCAGGTTTTGCACTCCCCTTTGATCATCTGCCGGTAGTTTTTCAGGTTATTGATGACCTCCGAGTTTTTCAGGATATCGGCCAGCCGGTTATTTCTGATGTTGTCAAGGGCAATGGTCACTCCGACGCAGGGCATGACCTCTCCGGTGGCCGTGACCAGGCAGGAGACCTGGTGGCGCATGCACTTATTGCCCACAAGCGGCGGCTGCGGGTCCCAGCGGCGGCCGAATTCATCCCGGTCAATGGCGGAGAGCTCTTCAAATAACCTCTTCAGCGTGGCGCTGTCGACCATGAGCCAGGAATTTTCCAGGGCATGGGCCTGGGGCGTGATGACTTCAAAATAGGGCTCGATATTCTGCCCTCGCAGCCAGCGCCACATGGCCGGCAGCTCGTCGATGTTCTGCCTGCAGATCACGGTGCTGACGGCAAGAAACAGCTCTTTTGATGGATATCCCGCCTTTTGCAGGGTTGCCAGGGCGCCGGTCATGATGGCGTGCGCCCCTTTTTTCCCGGCCAGCCGGTCCTGGATTTCCGCGTTGCGGGAGTTGAGTTTCAAGGCAACCCGGACCCGGTACCGGGCCAGCAGGGCGGCAAGTTGCCCGTCGATACCGGTGCCGTTGGTGAACATCTCTGTTTCCAGTTGCTCATTATGGAGAAACTCCAGCATCTCCGCAAGATGCGGATAAATGGAGGGCTCGCCGCCGAGAATGATTATCTTGCCTGCGCCCAGTGCCTTGGCCTGGCGGATGGTGTCTTTGATTTCAGCCCTGGTCAGCTCGCCGCTGCATTTCGTTTTTTCCTCAACGTAGCAATAGGAACAGCGGAAGTTGCAGACCCGGCTAAATTCAATTTCCATGGAGAGCAGCCGGTTTGCGGCGACCGCCTCCCTGATTTCCTGTTCCGTAAATTCAAGGTTGTACAACTGCATCGACCTAATAACCCTCCAGATCCTTAAAGTGATTCATCCGTTGCCATCGTTCCACTTCCCGCTGATACCGGCCGCGCCAGCCGTATTTTTTCATGATTCTTCTGTAATGAAGTTTGAGATAGGGTTTAAAGAGAAATCGCCAGATACCGGTCCAGATACGGCCCCGTTTTCTGACCGGTGCCGGCGGATTCCACCAGCCGAGCACCACCTGCCGCTGGTACCAGAACTGGTACTGCAGCTCATCGGCATCAAGGTATCTGGTTCGGACATTTGCCCATAGACCGTTATACTTTTTCAGATCATCGGTATTGGTAATTAACCCGTCTTCCAATAACTGCGCCCGCATTCCGGTCTTGGGATAGGGGG
>WFZC01000316.1 GCA_015489765.1 Desulfobulbaceae bacterium
ACGAACTGCCTCAGCTTTTCAATGTACTTCGAGGTGAAATGAGCCTGGTTGGCCCCAGGCCCATGTCGCAACGGGACGTGGCCCTTTTTGACTCCGGCATCCAGCGCAAACGATTCAGTGTCAAGCCGGGCATTACCTGCATCTGGCAGATTTCAGGTCGCTCCAACCTGCCTTTTGATAAATGGCTGGAAATGGACCTGAAGTACATCGAAAACTGGTCCCTATGGCTGGATCTCAAAATCCTGATCAAAACCATTCCAGCAGTTCTCCTTTCAAAAGGTGCTGTTTAGAATGTTGTGCTCCTTGATCGCGTTGACTTTTCACTTGGCTTCCGGTACTATCAAGGTAACATCTAAGCAATACCATACGTTGTTGTATAACCTACTGACATTGCAAAATATCTCAGCACTACAATATACTGACAGCTCCTGTCGACGGAATCAATGAGTGTAAGGTACTCAAAAACAGGGGCGTATTACTATCTTCGCGCCTACCCCCCTAGTAACATCCCGATTGATTATGTACCGAGGTGGCCTTATCCTTTATTCCGTACCAGGCACATACTTCAAGGGGTGCTGTTCCCTGGTCACAATAAAGGGAATTTCTTTCCCTTTATCACTGTCACAGGTTATAAGCCCGTGTTGTCCTCTCCTGTAAGGCTGCGAAGCACCCGCGAGCGGGCCTAGCCTTGCAGGAGAGGACAATACGAGCCATGCAAGGTATTTTGTCATCAGCAAGACGAAGTTCCATGCAGGTCGGATTCCAAAAAACGCAAGAACTACCCCGGCTATCCGCAAGGAAATCAGGCAGTCTACCCTGCCCATGAGCCAGCTTGCCAGGAAATACGGCATCACAAAAGCAACTGTGCGGAAGTGGAAAAACCGTGACTTGGTGGAAGGCAAGTCACACCGGCCGCATAACCTCCGCCACCTTGGCTCCCTTGGAGGAGGAAATCGTTGTTGAACTGCGAAAACCCCTTCTTCTTCCACTGGATGATCTCCTGGTCGTTGTCAGGGAGTTCATCAACCCAAAAGTCTCGATCCGCTCTGGACTGGTGCCTGCGCCAGCATGGGGCCTCGTGGCGGGCCGACTTGGTCCCTGAAGAGAAAAGGAAGAAGAAAACATCCCGGAATTTCAAGGATTATACAGGCAAGGAAACACACATGCCGATCTCAAGTATCTGCCCCAAATACCGAATGAGGCGCAGCGTAAATATCTCTTTGTCGTCATCGATCGCGCCACCTGCTGGATCTATTGAGATCAGGGAGTCCAAGTCTGCGGCATCTGCAGCTGCCTTCCTCAGAAATCTGCTCGACAAGGCTCCTTCTGAGATCAAGATCATTCTCACTGACAATGGAAAAGAATTTACCGACAGATTTTGTGCTAAGGGCCAGAGGAAACCTACCGGAAATCATTCATTTGATACGGTCTGCCAGGAACATCAAATCGAACATCGCCTTATCAGGCCAAGGCATCCGCAGACTAATGGCATAATTGAACGTTTTAATGCCAGAATCAAGAAGATCGTCACCCAGTCAAGGTTTAATCAGCAGACCATTTGAAGGAGTGACAGACTACTGTCGAATATATAACCACCATACTCTACGAATCTAGGGTATATCACTCCTGTGCAGACACTGAAAAATTGGTAAAAGCAGGAACCGGCCCTCTTTAAAAAATGTCTATAATCGTACGGGACCCGACAAATAGTTATCCCCCATGACATCCTGGTAACTCAGTGACAATACAAAAATCTGTTAAGGTCTCTATAAACGGTATCTTTCCGGCAGTGTCCGCCCTCCTGCTTTTTCTGGCCGCCTACTATCCGGCCCTGAAAATTCTTGTTGGCAAATGGGCACATTCGGCAGAGTACAACCATGCATTTTTCATTGTACCCATCATCGGGTATATAATATGGTCCAAACGTGATGAAATAAAAAGACTTCCTATTCAGTTGTCCAACTTGGGACTGCTGCTTCTTCTTGGTTCCAGTCTTCTCTATTTCTTTTCCCTTTTGACCCAAGTTCAGACCATTATTGCCCTGTCTTTCTATCTGACAATCATCGGCAGCCTCATTTTTCTCTTTGGGGTTCGCATAATTTCCCTCTTGTTTACCCCCCTGCTGCTTCTCCTCTTGCTGATACCTGTTCCTGATCAAGTCTACACTCGCCTGACATTCCCCTTGCAGTTAGAGGTCTCGAAAATCAGCGAAATGATCCTCCGGGCAATGAATGTCTCCATCCTCAGGGAGGGCAACATAATGAGTATCCCCGGAAAATCATTTGAAGTAGTGGAAGCCTGCAGTGGGCTACGCTCGATAATTGCCCTGTCGACCCTCAGTATTCTCATTGGCTATTTCATGCTTCGCCAGACAACCTCTCGCCTGATCCTACTGGTCGCCAGTATCCCCACGGCCATTCTGGTGAATATCTGCCGGGTTACGGTAATGATTCTTTTATATCACTTTTTTCAAATTGACCTGGGCGAAGGAATCCGGCATACCTCCTTGGGAATAATTATCTTTGGTGCAGCCCTGGGTCTCCTGCTTCTAACCGAAAGGATATTGGAATATTGGGAAAACAGAAAATAATCAAGCTGTACCTGCTGGTGGCGATCTTTTTGATCACCACCTTAGTCGTGTATGGCTGGCGACGCTCTCCGGCAACAGTTCATAAGCCAGACATGACGCAATACTTCAAACAAATTGGGCCATACACGCTAACCCGCATAATTCCGCTGCGAAAAGACCTGGTGGAAATGTTGAAACTGGATTCCTATCTCTTTGCGGATTATGCAAACTCCTCGGGTCAGGTAACACTGTACATTGGTTACTATTACACTGCCGGCAAGGCCTACGCCGCACATTCTCCACTGGTCTGCTATCCCAGCCAGGGATGGCGCATTGAAGAGCAACCTGTCCGCCATTCGTTCACCATCGGTCGCCACACAATCAATTACGAAGAGATTACAACCGCCCAGGATGAACTGAAAGAACTGGTGATTTATTGGTACCAGGCTGGCCCCTTCACCAACACCCAAGTCTATCGCAACAAGATCGATATGGGGTACAACAAGTTTGTCAGCAATAATGAGCAGCACGCTTTTGTCCGCATCACTGTGAATCTACGCAAGCACTCCAGAGCACAGGCGCAAAAGATCGCCGAGGGCTTTATAAGCGCCTTTTATCCCAAATTCGTGCGTTTTACAGAGATTCAGGATAACAATTCATAAGTGCTTAATTGCTGCATCCACTGAAACGGTTCAGCGTCAAACCAGACATCACCCGCATCTGACAGGTCTTCGTCCGGCACTGACCTGTCTTTTGAACAATGGCAGACATACATGCTGTGTCGCCATTGATCGCGCCACCTGATGATCTATTTCGAGATCAGGGCGTCCAGGTCCGGGGCATCTGCAGCCGCCTGCCTCAAAAATCTGCTCAACAAAACTCCTTTTGAGATCAAGATCATTCTCACTGACAATGGTAAGGAGTCTACTGACAGATTTTGTGCCACGGGCAGGAGGAAACCCACCGGATACCATCCATTTGATACAGTCTGCCAGAAACATCAAGTCGAACATCTCCTTATCAGGCCAAGGTATCTGCAGCCGGGATGGTTGAACGTTCTAATGCCAGAATCAAGGAAGTCATCACCCAGACCCGGTTTCAATCAGCAGCCTACTGAAGGAAACCTTGACAGACTACTGTCGAATATATAATCATCATGTTGTCGCCGGTCTCGAGTGGACCCACTTTCACGGTCAGGCTGGACCCATATAGTGGACCCCAAAAACTGGACAGTATGCTAAGCAACAAAACAGACTGTTCAAGGGGAGAATTATGAGACGAAAAACGTACAGCAAGGACCTGAAAGCCAAGGTGGCTTTGATGGCCTTAAAGGCCCAGAAGACCAATGGTGAAATCGCCTCTGAATTCGCTATCCACACCTCCCAGGTGAACCGTTGGAAGCAAAAAGCCATAGACGGACTCCCGGAGATTTTCAGCGGCAAGCAAAGCAAAACCATCAAGGCAATGGAGGCTGAGCGAGACAGATTATATCAGCAGATCGGCAAGTTGCAGGTTGAGCTGGACTGGTTAAAAAAAACAACAGGGCATCTGGGTTAAGTACGGCCGCCAAGCGGGCGTATATCGACCCGGCCCACCCGGAGATCAGCATTGCCCGCCAGTGCGATCTTCTGGAGTTGCCCAGGTCCAGTTACTACAACAGCGCGCTAACTCATCGGGAGAGCGAGGAAAACCTCCTGCTCATGAAGATAATCGATGAAGAGTATACCAACCATCCGTTTTACGGAAGCCGCAAGATGCGAGATGTCTTGCGGCGTCGGGGATATCGAGTCAACCGGAAACGAATCCAGCGGCTTATGCGAAAGATGGGAATTCAGTCGATTGCGCCGCAGCCAGGCACGAGCACGCCGCATCCTGAGCACAAGGTCTATCCGTATCTCCTGAGGAATGTGGACGTTTTGTGCCCTGACCAGGTGTGGTCTTCGGACATCACCTATATCCCCTTGAGCGGAGGGTTCGCCTACCTGGTGGCCGTAATGGACTGGTTTAGTCGGTATGTGCTTTCCTGGGAGGTCTCGATCACCATGGACAAGGAATTTTGCCTTTCCGCCCTGGAGTCAGCCTTGAGACGCTTTGGGCAGCCTGACATTTTCAACACGGATCAGGGCGCCCAGTTCACCAGTAAGGCATATACGGACATCCTGAAGGATAACGAGGTGTTGATCAGCATGGATGGCCGTGGACGCGCCCT
>WFZC01000317.1 GCA_015489765.1 Desulfobulbaceae bacterium
ATAAAAAACGTACAAGGAGAACTCCAATGAAAATCGACTGGGCCTACCTGCGCAAGGGCTGAAAATCGTGTACAAAAGCACAGGCTGTGTTTGACGAAAAGGGAATCACTATTAATGAAACTGTCGAGGCCAGAAAACAGAAAATCGCCGATGACGATGCCTGGGAGCTGCTCTCCAGCGCCGAAAAAATCGTGGTCGGCAAGGGGAAAAAGGTTGTCACCTTTGATCCGAAAACGGACAGCAAGGAAGATATCCTGAAAAGCTGTCTCGGCCGTACCGGCAACCTGCGCGCGCCGACCCTGAAGATCGGCAACATGCTGGTGGTAGGCTTTAACGAGGATATGTACAGCACCTATGTCGGGTAGCCCGCTGCCATGACCACCCTTGAGCAGCAGGCAGGGGAGCGGCTGGACAAAATCAGGGCGCAGGAACTGGCCCGCTACCTGCTTGAACTTGGCCTTGCGGAAGCGGGCAGGGTGGTCTACCAGGATCGTGAATACTTGAATCTGGCCGGGAATGACTATCTCGGTCTGGCGGCTGACCGTGACCTGGTGGCGGCGTTTTATAACCAGCTTAATGAACAAACGCTCCTGGCCCGCTTTGGACCAGGCGCCACCGGTTCACGCCTGATGACCGGTAATCACGAAGTCAACCGGGAACTGGAAGAGGGATTGTCCCGCTTGTACGCTCCTGGCCGGGTTCTGGTATTTAACTCCGGCTACCATGCCAATATCGGCATCCTGCCCGCGCTGGCCAAAAAGGGCGATCTGATCCTGGCCGACAAGCTCTGCCATGCCAGCCTCATCGACGGCATGCGCCTGTCGCGGGCAAGAGTGGTCCGTTATCCGCATCTTGATTATGAGCGGCTGGCAACTCTGCTTGCCGAGAAAAGAAAACACTATGGGCAGGTGTTCATCGTTACCGAGTCGATCTTCAGCATGGATGGAGACACGACGGACCTGGGCAGGCTGGCCCGGCTGAAGGAAAAATTCCAGGCCGTCCTTTACGTGGATGAGGCGCACGCGGTCGGACTGCGTGGCCGCCAGGGACTGGGGCTTGCCGAAGAGCAGGGGGTGATGGACACGGTTGACCTGCTGGTCGGCACATTCGGTAAGGCCTGGGCTGGGCAGGGCGCCTTTGTTATCTGCTCTCAAGTCCTGCGGGAATATTTGCTCAACACAAGCCGCTCCTTTATCTTCACCACCGGCCTGCCACCGGTCTCGCTTTCCTGGCTCCTTTTTGTGCTGGAAAAAATTCCGGAGATGACCCGGCAGCGCCGGCAGGTACGGCAACTTGCCGATGGATTGCGCACAGGGTTACAGGAGCACGGCCTCCAAACCGGGGGAAGCTCCCATATCGTGCCGGTGCTGATCGGGGCCGCTGACTTTGCCGTGCGGGTGGCCGATACCCTGCGAACGCAGGGGTTCTGGGTCACGGCGGTGCGGCCGCCCACGGTGCCCGCAGGCACGGCCCGGCTGCGGCTGTCACTGACCGCCGTCATGGACTGGGAAAACCTGGCGCCCCTGCCGCGCCTGATTGCCGAGGCCATGGAAATGCGGGCATGAAGGGGTCTTGGCTGCAGACAGGAAAGAAAAACAACCGCTGCCTTCTCTTCATGGCCGGCTGGGCCATGGGGCCGGAGCCCTTCATCGGTCTGCTGCCCGACGACAGCGATTGTTTTATCTGTTATGACTATCGCCGCCTTGACCTCCCCGATCTCTCCCGGCTCGATGCTTACGAACGGATCGACCTGCTGGCCTGGTCCATGGGGGTGTGGGTGGCGGCGCTGACCCTTGCCGATTGGCGGGCGCGCTTTACCTCGGCCACGGCCCTGGCCGGAACCCTGTATCCCATTGATGACCGCAGGGGCATTCCGGTTTCTGCCTATGAGATGATGGAGCAGTCACTCACCACGGAGGAACTGAACACCTTTTATGGTTCCATGTTTGATGACCCGGCCGAGCGGGCAGCCTTTATGGCCAACCGGCCTGCCCGCTCCCTTGCCTCGGTCCGTGAGGAACTTACCTGCCTGCATCAACACGTCCGCGCCTCACACTCCACCCCTGACATTTTCACCCGTAAAATCGTCACCAGCCGTGACCGCATCTTCCCCGCCCGTAACCAGGCGCGCGCCTGGGGAACCGGCCGATTTCTTAAGAAAAAATGGCCGCACTTTCCCTTTGATGTAAATTTCTTCCACAGCATATCCAGAGACTGTGGCCATCATCCCTGAACCATCCGCCGAATAGCCCGGAACAGGTTCTGTACCACTTATGTGAACAAATATTCCCGCCCTGACATTTTCACCCATAGAATCATCACCAGCCGTGACCGTATCTTCCCGGACAATTAACAAAGAAAGTAGAAAGTTCTCATAACCCGCCGGAATTTCCATATTCACCGGTAGAAAAAGCTGTACACCCTCCATTATTACAGGCCCTGACTTTATAACAGAATTGTTTCCAGTCTCCGACCATATCATCAAAGGACGATTGACCGGCTGAGAACGTTCTGTATGAGCCATAACTCGTCCCTGCACAGGAACCATTCCAATTGCCCCTGTACACCTGATAACTCGTGGCGTTGCTACTGGTAGTCCAGCCTACCATGATTTTACCTGGAAAATAATGACTGGCGGTCACCCATGGAGCAGTACCAAGGGCTGCTACCCCCCCGCCGCCACTACCGTTTGGCAGAGTCCGGCCCGTGATGGTAATGGGTTCGCTATATACATCTTCCTTATTTCCATCTCCATCCGTATCGTAGAGATAATGCGTCGATATCCTGATAGTAGCAGATGTATCTGCACTCATCTGGTTGATTTCAAAACTCTGATATTGCCAGTTGTTCTGAATTGTAGGATTTTGCAGACAATCAGTGTAATTGACCCATCCGCCCGCACCAATTTTGTATGCAATTCGAAAGCAGTTTGCGTACAAGCTGACGGCTGATCCATTGCTGTTGTACTGGATAGCGACATCGTCCCAGGTAAAAATTACCTTGTTGCTCTTATCCGTCGATGCCCAGGGATATTTTGGTTTATCACCAAAAGCGTAGCCGACGGCTGCATTGCAACCGGCATGATTGTAGGCATAGGCCGCACGGTATCCTGATTTAACCGTGCAGCTCATCGGACCAATGGTACCATCGTTGTTTTCAGCGGCAACCCTGTAATAAACATAGGTTTCAGGAGTAATACCGACATTGACACTCCCGATCGATCCATCGGTCAAGTTATCACCATCGGGAATTTGCGTATAGCTGTCATCCTCTGGAGCTTTTGCATACACATGATACCGTACTGTACATTGATCAACATTGTTTCGCCAATACAACGTGGTGGATCTGATAGTGTAATTGGTCGTGTATACATATTCCGGAGCATCCGGCGCTGTCATTGCGGTCGCGTAATTTGCAGATACGCTTTGACCTGTCGTGTTTTTTGCGGCAACCCAGAAATAGTACCTTTTGCATGGAGCCAGATGAAAGAGTGCAATAGAAGTCAGGTTAGGGGCGGTTATGGTTGTCTGCAGGGCATCATTGAAATTATCTGTTTCGCTGCGATAGATGAGAAAAGCGTTCTCATTATTTGAATTATCATGCCAATGGAGAATTATGCCAAAGGTATCATTCATCGCAGTTGCCGTAATATGGCTGGGTGCTGCCGGGCTTGAAGGCGGGGAGGAATTATGAGCGCCGGCGATCACGGGCGCCATAAGCAGGGACAGTGAATTGTGTTTATGCAAAAACAGGGCATTGGATCCATAATTGTTGGCACAGGCAAGATCATTTTTTCCATCACGGTTGAAATCCGCTATTACAAACCGATAGGATTCGCCGGGATCCTGAAGCAAAAAGGCATCACTTTCCTGGAAGTAGCCATTCCCCCTGTTTTTCATGAGCAGATTGTCCTGGCGGTCATTGGCGACCAGGACATCAAGGTCCCCGTCCCGGTCAATATCACCCAATGAGATACCGTACGTCTTATGGGTAAAATCACCGAGATTCGAGTTGGATTGCAGGCTCCGATTGCCCTTGAACTGGTACAATCGATTGATGCCGTTATAGTTTCCAACAACAATATCCGAATTACCATCATGGTTGAGGTCGCCAACGGCCAGGCCATAGGAGTTATCGAAGGAGGGACCGAATGGTTCCCGGGTCGGAGAAGTGGTGGATCCATTGTTAAAATAAACAAAATTATAGGTGTCAGTATTGGCAGTGATCACATCAAGTCTGCCGTCCCTGTCGATATCGGCTATTGCAATCCCGGCTGTATAATTGGCCTGATCGGATAAATCACCACATGTCCAACTGGTTATAGTATCCTGCAGGCAGACCCGATTTTTTCCATAATAGGCGATAACAACATCTCTTTTTCCATCACCATTGAGATCGCCGGCGGCAATGCTCTTGCCATAATATGGGGCGCTGTGATTTTCAAAATTGATCCCTGACCCAAAATGACCGGTACCATCATTGAGATAGAGTTTACTGGATACACTGCCGCTGGCCGCGCCTTCTGCGGTAATGATATCCAAATCGCCGTCATTATCCATATCAACAGCTTTTATGTCCCTTGTTTTCAGGGAATCGGCGCTGAAATATTCAATTGCAAAGGTCCCGTTTCCCCTGTTGCGGTAGAGCCTGTTTCTGGCGCCGTCATTGGCAACCAGGATATCAATATCGCCATCATCATCAACATCTGCCGCGGCCATACCGACAGTTGGCATACCGGCTGGTCCAATGTTCTGCATCGGCAAAAATTCTTTTGCCGGTGAAAGAGCGTTGGCTGTGCCGCTGCTCAGCAGCAGTGCGATGCAAAGAGTAATACAGACATCATATTTCATAACATTTCTCATGGGTAACGGGATACGATATCCAATTTTTTCAAAACTCCACTTCCCAACCGATGATCCCGAGTATCAGGTGGCGCACGGTTGGGCATCAAGGCTGTTACATGGCCCGGTAACCGTTACTCCACTGATGGAGGCGACTCCATCGCTTGCAGTCCATGCCTTGGTAACGTTAAATGATCCGGATGAATCCGTCGTTGTATGCAGGATGTCTGATCTTGAAGCTTGATTTTTAAGGATGGTTCTGATTTCAACCATAATGGCGACTCCTGCCTGAGCGGGTATGATATCCCCTTCGACATAAACACCAGCAAGGGGAAGGAATGCTTTGCCATGGGCCGCCTTCCCCAGGTCTACCGCATAACAGGCAAAGGTAACTTGTGTGGTACAGGTTGCCGGCGCGGCTCCATTGGTTGCCTGGGCATGGGCCGGCAGAATAATGGAGTTGACCACCGGTTTGCTCCACTTGCCGGTCATGGCCAGGGCGCCTGCGGCCGCACTGCCTGCGGCAATGGTTTTCAGGGCCTTTCTGCGTGACTGGTTGACGGGTTCGGCTGGTCTGGAATTGGTGGTCTGTACCCTGGTCGTTTTCTGCATCTTTCCTCTCCTTTTTTATGATCGATTACACAATTGATGGACTCGTAAAAAATCAAGATTTTTTCAAAGATGGCTAAGTAAAAACATAGATATACAGGTAAGCGTAGACTCCGAGGAGTAGTGTTCTGTGGTGGTTCTTAACTATACATATAGTATGCCAACGAATCGCCACAGGACACACGACGCAGTAGATCGAAGTTTTTACGACGCCATCACAATTCGCACTTCCGATCACTTATTAGCAGGGAAAAAGTTACAAAAAGGTTACAGTTGCAGTTTTTTTGCAAAAAAGAAGGAAAGGATGGAAGGGGAAAGGGAAAGAAAAAGAGCTAATTCTTCTGTATCTGCCGGTAAAGATGGTGGAGCATGGGGCCGGGTCCGATGCCGCGCTGCCGCTCAAGATCTCTGGAAATCTTATTGTAGATATCAAGAGATTTTACCCTGTTGCCAAGGTGGAGATGGGCCTGCATCAACCGGGCGCATACCGCCTCATTGACGGGATCAAATTCCATGGCCCGGCCCAGCAGGGAAATGGTCTGCTCGATATCCCGACCGGTTGCAAGAGAATCACAGAGTTGCAGAGTGGCCTGTATAAACCGTTCCCGCATATTTTCTCCGGCGCTGATAATCCAGTAATCTGTGGATGCCTCCAGAAAATTACCGCTATACATGGCCAGAGCGGCCGCCATGGCGTCCGGTTGCAGTACGGGAGTTCCGGCCCTGTGGACAAAATCCATAAAGACAAACGCATCCACACTGCAGAGCCGGCTGGAAAGGGTTATGCGTTTCTGTCTGACGATAAGGATGTTTTTGCGTATCTCCTTGTCCCCACCTGCAAGGGTGGCCCGCAGCCGGGAAAGGGTTACCTTGAAGGCGTTCATGGCATGGTCGCCGGTGGCATCCGGCCAGAGCATGTAGGCAAGCTGTTCCGTCGACACCCTGCTGCCGCCAAGGGCAATAATTGTCTGCAAAAGTTTTTTGGCCTTGGATCCATGCCAGTTTTTATCCGTGAGGGTCCTACCGCCGTGGATGGTCACGGAAAATTCACCAAGGGTGGTGATGGTGATCGGAGTTTTGCGTGCACGCTCTGCAAGCATTTGCTCAGGAAAGAGCATCTCTTCAAGACGACACGCATAATCACCGGGACGATACAGGGTTGCAACTTGCTCATTCTTCGGGACCATCGCCTTTGCCGTTCGCAGGGCATCGCGGGCCGAATCTATTCTTGCCAGCCGCAGCAGAATATAGCCCATCTCGATGGCGCCGAGGACGGCAATAATCCAATACTCGGCTTTTTTCCAGCGCGGCAGCCAAGTGCGAAAATGATCCAGGGCCTCTTCATCCCGGTCAAGCTCCATCAGCGCCTGACCAATAACCAGGGCCGACATGCGGGCGACATTGCTGCTTTTGCACAGTTCTCCGTATCTCCTGCTTTCAAAGGCATGGTTCAGGGCCTTCTGGGGTCTGCCCCGGACCAGCGAAACGATCGCGAGGTTAAAATGCAGGTAGGAATGGTAGTAATGATTGTACTCAGGTACGGTCCTGGCCAACAACAGGACGCCGATTCTTTCCGCCTCCTTTTGATCGGAGAGGGTGGCTACCGTATAGAGGTAATTGCCCACAACCTGCAACCAGAGGCCGGGAGAAACAACCTCCAGCATTGGGTGTTTGAGCAGATGGCAAAAAATCCGCCGTCCTTCTTCCGGCGCCCCCTGCAACGTCTTCAGCAGAGCAAACGCGGACCGGTAGTGCAGGACAGCCAGGGGCGAGGTGTGCGGATCCTCTGCAAAAGGTTTGACATCGGCAAGGACAATTTCAAGCGCGGACAGATCACCCCGCCAAAAAGAAATATAGGCAACCAGGGCTGCATGGAACACGATAAGTGAGGGTGACTGTGCCTGCTCGGCGTTTTGCCGCATCGATTCAAGGAAAACACCGGCTGATGCAAGATGTCCGGGCCCCATAATTTCCGCCCAGACCTGGAACAGAGCAAGAAAGGCCCTGACCAGTGGTGATGGGGAATCCTTGCTCAGGAATTTTTCGGCCCGTTCCCGCCACGGTTGAAAACGGTGAAAGGCATGGCCGCTGTCAATAATGGACTGCAGGGCAATTCCGATGCAGACCCCGGTTGCCTCTTCATCGCCGTCCAGGAGAAAAAGACGATACAGGGCCTCCAGGTCGGAAAGCGTCGAGGACGTGCCGGGACTTACGGCAAGGGACAACAACTGAATGCGAGGTGGTGGGGATTTCAGGGGAGGAAACCGGCGCAACGGAAAAAAATGCGCCGCCAGCAGAGGGAATTGAAAATGCAGGACCCAGCCCACTCCCTGGCTGCAGAGTTCCCTGCCATATCCCTCCAGGTCGCCCGCCGCCAGCAGGGCGGTGAAAGTGGGGAGGAGTGGTTGCGGCGGAAGTGGAATATCATCATCTGCTGTTTTCTGCACCTGCCTCCCCTCATGCTTGCCCCGGATTAGGTCATCGCCAACGCAATGTGCCGCTTTTCCGTATCAAAAATCATTACCATTTTCTTACCATCACAACGATAGAATACGCAAGAGTTTTCGCCTGAAAGAGGCAGGATAGGGAATATAAGGAAGAAGACGCCCTGAACAGGAAAATCTGATGACGTGCCGCCCCCTGTTCTGGTAAGGTGGACGGCATGAAAACCATAATTCCTGATTTTGACAGACCTGTTCGCCGCCAATCCACGGATGCCGTCAAATATGATGCCCGGGCAAGTGTTTTCGGCAGTGATACCGTGCAGCCGCTCTGGGTTGCGGATATGGATTTACCGGCGCCGCCGTTTTTGCAGGATGCCCTGATCAAGCGAATACAACACCCCTGTTACGGGTATACGATGCAGAGCAGAAAGCTCAGGGACGCTATCCAATGGTGGATGCGGGAGGAACACGAATGCCGGACCCGCGCAGACGAAATTCTGTTTTCGCCGTCCGTGGTCACCACCATGTGCAACGGTATTTCCGCCTGTACCGGGGAAGGGGAGGGCGTTGCGCTTTTTTCGCCGATTTATGAACGGTTCTATTCTTCCATTCTCAACCAAAAACGTAAGCTTATCAATATTCCCCTGCTCCTTGACAAGGGACGGTATACCATCAACTTCGCCGCCTTTGAGCAGGCATGCCGGGCAGGAAAGATAAAAATGGTGCTGTTCTGCAATCCGCAGAACCCGAGCGGCCGGGTCTGGAGCGTTGAAGAACTCTCGGAGCTGGTGCGCATCTGCCGAAAATACGAGATCTTCCTCCTTGCCGATGAAATCCATTCCGATATTATCTATCCTCCAGGCATTCACACCTCGATGCTAGCCATAGACGGTGCGGAAAAGTGGACGATTCTGGCCCATTCCATCGGCAAGACCTTTAATTGCAGCGGCCTGCAGCCATCCTTTGTTCTCATCCCGGACCACCGGTTGCGCAGACGTTTTCATAAGGTAACAGATAAAACCCATACCGGTGATATCAGTATCCCGGCCAAGACCGCCATCCAGACCCTTTTTTCCAAAGAGGGGCAACAGTATAAAAAAGCGTTGATTCATTACCTGGCGGGGAACAGGGATTTTCTGGCTGCAAGAATCGCTTCCCAGCGGCAGCTCTCCATGATGCTCCCGGAATCAACCTTTCTCGCCTGGCTGGATTTCCGGGGAACCGGCCTGGCCCATGATGCGATATGGAAAAAGCTGGTAGATGCGGCAGGCCTTGGCCTTAGTGACGGACTGGCCTATGGTCCCGCCGGTGAGGGTTGGTTTCGGCTGAACTTTGCTGTTGCCCGCACCGAGCTGAAAAAGGCCGCCAAAAAACTTGAGATGACTTTTGGGTAAGGGAGTGGTGTACACAGTAATTCAGGATAAACCTACATGCCTTAAC
>WFZC01000318.1 GCA_015489765.1 Desulfobulbaceae bacterium
GATTTCCAGCGTGATGTCTACGGCCTGTTCGGGCTGCCGATCGACAACCTGACGCGTGAACAAACAATTGCGCTCCTGCGGAGGAAGGCGGAAAAAAAACAAAGCATTGTCTGGTCAACCGTCAATGTGAATTGGGTGGTCCAGGCCTCCGGGGACGATGAATTTCGCACGGCCATTCTGAACAGCGACATTGTCACTCTGGACGGCAAGCCCTTGCTCTGGCTTGCCAAGGGCCTGAAATACCCCATGCGGGAAACTGTGCCCGGATCTACCCTGATTCAGTTACTCTTGGAAAAGGATCCGAACAATCCCATGACAATTTTTCTGTTCGGCGGCGAAGAAGGTGCTGCTGAACTGGCTATGAATAAAATCAACCAATACCCCTGTGGGCTGAAGGCCGTCGGCGCCCTGAACCCTGGCTTTGGTTCCATTGAAGAAATGAGTACTGACGCTATCATCAATACAATTAACAAAACCAGACCAGACATCCTCCTGGTTGCTCTTGGCGCGAAAAAGGGAACCCAGTGGATTGAGTATAACCGTCACCGCCTCAAGGCAGGCATTATCAGCCACCTGGGCGCCACAATCAATTTTCTGGCTGGGACAGTGCAAAGGGCGCCACGCCTGTTTCGGTACTTTGGCCTGGAATGGATCTGGCGTATTTTTCAGGAACCAAAACTCTTTTTCAGGTATGCACGTGATGGTCTCTTTTTGACCAGCTATATCATTATACGTATACCTGCCTGGCTGAACTACAGGCGCTACAGGCCCAATGATAATGAAAATATGGACGAAGTTATACTGAAAACAAAGAAGAGTATTATAGTCGGCCGGTATGTCAAGGTTCCTGTCAACTCGACTTTACGTCGGCAGTTGCTTGAAAACTTACAAAAAAAACAAAAAATATATATAGATTGCAGTAGAACGCTATGGATTGATGGTCGATTCGCTGCCTTGGCTCTCCTTACTCATCACCAAATGAAAAAAACCGGGCAAGAGTTAACCATGGACGACAATGGGAAAAAATTACTGAGAATATACCACTGAAAAAAACTTGATACAGCAGAAAACGCTTTGATATTACGCGACTGGCCACGGCCCACATAACTCTTTGAGTTCATAGCATATAATGGTACTGCATATGATTTGTGTCGACATCTAGTTTCGCCGTCGCTGCCATGCGACCTGAGCGAATGCGCAAAAGCAGGCTGCCTATGATTGCTAGCCATGAGCAAGTTTCATCATACGAAAACCACTTTCTTGCAAAGGACCGAATGACTCCACTCGTTCCCATAATGTTGTTTGGCTGGGTACCATTTACTATCTTTTTGTTTTTTATTTTCAAACCACATCAAGCTGTTCTTGTTGCCGTCATTGGCGGCACCCTTTTTTTGCCAGTGACCGGGTACGATTTTCCTGGTATTCCGCCCTTTACCAAAGGTACATCTATCGCAATTGGATTAATCCTGGGCGGGCGAATATCCGGAAAGAGAACGAAGGCACAGTTTCACTGGAAACTTATCGACCTGCCCATGCTCCTCTGGTGCACAATACCGCTGGCGACATCGCTCTCTAACAATCTTGGCTGGTACGACGGAGTGAGCGGTATCTGGAATACAACAATGTTATGGGGGGTTCCTTACTTTGCAGGTCGAATTTATTTTGATAGTATGGAAAAATTACAGGATCTCTGCCGCGCTCTTGTAATGGGCGGTCTGATCTATATACCTCTTTGCCTATACGAAATACGAATGAGCCCACAGCTCAGCAACATGGTATATGGTTTTTTCCCGCATGTTTTTGCTCAACAACGTCGTTATGGTGGGTTCCGGCCAGTTGTCTTTATGCAGCATGGCCTGATGGTTTCCCTGTGGATGGCAACAACGACCACCGCAGCCTTTTGGCTATGGCGAAGTGGCTTTATGAAAAGTGTCAAAGGGATTTCCATGTCACTGTTTGTGCCGCTTTTTATCCTTACCACTATACTCTGCAAATCAGTAAATGGCTGGTTCGCAATGCTTCTTGGTTTCGCCAGCTACTTTCTACACAAATCCTGTAAATCTATCCGCCCCTTTCAAGTATTGCTGCTGATAATCCCATTCTATATTGCACTCCGTATCAGCGGAGTACTGGCAGAATCAACAATCGAAAATTTTGCAAGTCATTTTGTTGATATCAGTCGACTACAGTCGCTGGAATTACGTCTCCGCGAAGAAGATCTTTTCATCCGAAAAATGTTACAACGCCCTTTACTTGGATGGGGACGGATAGACCGAGCACGACAAGTTTCTTCGATAACAGGGAAGAAAATCGGCATCCCAATTGATGCATTATGGTTAATTGCCGTGTCTCGAAAGGGCATGTTTGGCTTAGGATCCCTTTTTATCGGCATGTTGATTGGCCCATGGCGAGTCCTTCGTTACTTAGCGAAGAAATCCAAAATGAGTGAACGCTATTCCAATTTTCCTTTACTGCTCAGCCTAATTGTCATGATGTTTCTCATAGACTCACTAATGAACGGCATGTTAAATCAAGTATATATTTTTATTTCAGGCGCTCTTTCAGGATGGTCAACGCTGGCGGAGGCGAGGAGGACAACAACATGATATATACATAAATCGTTATGTATTAAAAGATTAATACTTCATAGAACGACTACAAGAAAAGTAATAATTTATTGTTGCAAGCGAATAGTTATATGCATTGCGCCATTATTATCATAAATTATCGCACCCCAGAGCTGGTTATCAATTGTCTGAACTCTTTGGAAGACCAGATAGAGCATGAACGATGGAGGGTTACAGTTGTTGACAACTGCTCTCAGGATAACTCCCTCTCATTACTCAAGGAAGCAATTGATGAAAAAGGATGGACCTGGGTTGAAATCATTACAACCCCTTATAATGGTGGCTTTGCATATGGGAACAATTTTGGAATACGTTACATAACTGCCGACTACTACCTATTATTAAATAGCGATACCATTGTTCGGCCGTATGCCATCAAACTTCTTCTTGATGCAATGCAAAAATATCCAAAGGCTGGTATCGTAAGTCCCAGGCTTGAATGGCCGGACGGAACGCCTCAGATCAGTTGCTTTCGATTTCACTCACCCATAAGTGAACTTATTGCTTCGGCCGGTACTGGTTTTATAACATCCCTTTTTAATAAATATACCATTCCACTGCCCCTCCCTGAACAACCGATCACTCCAGAATGGACAAGTTTTGCCTGCGTTTTAATTCGTAAAGAAATTTTCGAAGAAGTCGGCATGTTAGATGAAGGCTACTTTATGTATTTTGAAGATGTTGATTTTTGTCGCCGTGTTACCGCCAAGGGATGGACAATCTTACATTGTCCATCAGCGAGAGTAGTACACTTACGCGGATACAGTTCAGAGCTTAAAACGCAACAACGCGAAAAGAAAAGACTGCCGGCCTACTACTATCAATCCAGGTCAAGATATTACCAACAGTTTTTTGGTAAACCAGGATGGCTGGTAGCCAATCTTTGTTGGATGGCCGGCCGTTCGATTTCCAAACTTAGAGAAGTTTTTACGCGAAAGGACAGAACCGTTGTTCTGCACGCAACAAGAGATATATGGATCAAATGAACACTTCGCCATCAAAGCATATGCACCGACACGAGAGGACAATTCGTCCTGATTTCATTCTTATCGGCGCTATGAAATGTGCCACGAGCACGCTACACGACCAATTGGCAGCCCATAGGTCTTTTTACATGTCTACGCCGAAAGAACCTAATTTTTTCAGTAATGACGAGGTGTATGCCAAAGGGATTAGATGGTACCAATCACTGTTTGCTGATGCTAAAGATGATCAGATTCTGGGAGAATCCAGCACACATTACACTATGCTCCCCACCTATCCTGGGACGATTGACCGACTGAAGGCGTTTTGTCCTGACTTGAAATGCATATACATTATGCGGCACCCTGTCGAGAGACTTGTGTCCCATTACATTCATGAATGGACTCAGGGAGTTATTTCCTGTGATATTGATCGTGCTATTGAGGAATTTCCTGAACTCTTCGAATACAGCCGCTACTCCATGCAGATCATGCCGTATCTTCAAACTTACGGTCCTGCATCAGTGCTACCGATGTTTGCCGAACGTTTTCGACACAATCCACAACACGAACTGGAAACAATCTTTAAGTTTTTGGATGTCAAAGAAATTCCCTGCTGGAGAAATGATATCAGGAATAATGTCTCAGCACAGCGGCTTCGAACCTGTGGCTGGCGAGACGCTCTTGTTCAGAATCCGATATTATCTATTGTGCGTCGAACCCTGGTACCCAAAAATGTTCGTCGTTGGATACGCAGCTTATGGACCATGAAGGAACGGCCCGCGCCCAGCCCCTCATCTCTGAAAAAAATTACACAACTATTTGATGAGGACCTAAAAATCCTGGGAGACATGCTTGGGTTGGAACTTTCCTGCCAGACATTTTCGCAGACCGTAATTGCTCCAAACCAAATCCGCTGGAAGATGTAATGCCTGAACAAAACGTGAGAATTGGAGTAGTCGTCATCGGTCGAAATGAGGGAGAACGGTTAAAATGCTGCCTGCAGAGCGTCCGGAGTGTAACCAAAGCGGTGGTATATGTTGATTCCGGCTCCACCGATGGCAGCGTCC
>WFZC01000319.1 GCA_015489765.1 Desulfobulbaceae bacterium
GAATATGGGCATTGACAAGCCCGGGCATGAGAACGCAGTCCGGATGATCGACAATATCCGCCCCCGGAATCCGGCCCCGCAGGTCGGAAAAAGGACCGACCTCAACGATGCATGTATCGCGGACGGCAACAGCGCCATCGGACAGCGCTGGTCCGGCCATGGAAAACAGCCAGGGCGCCCGATGAATAACAACAGGGGAATGCATGATGGCAGATGCGGGCCCGGACAGTCAGGCGGGCGTGTAGTCCATCAACCGTTGCCGGGGCGTAAAACCGGCATCGGTAACAAGACGCCTGATCTCTTCTTCGGAGAGCCGGAAATGAACACCGGCGGCCGCGACCACATTTTCCTCAATCATGGTGGAACCGAAATCATTGGCCCCGAAAAACAGGGAAACCTGGGCGATTTTTGGTCCCTGGGTCACCCATGATGCCTGGATATTATCAAAATTATCAAGAAATATCCGGCTCAACGCCAGCATGCGCAGGTAGGAATAGCCGCTGGTCTTGTCTATGGGAACAGCAGCGGCCAGGGCCGTGTTGTCGGGCTGGAACGGCCAGGGAATAAAGGCGGTGAAGCCGCCTGTCCTGTCCTGCAGGTCACGCAGCCGCTGCAGATGTTCCAGTCGCTCCTCCATGGTCTCCACATGGCCAAACATCATGGTGGCAGTGGTGCGCATGCCAAGCCCATGCGCCTCCTCCATCACCTCGATCCAGCGGTCGGCCGAGCATTTTCGCGGGGCCAGCATTTGCCGCACCCGGTCGCTCAGAATTTCCGCACCACCGCCGGGCATAGAATCAAGACCGGCGGCCATCAACCTCTGCAGCACTTCTCGTGTCGACAGGCCCGAGAGTTCGGCAAAATGGCAGATCTCCGGCGGTGAAAAGCCGTGGACGTGAATACCCGTGGTCTTCATAAACCGGAGCATATCTTCATAATATGCAAGTGGTTTGTCCGGATGCAGCCCGCCCTGGAGCAGGATCTGGGTGCCGCCGAGTTCCAGGGTCTCCCTGATTTTTTTACCCAGCTCCTCGTTGCTCAAGACAACACCGCTGTTGTCCTCGGGCGCCTTGAAAAAGGCGCAGAACTTGCAGGCGGAGACGCAGATATCGGTATAGTTGATATTGCGGTCAATGACATAGGTCACCACCGGCTCGGGATGCAACCGTTTCCTGATAGCGTTGGCCATAATGCCAAGCTGGTGCAGATCCGCCTTGTCGGCCAGCAGGAGGAATTGCCTGCCGTTGATGCGGCCGCCGGCAAGGACCTGGTCAATTATGGGACGAAGCATGATGACGCACCCTTAGAAAGTGTCGATGACATTGTACAGGGTGTCACGCTGCACAGGCTGACGGCCCGCCTCTCGGATCAGGCGAATCAGGGTTTTGTGACCAAGGGCCTGTTCGGTCTCGGCGCCGGCCATGTGGGTGATCACCTCTTCCTTGACCGTGCCGTCCATGTCATCGGCGCCGAATGAGAGCGCGACCTGGGCGAGTTTTGGCCCGATCATCACCCAGTAAGCCTTGATATGGGGGAAATTATCCAGCATCAGCCGGGCCACGGCAACATTTTTCAGATCATTGATACCGGTGGTGCCGGAATGCTCGGACATGCCGGTATTTTTCGGATGAAAGGCCAGGGGAATAAAGGCCAGAAAACCGCCGCTCTCATCCTGGGTCCTGCGCAGAATATCAAGATGCTCCAGACGTTCACGGGTGGTTTCTATATGTCCATACAACAGGGTGGCATTGGTATGCAGCCCATGTTCATGCGCGGTCTTTGTTACCTCGATCCAGCCGTCACCGGAAAGCTTTTTCTCGCAGGTCAACTTGCGGATACGCGGGCTGAACACCTCGGCGCCGCCGCCGGGGATAGAGCCGAGGCCGGCATCTTTCAACTCATCAAGGGTGTCGCCCACCGACTTGCCGGCCAACCGGGCCAGATGATCAATCTCGACACAGGTGAAGGCCTGGATATGGACATCGGGACGAACCTCCTTGATCCCGCGCAGGGCATCAAGATAGTAGGAATAGGGCAGGTCCGGATGGATACCGCCCACCATGTGAATTTCGGTTATCGGCTCGTCAATGCGCTCCCGCACCTTTGCCTTGATCTCCTCGATACTCATCTCATAGGCCTGTTCATGCCCCTTTTCCTTGCCAAACGCGCAGAACTTGCAGAGATTTGTACAGACATTGGAGTAGTTGATATGCTGATTATAGATAAAAAACGCCTGGTTACCGTTTTTCCGTTCCCGAACGATATTGGCCATATAGCCAAGGGCCAGCAGATCATCGCTGCCATACAGACGCTCGCCGTCTTCAATACTCAGTCGCTCTTCATTGCGTACCTTTTCCAGGATGTCCCCGAAACCGGCCTGCTCTATTACTTCATCCATAGAATTCTCAACTGTTCAGATTTTTTCTGTATTTTCCTGATCAACATCCAGATATTGTATGCTGATAACCGGCACGGCTGGAGCAAATCGGCAGGACATGCTAAACTCGTAAAAATTTCTAATTCTTCCAAAGATGGCTCTGTGTAATAGCAAATCCAGGTTTTTTTCGACGCCGTCAGGGCATAAAAAAACCCCTTCCGCTCACAGAAGGGGCACACACTTGATGTTTGATCATGCCGGCAGAATCAGTCCAAGAAAAAACGTAATTTTTCCCGGCGACTGGAGTGCCGCAGCCTGTTGAGGGCTTTTTTCTCAATCTGCCTGATCCGTTCCCTGGAGACGTTAAACCGTTTACCGATCTCTTCCAGGGTGTATTCGGCGGCCTCCCCGATACCAAAACGCAGGCGAATTATTTTTTCTTCCCGCTCGGTCAAAGTGGACAGCACCTCGACCACCCGGCTGGAAAGCTCACGATTCTGCACGGCATCATAGGGAGATTCCGACTCCTGGTTTTCCAGAAAATCACCCAGGGTGGAATCATCATCGCCAACCGGTGTCTCCAGTGAAATAGGCTCACGGGAGGCCTCAAGAATTGCCAGGATCTTGTCCATCGGCAAATCGGTCATCTTGGAGATCTCCACCGGGGTCGGTTCGCGGCCAAGCTCTTTTAACAGGGAATAAAAGGCCTTGAAGAACTGACTGCGCAATTCAAGGAAATGCACGGGCAGGCGGATGGTCCTGGTCTTGTCAAGAATGGCACGGGTGATGGCCTGGCGGATCCACCAGGAGGCATAGGTGGAGAACTTGTTTCCCTTTTTATAATCAAAACGGAAAACCGCCCGCATAAGACCAAGATTGCCTTCCTGGATCAGATCGGCCAGGGTCAATCCCTGGTGCATGTAGCGTTTGGCAATGGAAACCACCAGCCTGAGGTTGGCCCGGATCATCGCGTCCTTGGCGCTCTCGATGGACCGGTTATAGGCCTCGATCTTGGTGTTCAGCTCGAACAACTCACGACATTCCGGATACTTGCGGTAGGCCATCAAAACACAGTGCCGCATGTAATTGAGTTGCTGCTTTTTGGGTTTCAGGGTAGGGTCACGCCGCTGCCAGAGATCGATGCGCTCCACCAGCATGGCGATTTCCTTCACCCCCGAGGTATCTTCACGAATGGCTTCAATTATGGAATCAAAACCACCGCGAATAGTCTTGGAATACCTGGCCTCATCCTCCGGGGTAAGCAGATCAAACTGGCCCATCTCCCGCAGATAGGTGGTGGTGGTTTCTTCCGATTCATGTTCCTCACTGACGGGCAACACATCGATGGTGGTTTCTTTTTCCGAATCCTTTTTGCCTGTCCAATCTTCGCCAGACAGGGTTTTTTTCTTGCCCGATGTTTCCTGGGTGACAATTTCAATGTTGTTGTCACTCAGAAAATCAAAAATTTCTTCAATATCATTGGGATCTTTAATCTCGGCCGGCAACAGTTCGTTGAGATGTTGAAAGGTTATGCAACCCTCGCCCCTACCAGCCTTGAGAAGGTCATTTTTGATACTCTTCAGCACCTGCCTTCTTCCTCCACTCGATTTCACGGCACCCCATCTGCTGCTTGTCCATTGCACAACACCAGGAACCGGGTAAAATTTTCAAATATGACTGATAAATAATGATAAATCAGTGCCACAACTTTGCTGGACAGCGAACATAACTACGCGCATAAACGCCCTTGATATGCCGGCCGCCATACAGGCAATCTCATCCTATGCCAGGTCTGATTGAAAATTATCAAGGTAGTCAGCTAAAAACATAGATATACAGGTAAGCGCAAACTCCGGACAATAGTGCTTCATTGCAAATCTCAGTCCTCCACACAATCTGTTGAAAATCGCTGTTGGACAGAGCGCAATAGCTCCATTTTTATCCAAAAATAGCCCGCGTAGTTGTGTCATTTCGGACTATTTTCATCATTTGTTGTGGCTGGGACGGTAAATTATGGTCCAGCCATACCGGTTTTTAGGATACCATCAGATAAGGGCCCGATCGGCACACAATATCTTACGGTAAAATATTACTAAATTTAATGCAGATTTCCCGAAAAAGCAAATAAAGTTTTATAAAGTGGCATGGGCCTGGAAAATGGATGCGATCAACGGGTAATCAGGCTATTCTTTGTTCAAAATCGGGCCGGACGGAAAATTGCTATCCGCCTGTGCCCTTGAATACCATTGCGCAAAGGAGAAAACAGTACCATGGGCTCGCCTGTAAATCCCAACAATGATACCAGACGTAGCGCCGGAATTCTTTTGCCTATACACTCCCTCCCCTCCCCCTGCGGCATAGGTAATATCGGTCCGGCCGCCCTGTCATTTATAGATTTTCTTGCCAACACAGGCCAGTCATACTGGCAGATTCTTCCCTTGGGACCGACCAGCCCGGCTTTTGGAAATTCCCCTTACATGAGCTGTTCATCCCTTGCCGGCAACCCCCTCTTTATCAGCCCAGAACTGCTCCTGGAACAATCCCTGCTCAAAGCCGCAGAGATCACAGAAGAGGGATTTTCCGAATACCTGGTCGACTATCCCCTGGTAATGAAAAACACATCCAACCTCCTGCGTCTGGCCTGGCAACGGTTTTCCAGCCGGACCACCGATGGTGAGCTTGAAAAATTCAAACGAAAAAACCCCTGGCTCTGCGATTTCGGGTTGTTTCTCAGTCTTAAAAATCGTTATCAACAGGCGCCCTGGTATGCATGGCCAAAAGAGATACGCCTGAGAAACAAACAAGCCCTTGCCCTGGCAACAGCAGAGCTTGAAGATGAAATCAACTATCATTGCTTTGTCCAATATCTCTTTTTCAGCCAGTGGCAGGGGCTGCACCGATATGCCGGGGAAAAAGGCATCCGCATTATCGGTGACCTGCCGATATATGTTGCCCTTGACAGTGTTGACGTCTGGGTGCATCAGGAAATATTTGAGCTGCGGAAAACAAGTGGCCGACCAATATCCGTTGCCGGGGTTCCGCCCGATTATTTCAGCCCCAAAGGGCAACTCTGGGGAAATCCGCTCTACCGCTGGCATGCACGGTCAGAACAGGTAAAAAAACACCTCTATGACTGGTGGCAGGAGAGGTTTGAAGCGATATTTGCCATGGTGGATATTGTTCGCATTGACCATTTTCGCGGCTTTTCCTCTTACTGGTCCATACCGGCCCGAGAAAAAACCGCAATAAACGGCGCCTGGAAAAAGGGCCCGGGAATCTCATTTTTCCGGGAAATGGAAAATCGGCTCGGACCAATGGCGATTATAGCCGAAGATCTTGGCACTATCACTCCAGAGGTGGAACAGTTACGCGATGACCTGGGATATCCAGGCATGAAAATCCTGCTGTTTGCCTTTGACGGCAATACGAAAAACAGCTATCTGCCCCATAATTACACGCATAATTGCGTTGTCTATACCGGAACCCATGATAATGATACCGCGGTCGGCTGGTACCTGAGTCAGACAACACAACCGGAAGCGCGCCGCCGGGCAAAACGACAGGCAAACCAAGACAATGATGACGCGGCTTCGTTCCACCGGGATATGATCTACCTGGCCTATTCATCGGTGGCAGACCTTGCCGTGATTCCCATGCAGGATGTTCTCGGTTTCGGCAACGATTGCCGGATGAATACGCCCGGCACAACCGAGGGCAACTGGCGCTGGCGCTGCGCAGGCGGGTTTATCACAGATGAGCTTGCCGCCTGGCTGCATAATGTTACCGACTTTTTTAACCGTCTCAACAACCATACGGCTGACAGTATCTGATCTTAGCCAGACTCCGACACCGATACATAATGAAAGCGCTCATTTTAACAGGCAGTCCCCGAAAAAATGGCAACACCGAAATCCTTACCGCGGCGGTGGCCCAAGAGTTGCAAGCCAACAATGTATCCTTACGCCTGCAACGCCTCGCCGAGTTGAACATCAACCCCTGCCTGGGATGCGGCAGCTGCGAAAAAGAGGGCAACTGCGTTATCGATGACGATATGCAACCATTGTATCCACGTATTATTGGCGCTGATATAATAATTATTGCCTCTCCCATCTATTTTTACGGGCTTACAGCGCAAACCAAGGCCTTTGTCGACCGGTGCCAGGCCCTGTGGAGCAGAAAATACATCCTGAAACAACAATTCCCTGCAGATAAGCAGCGTAAAGGTTATCTGATCAGTGTTGCCGCCACCCGGGGAACACAGGTATTTACGGGAGCCAAGCTCTGCGCCCGTTATGTTTTTGATGCCATGGATGTTCTCTATGACGGCGGTCTTTTTTATCCGGGCGTTGATAGCAGGGGAGCCATCAGAAAACATCCTGATTTCCCGGGAAAAGCTGCCGAGTTTGTCCAGCGGATTCTCCGGAACGCCTGACACGATACGCTATTATTTTCCTGCTGATGACCGGAAAGCAGCTTGACAAAGGCCCAAAGATATTTTACAAAGCCTCACTACCACAAGGCCCCATCGTCTAGCGGTCTAGGACACCGGCCTCTCACGCCGGGAACAGGGGTTCGAGTCCCCTTGGGGTCACCAGCAACACAGCCAATAATTTCAAATTATTTTATTTGGAATTATTGGCTTTTTTTGTGCCCGCTTTTCTTCCCGAGCAAAAAATCATGGGGAAATTATGGTGGTGGGTGGTAAAATAATGGTAACAGCACATGCCATTTTCAGGTCCGAATCACACTCTCCTGATACGCCGAATCTGGTTCTTGTGTGCTATGTACTACCTACCCGA
>WFZC01000320.1 GCA_015489765.1 Desulfobulbaceae bacterium
ATATTACCTTTTTCATTGCTGCTATTCCTTCCTGCGGTCAACTAAATTAACAAGCACAAAAAAAAGTAACGTTAATGCTGTAAACTGAGCGTAACCATAATGAAAAAAAAGATTCCAATGCCAAACTCCATCAACTGCATGTAATTTCCGGACAAGTGAATAATAACACACTAAATAAATAAATAAATACAACATATTTTTTTTGAAAAATTGATTATTAATTATTTTCACAAGAACACTCTTTTGTTAAACATCTTGCAGTTGCTTCCAATATAGCAGATGTTGTTCCTGTATTAGAGAGAGTCTCATAGAAAGCAACAGGAATAGGTCCTACTCCTGCTTCGACTAATCCGATACCGAACATTTCCCAAATTAAGGATTCAGATGCAATAGGAGCACCATTTCTCGCCATACAACTTGTTACGCAAACTGATTTTTTCATAATTTCTCCAAGATCCGTCGTTTGTGTCAACGGACTATTTGGATCATTCCACCAGTGGGTAGGAGCCATAATCCAGTCGCGAAATCGTCTTAATGAGTCATATACAGGACCGGAATAATCATCATCCGCATGCAAAGCCTCATTAAACGCCCGTGAGAAAAAGCCGATCACTGCGCCGGATTCAAAACTTCCTCCGGCTATCCGGGAGGCTGTGCCGCCGACCATGGCAGCGGCGCTGAATTCCATCATATTACCAAAATTCCCGCCACCGGCGGCGGCTCCGGCATAACCGATTGCAGGAGAAAATGCCTTTGTGAAACCGGCGGCTAAAAAGCCATGCACAAATCTGCCTCCATTCATAATTGCCTGTAGTCCTCCGGCAACCCCATGAAAAATGGTTTGAACACCCAGGGTGATCGCGTTGGCCACTGTACCGGCATGACCGGCAATGGTCGAGCCGATATTGGCAAGCTGCCCACCTTGGGCAAACATATTGCCTATGCCGGCAAAAATTGCGCCGCTTATTGCTCCGGTTAACGCTCCCTTCAAACTGCCGGTAGTTATAAGGCCGGAGATGGCTCCTCCAGCCGCCCCGACCGCAATGGCCGTTGAGGCGGAAATAGCTCCTGCCGCCGCTGCTCCTCCTGCCGCTGCTGCTCCTCCTGCCGCCGCTCCACCTCCTGCCGCCACTCCTTCGGTCGTTAGCATAGTAGCGGACCATTCCGACGCGTACCCATAACTGACAACCGTCACGACCACTGCAGCAATGGGGCGCCAATAGGTGCCGATAAAATGGGCAACCTCCCGGACCACGTTGACCACGGCATGAACAATTTCCCTGACGACATTTATTATTGCTCTGAATATATGGGCTATGCCATGAAAGAGATGATGCAGGAAGGAATATCCGCTTGGATCAACCCTGGTCAGGGGATTGTTCCCCACATAGCTGTAGCGGTTGTAGCTCTGACCGGACAGGGGGTTCTGGACAAATGGATCAGCCGAGAGGAAACGGCCCACCGCCGGATCATAGACCCGGCCGCCCATGTGGATCAGGTCAACGGTTACAAGCTGTCTGTGGCCGGTAAAACCATAATCGGTGACCGGCGGCAGAATGCCGCCGGCGACAAACGGCGGCTCGACCGGACGTATGCGTTTACCGAAAGCATCGTAATGAAAGGTGTCAACGATTTTACCGTCCTGGTCGGTGATGGCCACCACTGACCCGAGGTGATCGGTATGCAGAAAATGGGTGCCGGTCGTCGATCCGTTTCTGGTGCGGACGACGGCCACGGTTTTGCCTGATACTTTGAGGTTATGCCGCTCTTCAACGGCGCCGTTTTCCTGTATGATCTCATACAATCCATTGACATAGAATGTTGTTTTGGTGCTGCCTGCAGCGGTGTCGGTCTGGATGATCAACTGTCGTTCCGGGCCGTACACCATGTCCGTGCTGCCGGATCCCTTGACGATACGTACCGGCTTGTTAAAGGAGCTGTAAACTATGCTGCGGCCGTTGCCTGTAAGCTGGTTTCCGTTTGCGTCATAGGTAAAGGTTGTTGCCAGTGGTCCGGCGGTAATGGCCGTGACCGCATGTGGTCCGGCATTGCCGCCGCCATAACTGTAGGTCCCGGCATCGGACTTTTGGACGATGTTGCCCAGAGCGTCGTACTGGTAGCTGGTATTGTCAAGTCCGGCCGACTTGAGGAGGGTTGCGCCCTGGCCGGTTAGGGTAGAGCCTGTGAGTCGGTTGAGGGTATCGTAGGTAAAGGTTTCATACAGGTCAACGGTATAATCGCTGCGCTTGATCAGGTTGCCTGCGGCGTCATAATCAAATGCCTGGCTTTGAACGGTATTGTCCGGTTGCTCTGCACTGGTAAAGGGAGTGGTGGTGATAATGTTTTTTACCCTGCCCAGGGCGTCATAGGACAGACCGGTTTCAACGCCGTTGCCGAATTTTGCCTTGCCGATTTGACCATCGGCGGTAATCTCTTCCGCGCTCCAGTAGGTGACGATGGAGTCGGTATAGGTTGTATTCAGCGCGTTGGCTGTATCAATCGCATCATTTGCGGTTGCATAAAGAGTGTTGAGCCTGTTGACGATTCTATTATATGTACTCAGCAATTCATCACGTTTATTGGTATATCCGGTCGCATAGAGTTCGGCCAGTGTCTGCTGGTAAAGGCCGTTTTGCACCAGGCATGACATTGCCTTGGGATCATCTCCGAAATAGGCGAGACAGGGCCGCGGATTTTGATCGCCGGGCGCCGGGGTGCGTTTATAATAGGGCAACAGGGCCTGGTGTTCCCCATAAGGTATCGGCATAAAGGACAGGGTCGCCGCATTGTCCTCCCACACGCCGTTGATTTTTTGTAGCTCGGCAAGGTTTGCCTGCAGGTCCGTTTCCGTTGTGGTGAGTTGTCCCTTGATATTTGTTATCAGAATGTGATAGTTATTGATGGTGCGCTGATATCCATTGGCCAGTCTCTGTTGATCTCTTGCTCGCTGGCCAAGGGTATTTGCCCGGTTGGTATGTTTGGTAACCTCTACCACATATCCGTTGGCCTTGGTGTAATCATCATTGGCAAGCCGGTATTCCACCAGGGCATCTTCATGTCTGCCTGCATCATCAAGTTCCTGGGCATGATGGAAATGCTGGTCACCCTGATCCTTAAAACGCGTAACGTTTCTCCGGGCCGATTCAACGGCCGCTATTTCTTGTTGTTGCAGACGGGCGGATTGTTGTGCCTTTTGAATCCAATAATTATAGCCTTTGACCGCATCATTGTATATTTTGAGGTATCCTCCGTTCCCATCCGTTCCCTGCAGGGTTTGGAGCAATTTGTTATAATCGGAGATCAGGGTTGACCTCTCCGTGTCAAGTCGTCGGACATCCGCCTCGTAATCGGCAAGTTTTTTTCTGTAAGGTTCAATGAGATCATTATAATGATTAATCTGTTCCTGCAAGGTGGTTCGTTCATCAGCAGTGGCCGCAAGCAGGCTGTTGTATTGAGAGGAAAGACTGCTTGCCTGATCATATTTTGCCTCCCATGCCTGGTATGTTTCCAGGTCGCTGCTTTCCAGCTCGATCGGGTAACCGACTTGATCATACTTGGTATGCACCGCCAGGCCCGAGGGATATTTAATCCAGGAAATCTTCTTGGTCGTGCCGACATATAGAGATTTTGTTGAATATGTCTCACCGCCGACGGTGACATCCGTAACAAGAGGACGACCCAAATAATCATACTTTACTGATCGATGGTATTGGGGGGCGGTAACGGACGCGAGTTTTCCGATTCCGTTAGGGGCGGTATCATATTCCCAAGTGGTCGACCCTTCTTTTTCAGTGCGATGGATGATCCGGTTGAGACTGTCATATTGCATGGAAACGACCTGACCTTTCCCGTCCGTTTGCTGGACCAGGTTGCCGAAGGGATCATATTGATAACTCCAGTGGCCCATGTCGGGATCATCCATGGAGATTTTTCGGCCGAATTGGTTGTAAACGTTGACAATCTGGTTTCCTTTCGGATCCACGGTTTTGAGTAAATTGCCCTGGGAATCGTACGTGAATAGGGTTTTGTTGCCTTGGGCATCTTCTGTAATCACCGGTTTGCCCTTTTTTCCCAGCCATGTTTTTCGTTACTCTGGAAGAATGACCGTTGGCATCGGTCACCGTGGTCGTGAGACCTTGATAGCTAAAGGTGACAATGCTGCCGTCCGGGGCCTCGCGGGTCAGGGGACGGTCGAGGATATCATAGGTGACCGTGGTCCATTGGGGCGAATTACCCTTGAAATATGGTCTGGATACCCGGTGTTTGCGACCGAATTGATCATATTCGGTATCCTGGTAGATTATGGCGTTATTGAGTCCGAGGGTGACTTTACGGATTTCCCGTCCGAACATATCAAGATATGCCGTTTCCGGAGCCTCTTCCTCGTTGTTGACCGTAGAAACATAAAAAACGGCGTTATCCGGGCAGGTCGTCCCTTCATCACTGCACCATTTACGTATTGAAGCAATCTTTCCCCCACCGGTGTCTGCTTGCTCGGCAACCGGGCTTGAATAAATCGTTTCTCGTATTTTGATACCGAACGCATCATAGGTAGTGTGGTGGATTTTACCGTTTGGATCAGTCACGCTGGTGACGACTCCAAAGCGGCCATCAAATATCCTGTGGTTGGTGTGGCCCAGTTGGTTGGTGACGATGACGGGGAAGCGGCCGTCACTGCTATAGGTCGTGTCCGTTGTCCGGGCCTGGTAGCCGGCGGCGCTTATGGAAGTGTGGATCCGGTTACCGAAACCATCATATGAAAATTCGCTGGTGAGCGAGTCGTCGGCACCAGGTTCGAGTATTTCCCGGATCAGTTGTCCTTTGGCATTATACTGGGTTTTGACGGTCAGCGTATGGGGCGGTTGATTCAACGATTGACGCGTTTTCTTGCTGATGTCGGGCAACCCGAGAATCCAGCTGTCGGTATTGTTGGTATAGCTGACGGAAACGCTTGTCCTGTAGGTGCCGTTTGCGTTGGAGACGGTAGTGGTTTTGTTGGTAATGTTTCCGTAATCATCCAATTGTTTTTGAACGACGGTCGATTCCGTCGGGGTCCCGTCCAGTTCAAATATTTTGTTTTCAGTTTGCTGTATATATGGATAAACGACCTTGTCGTTGTAAAGATTGAGACTTGCCGCTTCGGAAGTAGCGTCAGATAGGATAGTGTCGTCATGGGATTTTGTGATTTTCTTCACCATGCCGATGTATGGAAAATGCTGGTAGCGCTCAACGGTTATACGAAGACCGCTGCGTTTGTCCAGTATCGTGTGACGCGCAAAGCCGAGACCGCCTCGCCCGGTAACATTGACAAGTTTTTGGGCGTAGGAGTGCGTTGTGCGGTTCCAGCCCCCTGCGCCATCACTGGCTTCAACCATGGAGATGAGCATGGTGGGATTATTAGCGGCTATGTTCGGCCAGTTGTGAAGGCCTGAGGGTGTATACAGCTGAGCATCCGTACTGACGCCGTAAGATATCCTGGTGACCATGCCGAGGCCGTTGGTAATTGTCCGCAGGGACCCGGGGAAAACCCCGTTTTGTATCTGCCCCTGTGTATAGATAGTCTGGATTGCGTCTGGCTGCGAGGTGAAAAACTCAGGCAGCCCGTCTCCGTTAAGATCAGCCGTCAGGGCCAGTTCAGTGCTTGATCTGTCTTCATAATGTTTGAAAAGAGGTATGGGCAGGGTTGTGCCCGTGTAGGGTATCCATCCCTCTTCACCATGACGCCAGGCTTGAAAATGAGTGTTATTGCCTTTGTCGAGATAGGATTGGACGAATTCCGGTTTGCCGTCACCGTTGAGATCAACAACGGTTCCCAGGTAATCCGTCTTCCCTCCGGCATCATACTGAATTGCGTCCGCAGGTAAAACCCACTTCGGGGCAGGCTGCCAGCCGTTGCCCGTGTTGAGCCAGGTTGCTCTGGTTGTCGATTCTCCGGTCACATGGACAGCCTGTACCAGGTCAACCAGGCCGTCACCGTTCACGTCAAGCAGGCCTGCCGTCGGCGCTCCTTTACCGGTAAAGCTGCTGTATCGTATCAGGGAAACCGGAAGTTTGTATCCCGGATTTTTCCGCCATCCCCGGCCGGTATTAATCCATGTATTATGGTTTGCACCCGATGGTGTAGTTACCGACTGTACCCAGTCGGGCAGGCCGTCACCGTTAATATCGGCAATGGAGGCAAGCATGATGCCTTCAGGATTGTTTTGGTAATCGGCCAGCAGGGTCGGTGGCATGTACGCGGCATCGACGGTCCAGCCGGCTCCATTGTTGCGCCAGGCGGTCCTGGTTTCAACGCCGTTGCTGTCACGGGTGGCGACAAGAACATCAACAAGACCGTCGCCATTGAAATCAACAAACTGCGCCCTGCCTTCAGGACCAGCGGTAGAAGTGAAGTGGAGCAGAGTCTCCGGCAGTTCAAAGGCTGGATTTTCCCGCCAGCCCGCGCCGGTATTGAGCCAACAGTGTTTGATGGTCTTCGTAGACGTGGAATATGCCTGAACCACGTCCATGAAACCGTCGCCGTTTACATCGACAAGTTGAGCGGTTGTCACACCATTCTGATCGGATGCATAGTCGTAGAGGATTGCAGGCAGTGTCCAGTCGGTGTCTACCTTCCAGCCGTCCGGACCGTTTGTCCAGGTCTGGTTGGTCGTCGTGCCGTTCCCTGAGCGAACGGAAACGATCCAATCCATCCAGCCGTCATTGTTAATGTCTAGAAAAATACCACGTGGTCGACCGAACTTGTCACGCAACTGGGCGGGTTTTTGCATCTCGTTGCCCGCTTCCTGCCAGGTGTTGGATTCAGGAGGGTTATAGGCAAAGATTGTCGGCGGATAGCATTCCCCTGACCCTGCGCATTCCTGTACTGTTTTCAAATGGCTGAGGTTGCTGGTTACCATCTGTTCATAACCGAAACGATATTCTCGAACCAGGTAACCATGATTCCAGGTTTTGATAGCCTTGATTCGTTTTGAATTTTTAAACTTCAAGCCATGAGCATAAAAAGATGACGTGTCAGGTCGGTTTTCATAGATAATCTCTACCTTAAGAATTGCTATTTGTTACCATCCCTGAGTTTATGCCATAATTGACCGTTTCTAGGTGTGTTTCAATGCCGTTGGCATCTGATAGATTATTATATTGATAAATAATACTGTTACCGTTGATGTCTTCTATTTTGCTTATCCGCCATTCAAGGACAGCGCCGTCACCTGGTGTGGTAATTGAGGAAGTGCCAGTATCCTGGTCTCCAAAAGTCAATATTGAGCCGTTTCTTTCATGAACCTCAAAATATTTCGGGCCCGAGCCACCTGCAGAGCCTCGGGCGATAATTTTTTGAAAAGATTCAAGTTCGGTATGATATTCACTGTCGGCGGCACCATATTGTCCGCTTGTTAATATTAATCTGTTTCCATCAAGGCAGAAGGCATCATCGGAATTCAATTCAATGTCTTTTCGTATGTTATCTTGCGCGATTGTTTTTGTGCATCGGGAAATGGAGGACAGACCGGAAAGTTGACCGCCCTGACCTAACAGACCATTGGTGTCTCCAGTGGAAAGGGAAACCGTTAATTTCGGTACCATTTCACCAATCCCTGGTGGAACAAGGATAGGCAGTGTCCAGTTGCCATGCCCGTTATTATCAACTTCAAAACGTCCGGCATCAGCGCCGACTGCATATTCAGAGCCTGTTGCCGGGTTGATATGAACAATAAAAAGGAACAAAAGATGAAGCAGAAAGATGCCGGAATAAAGGCCCATGAATTTCTTCTTGGAGATGCATTCGGAGCGGAAGCGTTGCCGGATATTCATTGTACTCATTTCCCTTGTTCTTTTTATCTTAGCGGGTTCGATAACATTCTTGAATGACCGGTCATTCAAGAATTTAAGGAGATGATAAAAAATACTACAAAACAATACGTTACGTGTCAAATAATTATTTAAAATTGGTGAGAAGTGTTGCGCCCCAGGCATTTTTCAGCAGGTGTTGCCGGGATAAAAAGGAATTTTTTGATGTTTTTGTTTTTCTTGGCTACGAAATATTGACACGCCTTCATCTTTGCAGACATTCCAGAGCTATTTCAGCCGCTCGTTCTGAGGCACCAGGGCCGCCCAGGCGGTGGCGGACTTCGGCAAGACCGGCCAGGATATTTTTTCGCACGTCCTGGTTTGTCAGCATCCGGGCAAGCTCTCTTGCGATTCGTTCCGGAGTGACCTCATCCTGCAAGAGTTCCGGAATGATCTTTTTTCCGCCAATCAGGTTGACCAGGGAAAAATATTTTACATCGCGCACAAGGAGGCGGCCGATGCGATAGGTCCTGGGAGAGACCCTGTAGGTGACAACAGCAGGAATATTGAGCAGGGCCAGTTCCAGAGTCACTGTGCCGGAGGCGGCGACAACTGCATCGCAGGCCGCCATCAGGTCGTAACGATTTTCACTAATGACCCGGATATCAAGTTTGTTGCGAAATTTCGATAACCCGTGTTCCCTGAGCAGCGATTCCGGGATTGATGCGGCCCTGGGCAGCAGGAAGGTGCATTTTTTGTTGATACTGGAGGCAAGCAGGGTGGCTGCCTGGAGAAAGGATGGCAGCAGGTTACGGATCTCCCGGCTGCGGGAGCCGGGCAGCAGGCCGATAATGGTATTTTCTTCCGGGATATTGTGCTGTTGCAGAAAATCGGTTTTTTCCGTGCTGGTACGGACCCCGTCCACCAGGGGATGACCGACAAAATCAACACTGATCCCGTACCTGCCGTAAAATTCTCTTTCAAAGGGAAGGATGACGGCTATCCTGTCGGTGAGCCGGCCTATTTTGCCTGTCCTTCCTTTTCGCCATGCCCAGACCTGGGGGCTTATATAGTAAAAAACAGGGATGCCCAGTTTCTTGGCTTTGGCCGCCAGCAGGAGATTGAAATCGGGATAGTCGATAAGGATGAGCAGGGCGAGGCGGCCCTCCCGCATACGTCTGATCAGGGCCCGGCGGGCGGCCAGGATATCACCAAGGTGACTGATGACCTCGGTGATGCCGACAACGGCCAGTTTGTGCGCATCATAGAGCAGTTCAACCCCGGCCGCACGCAGCTCAGCTCCTCCCATGCCGCAGAAGCAAAGCTCCGGGGCGCGTTCCAGCATGGCGCGGACAAGGCGCGCCCCGTGCATGTCACCGGATGGTTCTCCGCTGACGATCATAACCTCTGTCTTCCGATTAGCCGATGGGGCAGGATTCACGCCGTGCCCCTGTTTGGTGTACCCATATGCTACCCGTCAAGTCCGGAATAGTTGGTTACCGGCCCGAGGAGCTGTTCAACCTGTTCCCTGTTTTTCCGAATCTGCTCAACCACCTCAAGGGCAATGGCCAGGGCCCGCCTTCCTTCAACCCCGGAAACGACCGGTGTGGTTCTGGTCCGGACATTGTTTATAAAGTCAAGGAGTTCAAGTTCCAGGATGTCCTGGTCGGGAAAGCCGTATTTGCTGATATCGGGCAACGGCTGATCATTTTGTTTTCCTCGCTTCAACCGTATGGACATGACCTCTTTTTTACTGAAATCAACGGAGAGATACTGGCCCGGTTGGAATATCCGCATGCGCCGGATATTGTCCATGGATATCCGGCTCACCGTTACATTGGCGGTACAGCCGTTTTCAAAGATCAGGCGGGCATTGGCAATATCGGTAAGCTGTGTAATCACTGGCGCCCCGACGGTATGGATGGTTTTCAGCGGGGAATTGACAATGGAAAGGATGATGTCGATATCGTGGATCATCAGATCCAGGATGACATCCACATCCGTGCCCCGGTTTTTGAACACGGATATTCTGTGCGCCTCGATAAACAGCGGATGGGTGAGAAAGGGCTGCATTGCCAGCACCGCCGGGTTAAACCGTTCCAGGTGGCCGACCTGCAGGATCAATTTTTTTTCCCTTGCCGAATCGATCAGTTCGTCCGCCTCGGCAAGGGTGGTGGTAAACGGTTTCTCCACCAGCAGGTCTATGTTGCCGGCGATACAGTCGCGGGCAACCTGATGGTGATAGATGGTGGGCACCACGATGGAAACTGCATCCACCAGCGGCAGCAGGTCATGGTAATCGGTGAACATGGCGGTGCCCAGTTCTTCGGCAACCCTCTCTGCCTGGTCCTGGTCCGGATCAGCGACCCCGACCAGCTCCACCCCTTCCATGACCGCATATTTCCGGGCATGAAAGGTGCCAAGATAGCCGACACCTATTACTCCAACCCGTATCGTTTTCACAGCCATGCTCATGTGTGGACAAAGGCGGGTGATATTTCCGGCCCGGCCATAAAAAAATTATTCTTTGTATTCATCATTCCTCGTATTCGTCATAGTCGTCATAGTCCTCATCAAAACCGTCAAAATCAGCGCTCATAACATCGCTGATGAGCTTGAGGAAGACGCCCATGGATTCACTGAGGTTTTTCACGATTTCACTCTGTTTCAGCCGCCGGTCAAGATCTGCTTCTCCGTCCATGTCCCGGATACTGGCATGCAGTTCAATGCTGAGGGCATTCATCAACTGTTCCGGATCCATCATTGTTCTCCTGTTTTATGGTTAAGAGTGTTATTTATATCCCAAGAATTTTATATCCCAAGATAGGCCTTTTGAACATCCTTGTCGGCAAGCAGGGCGGATGCCTTGTCGTGCATGGTTATACGACCGGTTTCCAGCACGTAGCCCCGGTCGGCGGCCTTAAGCGCCAGGTTTGCATTCTGCTCAACCAGAAAAATGGTAGTGTTGTTTTCCCGGTTGATCTTCTTGATAATTTCAAATATCTGCCGGGTGACCAGCGGCGCCAGTCCCATGGAAGGCTCGTCCAGCAGCAGGAGCTGGGGACGGGCCATCAGCGCCCTGGAGATGGCCAGCATCTGCTGCTCGCCGCCCGAGAGATTGCCGCCCGGCTGATTGCGCCGGTCCCGAAGAATGGGAAAGAGGGAGTAAATATACTCCAGGTCCTCTTCGATCTGCTGTTTATCGTTGCGGAGAAAGGCCCCCATGTCAAGGTTTTCGGCCACGGTAAGGTCGGGGAAAATATGGCGTCCTTCCGGGACCTGGCAGATACCAAGGGCAACGATCCTGTCCGGACTGAGATCCTGAATAGGTTGACCATGAAAGAGAATCTCTCCGGTCCGGGGCGGGACAATACCGCTGATGGACATGAGCGTGGTTGATTTACCGGCGCCGTTGGCCCCGATCAGGGTGATGATTTCACCTTCTTTAATGGTAAGGCTGACATCATGCAGGGCCTGGATATTGCCGTAATAGGTGTTGATTGATCGCAGTTCAAGCATCCTCGACATCCTCCCCCAGATAGGCCTTGATCACGGCCGGGTTGTTGCGGATCTCCTCGGGGGTCCCTTCGGCGATTTTTTTGCCGTAATCAAGGACAAAGATATAGTCGGACAGGTTCATAACCAGTTTCATATCATGCTCGATGAGCAGAATTGAGAGGCCGTCGTCGCGGATGGTGGTGATCAGCTCTTCCAGTTCACCGGTTTCCTGGGGGTTCATGCCCGCGGCCGGTTCATCGAGCAGCAGCAACAACGGATCGGTGGCCAGGGCCCTTCCTATTTCCAGCCGCCGCTGGGCGCCGTAGGGCAGGTTTTTCGCAAATTCATTGGCCATGTCAGCCAGGCCCATGTTTTCAAGGATCATGAGGCTCAGCGCCACAATTTCCTGTTCTTCCCGGATCGTGGATGGATTCCTGAACAGGGCGCCCAGCACCTTGGCCCTGGTTCGGCAGTGGCGGCCGATCATGACATTCTCCAGCACTGTCATGTTGGGAAAAAGGCGAATATTCTGGAAGGTCCGCGCCAGTCCCTGCTCGGTGACCTTGTTTGGTTTCAGGCCGTTGAGACGCCTGGTGTTTTTGCCGGGCGGGGTGAGCAGCAGGTCGCCGGCGGTTGGTCTGTACATGCCGGTCAGGCAGTTGAAAAATGTTGTTTTGCCGGCACCGTTTGGCCCGATAAGGGCAACAATCTGACCCTCATGCACCCGCAGGTCTAGGTTGTCCAGGGCCCGGATGCCGCCGAAATTCATGGTCAGGCCGGTTATGTTGAGTAGTGGTTTCATGGGAAAAGGCAATGTCCGGGGCGGTTAACTGTTTTTGGGCGCCATGTTCTTGTGTACCGTATAGGTGCGTCGGATATTGGCAACAATGCCCTGGGGGCGAAAGACCATCATGATGACCAGCACGGCGCCGAATACCAGCATCCGGTAATCGGAAAAGGCGCGCAGATATTCGGGCAGCAGGATGAGGATCAGGGCGGCGATAATGACGCCAACGATTGAGCCCATGCCGCCGAGAACAACGATGCAGAGAATAATGGCCGACTCGAGGAAGGTGAAACTTGCCGGGTTGACAAAGGTAGTCTTGGCGGCAAAGATGACCCCCACCATTCCGGCCCAGAAGGCACCCAGGGCAAAGGCGGTGAGTTTGGTCCTGGTTTTGTCGATGCCCATGGCCTGGCAGGCAATCTCGTCTTCACGCAGGGCAAACCAGGCCCGGCCGATACGTGAGTTCTGCAACCGATTGACCACAAAGATGGTGAAGATAACCATCAGGATCATCAGGTAATAGAGATAGATGATCGACTGTTCAAGGCTCAGGTGAATGCCGAAAAATCCCGGCCGGGGAATATTGGAAATACCGCTGGGACCGTGGGAAAATTCATTCCAGTTTTCCAGGATAAGACGGATGATCTCTCCAAAACCAAGGGTAACGATGGCCAGATAATCACCGCGCAGCCGCAGGACCGGAAAACCCAGCAGGATGCCGAAGCAGGCGGCCAGCAGGCCGCCGATGGGCAGGACTTCCCAGAATCCAAGGCCGAAATGGAGGTGGAGCAGGGCATAGGAATAGGCGCCGACCGCATAAAAGGCCACATAACCGAGATCAAGCAATCCGGCAACGCCGACAACGATGTTTAAGCCCAAACCAAGGACGACATACATAAGCGCCGTGATCATGATATTGGTCTGGTAGGTGGAAAAAAGCCATGGAAAGGCCAGAAAGAAGAGACCGACGACAGCAAGGGACGGCAGGTAGAGTTTCGGGTCAGTGAGCAGCTTGAGCTGCATTTTCGGTTTTTCCTTGATCAGGCCCTGCTTGATGCGTTCCTGGCGGGCAAGTTTTCTGGCAGTATAGATCTGCATGGCCAGGTAACAGAGAAAGCTGCCGGCCGCGACCCAGTACATGTTGGACCAGCGCCAGAGAATTGTCTTGTCAATGGGGTTGACCTTGACCACCATCAGGGGAAAGGTGAGAAAGACAAACCAGAGGCTGACGAGCAGTCCTTTGTATATATCCTTCCAGGAAATCATTGTATTCTGTTGAGGCAAAGGTTTTTCATGTGTCCCTGCCGAGGCAGAAACCTGCGGACAGGAAAGTTGTGTTGTGATGTTGTCAGCGGGTTGTGTCTGCGCATCTCATTTACACCTTTTCAATGGTGGCCCTGCCGAGCAGACCCGATGGTCTGAAAATGAGTATGAGGACCAGCAGGGAAAAGGCAAAAACATCTTCATAGTCGCTGGAAACATAGCCGGTGGCAAATGATTCGGTAAGTCCGAGGATAAAACTGCCCAGCACTGCCCCGGGTATGGAGCCGATGCCGCCGAGTACGGCGGCGGTAAACGCCTTGATGCCGGCGATAAAACCGATATAGAAGTTGATCTGGCCGATATGGGAGGCGATCAGTAAACCGCCTATGGCTGCCAGGGCGGAACCGATGATAAAGGTGATCGAGATGACACGGTCAACATTGATGCCGACCAGCATGGCCATTTTCTGGTCCTGGGCCGTTGCCCGCATGGCCTTGCCGGTACGGGTAAATTTGATCAGCCAGGTCAACAGCAGCATGACCACGGCCGTGGTAACCAGGATAATCATGTCCGAGGTGCCGATGATCCCGGCATAGGGCTCCATGAATTTAAAGTCCGGTATCAGGGCGGGAAATGGAAGAAAATCGGAGGTCTGGGCCAGCAGGACATAGTTCTGGAGAAAAATGGACATGCCGATGGCGGAGATGAGCGGTGAAAGCCGTGGCGCATTGCGAAGCGGCTGGTAGGCAAGTTTTTCCACCGTGTATCCGTAGGCCGAGGCCCAGACAGCCGAGGCCAGGATGGTGAGGATGATGATCGCCGGCAGGGGAAAGCCGTAGATGTTGAGAATGGTGGAGGTGATGAGGGCGGTAAAGGCTCCGATCATGTAGATTTCGCCATGGGCGAAGTTGATCAGGCCGATAATGCCGTACACCATGGTATACCCAAGGGCGATCAGGGCGTAAATTGATCCTCTGGTCAGACCGCTGAAAAAGAGTTCAGTAAAATAATCCATAGTCTCCGCCGAAAATTATATACCGTCAATGAACAGGAAAAAATGACATTGACCAGGGGCCGGTTTTCCGTGCCTCCCAAAAAAAATCCGGTACCAGGAACTCTGGACCGGATGTCTGCCCTGCCGGTGGTTGTGCCTCCACAATACTACTTTATCGTTTTTTAGATTCTTTAGCCGTTGACGTTTTTGTACGCCTGCATCAGGCCTGGATTTCGCCGGAAGGAGAAATCCAGGCGTTTAATCCTGATACAGGCGGGCGCAAAAACAACTGGACCGGAAAAAATCGTTACAGTCAGGCACAACTGTTTATGGACAGGGGTTAATTGATCTGAACGTATTTACCGTTTTTCACCTGGTACATGGAGAAGCCAACGCCGGTGGCATCACCTCTTTTGTCAAAATGAATTTTACCAAAAGGCGTGGCAACATCATCGGTATGCAGAACCTTGGCAATGGCGGCCGGATCAGTGGAACCAGCCTTGGCCAGGGCATTGGTCAGGGCCAGGGCAGCGGCAACGGCATTGTCAAAAAATGCGCCGGGTTCTGAACCTTTGTAGGTTTTTGCGTATTTATCGTGATATTCCTTGGTTAACGGGTTGCTGGAAACATCCGCCGGGCCAGTTGCGTAAACGCCTTCGGCATTTTTACCGGCAACCTTGATAAAGGTGTCGTCCTTGACGCCGTCATCGGAAATAAAGACGGTTTTCATACGTTTTTTCCGCATCTGGCCAACGATCTTGGATGCCTCGGGATGATAGCCGCCAAATATGACGCCGTCAGCCCCTGAACGTTTGATTTTCTGGACAACCGCAGAATAATCGACAGCGCCCGGGGTTACCCCTTCAAAGAGAACAACCTTGGCCTTGCCGGAATCCTCGATGAATTTTTTGGCAAATTCAGCCAGGCCTTTGCCATAATCGCCCTTATCATGGATTACGGCTATTTTTTTCAGTTTTAATGTGTTGAGCGCAAAATCCACCTCGGTTCGGGCCTGGGCGTCGTCAGAGGCAATGGTGCGGTAAAAATTGGGATACTCTCCACTCTGGGTCAGGGCGGGATTGGTGGCGGAAGGCGACATGACGATAACGCCGGCATCGCGATAGATGGGCAGCGCTGCCTTGGTTGCGCCTGAACAGATATGGCCGATGACCACGTTTACTCCTTCACTGACCAGCTTTGTCGCCGTGTTGGTCGCCACTTCCGGCTTGCAGACATCATCTTCCACCAGCAGCTCAACTTTGGCGCCGTTGATACCGCCCTTGGCGTTGATGTCCTTGACCACCAGTTCAGCCGCCTTTACTGTGGGCAGGCCATAGGAGGCCAGGTCACCACTGTGGGCGCCGGCGACCCCGATTTTAATGGGTTGTGCGGCCATGGCGCCAACGGTCATGCCGGTGGTAAACGCCGCCGTTGCGATGAGTGTAAGCAGTTTGTGATGCATTTTCACGTCTGATACCTCCAAAATGTAGTTGATTGAAATGAAGAACACCCTATTGATAGAGTCCCCGCCTTTCATACCGCATCAGGGAAAAATTTCACGGCAAAAATGACTTTTTTGTCAAATTACCTGCCGGCGGGAGATAGCGGGATGGAAAATTTCCTTTACAGAAGCAAGGGGAATCTTTACCGTTGATCGGCTGCCATCATATATTGATACTGCCTGAAAACAGTTTGTGCAGTTTTGTCGTTTGCTCATTTTTCATCAGAAAATCACGCTGTTGGCTGTGTTATTTCGGGATATTTTCATCGTTTGTTATGGCCGGCCAATCTGGTCCAGCCCTGCCTGTTTATGGAAACAAAACTTCTCTTCATGTTCGGTCGTCCCTTTGCCCCTCTGTACGGCGCTCTGATGCGCGTTCGGGAGGGGTGTTACCGCCATGGTCTGTTCAAGGTCGAGCGCTTGCCGGTACCTGTTATCAGTGTCGGCAATCTCACCTTGGGCGGCACCGGCAAGACGCCCATGGTTCAATTTTTGGCCCGGCTTCTCCTGGAACATGGATACAGACCGGCGGTTGTAAGCCGGGGCTATGGCGGTTCCACCAAAGAGGCCGTCAATGTGGTGTCCGACGGACGTAATGTTTTACTGCCGGCGGACCTGGTCGGTGACGAGCCCCGTCTGCTCGCCGAAACCCTGCCTGGTGTCATGGTGCTGACCGGTGTTGTCCGCCGCCTTCCCGCCCGGCATGCCGTTGACATGGGGGCCGATGTGCTGCTGCTCGATGACGGGTTTCAGCACCTGGCCGTGGCCAGGGACCTGGACCTGGTTCTTTTTTCCGCCGACTATCTTGCTGGTAATTCCAGGATATTTCCCGGCGGCGACCTGCGGGAACCGGTGGCAGCCCTGAACCGTTGTTCCTGCTTTGTTCTGACCAGTGTTACGGATGACAACAGACAGAGGGCAGAAAGCTTTGCTTCCCTGCTGCGGCAGCGGTTCCCGGAAAAATCCATCTTCAGGAGTTCGGTCCGGCTTACCGGATATGTAGAGCGCGATGATGCCGACAGGTTCACTTTTCTCGGGGAAAAACCGGTTGCCTGTGAGCGGGCGCTTGCCCTCTGCGGTATCGCCCGTCCCGAATCGTTTAAAAAAACGCTTGTCGGTTGCAGCATCGATGTCTGTGATTTCCTAACCATGCCCGATCATCATAATTACAAGGAAGCGGATATTGTCCGCATCCGCAGGAGAATAAAAAAGCAGGGGGCGCATTGTATTGTAACCACGGAAAAGGACATGGTCAAACTCGGCAGGGTGGACCTGGGGGTTCCTGTCTATGGCCTGCGCCTGCAGGTCGGGGTAGAGGATGAATTCCGCGCCATAGTCCTGAAGACCGTTGCCGGCCGGGCCCCGGGGACAGAAAAGGCGGAACAATCGAGTACGAGCCCGTAGAGAGAAGAGGGGTAAAGGTTGAACCATTGGACGAGCCTTTATCTACTGCACCTGGCGCTATGGCGATTCATTATCAGCTCGTCGGCAGGGCGGGAAATTACCGGATCAGGAGAATGGTCCGCCTGTGTCGAAAAATCAACACTTGTGGCATTTTTTATGTTTTGTGGTTTTATTGACACGCATTGCCTGGAGCAGGCAACCAAGGCCGCAATGAATATTGTCATGTAACTTATTGATATTACAGTCTTAACTCTCTGTGCTACGCATTGTTCTTTTGGTGTAGCGCATTGGTCTGTTTCTTGCATAATACAAAACATGCTACTCTCCAATATCGTTATATCATAAAGGATTTTTATGAGTTCATATATAGAGCCCCATCAATACACCCTTCGTCGTCCGGTCAGTTGTTGCGGCATTGGTTTACATACGGGCAAGCCGGTGACCATGAGCCTGAAACCGGCTTCGGTCAATTCAGGGATCAGGTTTTTCCGATCCGATTTACATGCTGACAAGGCCGTGCCGGCCCATATGGACAAGGTTGTTGATACCACCCTGGCAACAACCATTGGTGATGGCGAGGCCAGGATTTCAACCACGGAACATCTTTTGGCCGCTCTCCGGGCGTCCGGAATAGATAATGTACATATCGATATTGATGCCCATGAAGTGCCTATTATGGATGGCAGTGCCGGGCCCTTTGTCCATCTTCTCCAGCGGGGTGGTCGAAAACGACAACGGGCCCTGCGCAGGATTTTGCGCATTACCAGGCCCATCTCTGTTACCGACGGTGAGAAGTCCATTCGAATAGAACCCTATAACGGTTTCAAGGTTACCGGCCGCATCTGTTTCGGCGACAATGTCATCAGTGAACAGACCTACAGCGTTGATGTGACGCCCGAGCGTTTTTCCAGGGAAATAGCCCGGGCCCGGACCTTTGGTTTTGTCGAGCAGGTTGAGCAGTTGTGGCGCAACGGGTTGGCGCTCGGCGGCAATTTAAATAATGTTATTGCCATTCACTGGGATGGCCGGTCTATCCTCAATGAAGAGGGGTTGCGGTTTGATGATGAATTTGTCCGCCACAAGGTCCTTGATCTGATTGGCGATATGGCTTTGCTCGGCACTCCTGTTCTTGGTCATGTTATTGCCGACCGTTCCGGGCACAGCCTGCACCTTGATCTGATGCAGTCCATTGTTGACAATCCCCAGTGCTGGGAATATGTAAAATTTCATAAGCGGGGGAAAATTATCCAGCGAAGGACTGTTGAAGGTTCCCGGACCCGGCCGCAACAGTTACCGTTATTCTTTCCGCAGAACCTGCAAGGGGGAGTCAGGCCATCGGCCTGTCCTGCCTGACAATCGGTCAATATCCCTGGTATCATTCCTGCCCGCCGTTTACCCGGCGGGCTTTTTTTTGTCCAATTTTCAGCAAAAAGCTGGTACAGAGAAAAGTCATTATTGGTGCTACTCCTGTTTTTTATGCACATTTTGAACTCGTGGATCCTTATTCAAGGTCCTGGAGTGTTCATCACTGTTAATAACAACATATTTGCGAGGATATATGAAAGATTCGGAAAAAATTGGTTTGATCGGCGGCGGTCAGATGGGCGAGGCATTGGTCCGTGGCATGATCAATTCCGGGCTGGTTCAGCCTGCTCAGATCATGGTGGCTGAACCTGATGCCGGTCGCCGCGACTTTCTTGCCGCAACCTATGGAATCAAGGTTACGGATGAGGCGCAAACCATTTGTGATTTTTCTTCAGTCCTTATCCTGGCAATTAAACCACAGATCATGCAGCCGGTGCTTGGCCAGTATAAACCCTTTGTCAACGGGTCTCATTTGGTGATTTCCATTGCCGCCGGCATTCCCATTGCAACCATTGAACAGGGTATCGGCAAACAGCGGATCATCCGGGTCATGCCCAACACACCGGCCCTGGTTCTGGCCGGGGCCTCGGCCTTGAGTCCCAATGGACAGGCTTCCCCTGAAGACCTGGAGCTGGGGATGGAGATCTTTTCCGCCATCGGCATCTGTGTCCACCTCCCCGAAACACTGCTTGATGCCGTTACCGGGCTCAGTGGTTCCGGGCCCGGTTATGTGTTCACCTTTATCGATGCCATGATTGATGGCGGGGTGCTGGCCGGTATTCCCAGGCCGGTCGCACGGCAGCTTGTTTTGCAGACGGTGTACGGATCCGCCAAGCTGGCGCTGGAAACCGGCAAGTCGCCGGCAGACCTGAAGGCAATGGTGACCTCGCCGGGCGGCACGACCATTGCCGGAATCCATGAACTGGAAACAGGAGGACTGCGGGGCACGGTCATGGCCGCTGTTGATCGGGCAGGCAAGCGCTCAAAAGAGCTGGGCGCATGAACATCCGCCGGGTCGGAATCATCATCAGAAAGGGCAGCTCGCGGGTACAGAAGATCGGGGACGAGCTTGCCGCCTGGCTGGAAAAACGGAGTATTCGGGCTGACGTGGACCGGATCGAACCGGGCATGGACATGCTTGTTATCCTCGGCGGAGACGGGACCCTGCTCCATGTGGCGGCAAGGGCCGGGGAGCTGGATATTCCGGTGGTTGGCATTAACCTGGGCGATCTTGGTTTTCTGACCGAGGTGGCCGCCGATGAGATGTACCACGCCCTGACGACAATCCTGGAAGGCGAGGTTCATATCGAACGGCGGATGATGATCAAAAGCACGGTCCTGGCCGCAGACGGGACTGCTTCCGACCCCATGTTTGCCCTGAACGAAACAGTAGTGGTCAAGGGCAGTGTTGAACGGGTCCTGCGGCTGCGTTGCTGGGCAGACCGCGAATATATCGCCACGTATAAGGCCGACGGCCTGATTTTTTCCACTCCCACCGGTTCAACGGCCTATAATCTTTCCGCCGGCGGCCCTATTGTCCATGCCGAGCTGGGCACCCTGCTGATCACGCCGATCTGTCCCTTTATGCTGGAATCAAGACCGGTGCTGCTTTCGCCCGAGGTGGCGCTGACCACCCAGCTTGCGGACAGGGCCAACGATGTCATGGTGATGGTGGACGGCCGTCCCGGCTGGACGCTGAATACCAGCCAGGCCCTGCGGGTGGAGGTTGCGGAAAAACCATTGCTGTTGATCAGCTCTCCCCACAAGGGTTATTTTGCCATCTTAAGAAACAAGTTGAACTGGGGCGGCAATAGCGATGATGTGCCGCTGCCCGACCGGTTTTCCCCGCCGGCGTGAACAGGGACAGGCCGGAAAGGGCCGGAAATGGTCAGCGGATCGTAGGTGAAGACCTGTTTGCAGTTTTTTTCACAAATACACTCGACGCAGCAGACCTGGGGCTTTACGGCGCCATCATCAATGATAATCCTCTTCGCGCTGATGCCGTATGGCCAATAAGGTGACAGTCTTTGGGTCCTCGATCTCAAAAAGTGCAACATACCCACTATGGCCAAAAGGAATAAGCATTTCCCGGAGAAAGGGAGAAAGGGATTGTCGGTGGAGCTCTTTCGACAAGCAAATGGGAAGTCTTCAAGAAATTTCATTGCCTTGGCTATAGCATCCTTTGCCCGCCGTGCCGACCCTATATCATGTTCAAGAAGAAAAGCGTAAAGACGTTCGAGATCCTCTTTGGCCTCTCTTGTATGCGAACCTGGTAACTCAACTTTTTTCGTAATTGGCCAGCATGGAGTCAAGGCCGGCCAGCACCTCCTCGGCGCTGTAGTATTCTCCGCTTTTCCTTGCCTTGTTCCCGGACGCCAGACCGCGGACAACGAATTCATCCTGGAGCTTTCTTCGCTTGATATGTTCCCGCAGGGCCTGTTTTGTAAAACTTGACAACGTTTCATCGCTATGCAGCGATTGTTCCACCGTCCGCCGAAATTCAGGCTCAACTCTCAGTGCCGGTATAGTTGCAGACTTCATTGACCACCTCTCTGTATCCTTTTGCATTGCGTTTGTATTACATTAAGAGGCGGCAACACAAAATTCAATTATTATTTCTTTTTCCTCTGCAGTTTGTATTTTTTCATCTTGTACTGCAAGAGACTTTTCGTGATTCCGAGCTGTTCCGCGGCCCTAGCCTGGACGTTGTCGGCGTTTTCCAGGGCCTGCCGCACCAGTTTTTCCTCAATCCCGTTCAAGACAGCAGCCAGGCCCAGACCTTCGGGAATAAACTGGGTCAGGTCAAGCCCTGAACTCCATTCCTGACTGGAAAGATCACTGGAATCGGGCTGCACGTCTTCGGCTTCGATTCTGTCGCCGGAGCAGAGAATGGCGGCCCGTTCAATGGTGTTTTCAAGTTCCCGGATATTGCCCTCCCAGGGGAGTGAAACCAGCAGCCGTAGGGCTTCAGGCGAGATGGTGAGCTCGTCCCTGAGCAGGCGGGCGGCATTTTTCTGCAGAAAATGGGTGACCAGGGCCGGAATATCATCGATCCGTTCCCTGAGCGGCGGCAGGTGGATGTGGATGACGTTGAGCCGGTAATAGAGATCTTCCCGGAATTTTTTATTATCGACTTCATCCTTGAGGTCACGGTTGGTGGCGGCAAGAATACGGACATCAATATCCAAGGTAGTGTTGCCGCCAACCCGTTCGATGGTCCGCTCCTGCAGGACGCGCAGCAGTTTCGCCTGCAAGGGGGCCGGCATTTCCCCAATTTCATCAAGAAACAGGGTGCCGCCATTGGCCAGTTCAAAACGCCCCTTGCGCATGGCAATGGCATCGGTAAAGGCCCCCTTTTCATGGCCGAACAGCTCCGACTCCAGCAGGGTATCGGTCAGGGCCGCGCAGTTGACCGAGATAAAGGGCGCCTCCCGGCGCGGGCTGAGGTTGTGAATGGCCCGTGCGACCAGTTCCTTGCCTGTCCCGGATTCACCGGTAATAAGGACCGATGAGGGGGCCGGGGCCACCTTTTCTATCAGCTGGTAGACCGACAGCATGTTCGGATTTTTACCGATCATGCCTTCAAAACCGGAGCGGGGATTGATTTCCCGGCGCAAGCGTTTGATTTCCCGAACCAGACCATAATGTTCAATAGCCTTGCGGGTGGATGCCAGCAGCTGTTCGTTGGAAAAGGGCTTGGCCAGGTAGGTGAAGGCCCCGAGATGCATGGCTTCCACCGCCTTTTCCACCTCGGCAAAGGCGGTGATGAGGATGACCGGAAGCTCCTTGTTAAATTCTTTGATTTTACGCATGAATTCAATCCCGTCCATGCCGGGCATCTTCATGTCCGAGAGGACCAGATCCAGGTCGGTATCCCGGACAATGGGCAGGGCGGCGGTGCCGCTGTCAGCGGTGAAGACCTCGTATCCCTCATCGCGCAGCAGTTCCGATAAAACAATCTGATAATTAGGCTCATCGTCAACAACGAGTATGGTATGCATGCTGTTTCCTGTACGGTATTTAGTATCAGTTGGCAGAGATTTTTCTTATTTCTGTGTGCCCGCAACGGTTGCCGCGGATATTTTGTACTCTTGCATGCAGCTCTTCCATGATGGTATCCGGGGGACAGACACTTTTACTGCCGCCGGCAAGGCCATTGTTGGGCCGGTTGCCGCCATGGTAATCGCTGCCGCCGGTTTTCAGCAGGTCGTACTGTTCCGCCAGGCGGTGCAGTTTTCTCTGCATTTTTCTCGGGTGGCTCGGATAGTAGATTTCCAGGCCGTCAAGACCACGTTCGACCAGTTCACGGATCAGGCGCGGCTGGGCCCGCATGGCCGGATCAAGCTTGCCGGGATGGGCAAGGACTGCCACACCGCCCGCCTGATGGATAAAGGCGATTGTTTCAGCAGCGGTAAAGGAAAAGCGTTCCGCATAGGCCGGCTTTCCCTTGCCGAGATAACGGCGAAAGGCGCTGTTGATATCGGGCACGATTTTTTTGCTCATCAGCAGGCGGGCGATATGCGGCCGCCCGGTCTGGCCGCAGGTGGAGAGCATTCTCAGTTCTGCATCGGTGATAGCTATTCCAAGCTCCGCCAGCCGCTCGACAATTTTCCGGTTCCGTTGCTGCCGCCCGTTCTGGATGAGCAGCAGTTTTTCCCGCAGAATATGATGGTCAGGATTAACCAGGTACCCGAGGATGTGGAGGGAAAATTCCCCGTGGGTGCAACTGACTTCAAGCCCGGGGATGATCTCGACGCCGTATTGCCTGCCTGCGGCAGCCGCCCGTTCATACCCTTCCATGGTGTCATGATCGGTCAGGGCCAGGCCGGCAAGCTTTAACAGGGCTGCCATCTGCACCAGCTCTTCCGGAGTGGCTGTACCATCGGAAAAAATGGAATGGGTATGCAGGTCTACGCACATGCTTTGTGTTCGATGTTAATTCAGTAGAAACGAAGGGTTTTGTAAACGAAAATCCAGTCTCTTGACAATAACCATGCTCGCAGGAATACGCAACGAGCAATATTTTCATTCTCCCGGATTCCCTGGTTGCCGCAGTCACGTTGAGGTATTATTGTTCCCTGTAACCGGATTTTCGGGTTCCTTATATTATTTCAACAGAGAGCATAATCCCATGGCTGACAAAGAACTCGCCCTTGCCGAACACCGCATTGTGGAAAAACCCTATTATCTCCGAACCGGCCAGGAAGTTGAAATCGCCGAGGCTGCCTATCACCAGGGGCTGCCGATTCTGCTCAAGGGGCCGACCGGTTGCGGCAAGACCAGGTTCATGCAGTACCTTGCCTGGCGGCTTGAGCGGCCGCTGATAACGGTTTCCTGCCACGACGATCTTTCCACCTCTGATCTGGTGGGCCGGTATCTCATCCGGGCCGGCGAGGCGGTATGGATAGACGGACCGTTGACTCTGGCCGTTCGGGCCGGGGCCATCTGTTATCTCGATGAAATTGTCGAGGCCCGCAAGGACACGACCGTGGTTATTCATCCCCTGGCCGATGACCGGCGGGAGCTGCCCATTGAAAAACGGGGTGAGCTTTTGTCCGCTCCACCCGAATTTATGCTCGCCGTTTCCTATAATCCCGGCTACCAGTCCGTGCTCAAGGACCTGAAACCTTCAACCCGGCAGCGGTTTGTCTCCCTGGCCTTTGATTATCCCGATGCCGACCATGAGGCCGAGATCGTCTGCCGGGAGGGAGGGGTAGAGCCGAATCTTGCCCGTCTGCTGGTCCGATTTGCCGTCATGACCAGGAGCCTGAGGGATTCTGGCCTGGCCGAGGGCGCCAGTACCAGGCTGCTTATCCAGGTGGGGAAACTGGTTGCCCGGGGCATTGATATTCGGGTGGCCTGCCGCTCTGCCGTTACCCTGTCCCTGACCGATGATCCCGAACTGCTGGCCGCCATTGACGAGATGGCCGGTTCTCTATTTTAGTCTCTTTTGTCTTCATTACCGTCACCTCGACTTTGGTTCGGCATCATATGACCGCGGAATCCAGGTATGAATCTTGAACAGTTGACAGCCCGTTTTTTTGAACTGGTGGCCCCGGATCTTCCCAACAGCTGGGAGGTGGAGGATGGTGTTGAACACCTGGTCGATGAACCGGCTGTTGATGCCATCCTGGCCCAGGTACCCGTCATCTGGCCGGTTTCAAACTCCCTCTGTTATAACTATCTCGGCCAGGTTACCAGGGCGTTGACCTGTATTGACCAGGCCGAGCTCCCCGCCTGGGTGAATGAAATCCTGGACCATTACGAGGCAGGCGGTCTGAGGGCCGCCCAGCGGTTCATGGTCGATGTGGAGCGCAACTTCGTCTGCCATATGCGCGGAGAAAGCGGCGCCCGCCTGCAGGAGATCCAGGGTTGGATGCTGCCCTATATCCAGGGCTTGTCCGGAGCTGATCTTGAACTCGCCCCGGCCCGGACTGTGTATACCGACACTCGGACTCTATATCTGCCCCATGAGCTGAATGAACTGCCCGCCAGAGAAGATAACATCCTCTTGTACAAGCTTATTGTTGCCTACCAATGGGCGTTTTGCCAAATGCGTACCTTTTTCCCTGCCCCTTTACCGGAAAGCAGAGGGCAGGCGGAAAAATATTTGCAACATTTCTTCGATTCATTCCCTGATCCCGTCCTGGTTGGTCGCCTGTATCACGGCCTGGAAACCCTGCGGGCAGGCTTTTTCCTGCACAGGGAATTGCCAGGCCTTATGCGGGCAACCGAGCCCCTCCGTCGTATTGTCCAGACATCATTCTACCCTGATCAAGCAAAGGGACTGCTTGCTGAGCTGGATCGGGCATGCTGTCTCCCTTCAGAGGCCTGTGCTGAAGCCACAAACCGGCTCAAAGACGTCGTCAAGGAGCTTGGCCGTGTAAACGCTTCGGCTCAGGACAGTCTTCGTTTGAGTCGTCTGTTGTATGAGCAGGCCACCCGGACCGAGGACAATTGCGTTCCTCCGCCGCTGATTTTCCAGGGAGAATTGCATCTGACTGCCGTGTATACGGCACGGGAGCAGCAGAGTAAGATACTCAGTGATACGTTCGTCGAGGCTCTTTCCCTGCACCTCCTGCACCTGCCGGAAGCCCGGGAACGTGTTGAGGCAGGACGGGAAAAGGGAGAGGGTGGCAGCAAGGCCGTGGGCGACAGGACCATTGTTCTTGATCGCCGACCCGCAGAGCCGAAGGAAGATGCGAAGGAAACTTTTTATCTGAGAATAGGAAATGAGTCATCCGAATTGCCGGATGATCTGCAGGAGATGGCCCGTGCTCTGGATCTCTTTGATATGAAGCCGGAACGTTACATCTCCAGTGCTGTTGGCAGGGCAGGGCATGCAATGGCCGATGGCCCGGGCAATGGGCAGGATGTGGATGCGGGTGTGGAAACAGTTGTTCATGCGCAGGCCTATGACGAATGGGATTACCGCCGCAACGGTTTTCGCAAGAACTGGTGTATGCTTTCCGAACGGGAAATTGTGCCGGTGCGCTCTAATTTTGTCTCGGTTACCCTTGCCCGGTATCATGGCCGGATTGTTCGGTTGCGACATCAGTTTGAGATGATGCGCAACCAGGAACGGTTCCTCAGAAGGCAGCGCGACGGTGATGATATTGATCTTGATGCCCTGGTCGAGTCCCTGGCCGACACTCGGGCCGGTCTGCCACCTTCGGACAGGCTGTTTATTCGTTTGCAGCGGAATGAACGGGATATTGCTGTTCTCTTTCTTGTCGATATGTCCAATTCGACCGAAGGCTGGGTCGGCACAGCGATCAAGGAATCGCTGGTGCTGCTCTGTGAGGCCATGGAAACCCTGGGTGACCGATACGGGATTTACGGTTTTTCCGGCATGCGTCGTCTGCGCTGCGAGGTCTTTCATATCAAGCATCTTGACGAAATGTACACCGAGGAGGTCAGGCAGCGGATCGGGGCCATCGCCCCCCGTGAATATACCCGGATGGCGCCTGCGATCAGGCATATGACATCGCTTTTCCAGACAGTGGATGCCCGTATTCGCCTGCTTATCACCCTGTCTGACGGCAAGCCAGAGGATTATGACGATTACAAGGGCGAATATGCCATTGAAGATACACGCCATGCCCTGCTCGAGGCCAGATCGACCGGCATCCATCCCTTCTGCATAACCATAGACAGGCACGCCCATGATTATATGGCCCATATGTATGGTGAATCAAATTACATTTTTATCGATGATGTTCACAAGTTGCCTGCAAGAATGCCGGAAATCTACCGGGTGTTGACCACCTGAGACGTCATGGCTGCCGGAAATTTTTCAGCCTGGGACTGGACGATTGGCCACTTGTGCTTATGTTGTGTCCGGATGAGAATATGAGTTAACCCGGTTTCAGAAAAACCAGTATGACTGGACCATAATTTACCGTCCCAGCCACAACAAATGATGAAAAAAGTCCGAAAGGACATAGCTATGCGGACTGGTTTTCGGATAAACCAGCATAGCTGGACCAAATTGGCCAGCCACAACAAACAATCAAAATCTCCGGCTCCGGCATGGGCCGCCATGTTCTTCGTGGGTGATTTTCGGATAAACCAGCATGGCTTGGCGGCACAACAAAAAATGAAAATCATCTGTTCCTGAAGTTCCTGTTTACCCGCAGAGCGGGTATGAAACCTCATGGAACAGCAGAAGATAACCCTATTCACCGCAGAGCACTGGAACAAGAAAGAATGTTCTTGTAGCACCGCTCTGCGGTGCTACACATCATTCGGCGCTCTGCGTCATTTTCGTATCAATATCAAGGAGAAAGATATGAGTGACACCATAGTGATCTGTCCATCATGTGGGGCAAAAAACAGGATACCGGCGGAAAAGCAGCATCTGACGCCAAAATGTGGACGTTGCGGGGTCCCCCTTGCCCGGAGCAGTCAGGGCGGAGAAGTTATTGAGCTTGGCGATCATAATTTTCAGCAGGTCCTTGGCTCCACGACCCTGCCCGTGCTTGTCGATTTTTATTCCCCGACCTGCGGCCCCTGCAAGATGCTGGCACCGGTAATTGCTGATCTTGCCCGCCAGTATGCCGGACGGGCCCTGATTTGCAAAATGGACACCAGTCGTCACCAGATGACTCCGGCCCAGTTCAGGATCCGGGGAGTTCCCACCCTGATTTTTTTCAAAAATGGTCAGGTCATGGACCAGGTGGTGGGTGCCGTACCGGCTTCCGAGCTTGAAACCCGTCTCAATAATCTGCTCTGATTGCAGAGTCGGCAGAGTTGAACACGTAGTCCGATGAAAAAACACTATATTCCATTCGCCAACCTGCCGATACCTATGGTAGTATAAGGTATACATCTGATGGCCTTGTAAAAGCTTGCAACTACGGTGTTTTACTCCGGGGCGAGTCGCAACCTGCACCCGGTATGGTTGAGATACGCCCCGGAACACTACTTCTCGGAGTTTCTTCTTTAGCCATTTTTTCGGGAGATCGGAATTTTACGGGGTCTTGGATATGGCGCTGAAACCGTCCCGAAAGGGCTTGGGTTGCCGGTTCTGCGAACCAGGGGTCGGAGTGAGAAATTGAACAGGGGAGGGAATATGGGAAAGCGTTGTTTACTTTGTCTGGCTGTTGTCCTTGTGGCAGGTTGCTCCCGTATCCCGCAGCCGTCCAGTTATACTTTCAGTGAGCAGCGAAAGATGCAGGCCGCCTACCACTGGCAGGTGTTGGCAGATGATGTTGCCGGTCAGATAAATGCTGTTCTTGTCAATAATGGATTACTGGATATTCCGGTCTATGTTGAACATAGCTGCGGGCAACCGCAGGGATGCGGCAAGGGTGGGACCTTTGCCTTTGACGAGGCGTTCAATGATCTGCTCACCAGCCGATTGGTCAATTTCGGTGTGCCGACCAGGGCCAAAAAGGAGAAAGACAGCCTGGTGGTCGACTATAAAATCCAGGTGGTTTATCACCGGGCCAGCCGTTATCAATGGCCGCAGCCAGGAGTGCTGACAGCCCTGACTACCGGGATCATGGTTTTTCGCAATGCCCCCTGGGAGATTGGTGCCATAGCTGCTGCTGCCGGCGCCGATGCCCTGTGGTCAACCGAGGTGACCAATGGCCATTACGAGATAATCGTGACCACTTCAATGGTCGATAACAACCTCTATCTGATGCGGAAATCAGATATTTATTATATCAATGACCTTGATTTCTGGCAGTATCAGCCGACCCGGCCCGCAGGTGAAATTGAACTGACCAGCTCCGAGTTTTAACGTTTTTTGATAACGCATGGATAAACGATTGTTCGATGACTTCGCCCCTGGTGAATTGGTATCCGGCCCTCAACCCTCCAATACCCGGGCGACAATTATGAAGCATTGCCTTTTCTTGTGTGCTGTTCTGCTCCTTGCCGCCGCCCTTGCCGGCTGCAGCCGATTAAACTGCACACCTCTTGAGCAACTGTTGGGGGCGGATGTCAACCTCGTTTCCCTGGGTGCAAATATTTCCGATACCCTGATTGCCAGGTCAATGCCGCCGCTGTTACCGCGTCAGCCCGAGCAACCGGTTTTTATCACTACTCCGGTCAATAATGATAACCTGAAAAGTACTTCCAGTTTTGCCCGCAGTCTGCAAAATTCCATTGGGGCCGAATTTGTCAGGCAGGGCTTTGTTGTTAAAGAAATCAAGTTGCGCGGCAATGTTGTCATCAACCAGGGAGAAGGAGAGTTCATGCTTTCCCGCGACCTGATGGAGTTGAAGGAAAAACAACGAGCCCAGGCAGTTGTTGTCGGCACCTATACCCTGGCTGACAGGGTTATGTACCTCTCCATCCGGTTGGTCAGACCGGGTGATGCCACAATTTTGGCCGTGTATGAAAAACGTCTCTGTCTGGATGCCCACAGTCTGCAGATGCTTGGTCTTCAGCTCAGTGAAGAAGAGCCCATACCCCAGCCCGGTGAACCGTTGCTTGACCGGTTGCTCTATTGGTAGTTTCGCGGCCAGGATTCTTTGTTATTGCCACCCGTTTTATTACCGGGGCCATAAATATCAAAGGGAAAAACCTTGCATTTCACCCCAAAAATGGTAAATATAAAAAATTTACGAAAAAATACCCCTTGAGAGGAGAATATATTATGGCCAGAAAGTGTGAAATCTGCGGCAAAGGTCCGGCTACCGGCAATCACGTCAGTCATGCCCATAACAAGAACCGTCGGCGCTGGCTGCCGAATATCCAGAAAGTACGAACGGTTACCGATAAAGGACAGGTCGTAAGGATAAACGCCTGCACCCGGTGCATTCGGTCCGGCGCCATTGTCAAACCCGCATAACAGGAAAATTGTTTTATTCAGGGCGAGTTGACTGTTGTCTTCTCGCCCTTTTTCTGTTGCCGGCATCTCCGTTGAGAGTGTGCTGTTT
>WFZC01000321.1 GCA_015489765.1 Desulfobulbaceae bacterium
AAAGGCATCCTCGCCGTGCACGGTCATGCCCCTGGCCGGAAAGACCATCTGGGCGATCACCGGCAGCTCCGGCGCCTCCCGGCGTGCGATTTCAATGGCCAGGAGAATTTCCCGCAGCTGGCTGAAGGTTTCAATGATCAGGACATCGGCCCCGCCTTCGGCAAGACCTGACACCTGCTCGGTAAAAGAGGCCCGTATCTCCTCTTCGCTTACCTCTTCCTCTTCCAGGGGAAAGCTTACACCCGTGGGACCAATGGAGCCGGCAACATACACCTGGTGGCCGGCGGCCTTGGCCGCTATCCGCGCCCCGGCCCGGTTAATCTCCCGCACCTGGTCTTCGGCCCCGGCCTCGCGCAGCTTAAAGCGTCCGGCGCCAAAGGTGTTGGTCTCGATCAGCTGGCTGCCCGCCCGGATGTACTCCTCATGGGCGGAGAAGATGGTTTCTTCGGCCTGCAGGTTCAGAAGGTCAAGATTGCGGCCGCGCTCCACCCCCCGCTCAAAGAGATATGAACCGAGAGCGCCATCACCCAGAACCACATGATCCTGGATATATTCAAGAAAATCAGGTTTCATTCTCCAGGCCGCTCCTGGTGTGTCCTGCCGGCGGAATAATTCATGCCCACGGGTTACTCGCTGAGGGCAATATCAACCGAGGGCCGCATGGTGGCAACGGTGGCCAGCACGTCATGGACCATGTGATTGGTAAAGGCGTCGACCAGTTGCTGATCGGCCGGGGTCCCGTTGTCATAATCGACAAGGGCCTGCTGCATGATGTTGTAATCAAAGCGCGGCGCCCATTTCCGGGAACCAAGACGGGCCGTTGTCGAACAGTTGTCCACCATGTAGGCAACCCCCTTGAAATGCATGTAGGGATTGAGGGAATCAACCGCCTCGATAACCGATTCGTTGCAGACTTCGCTTAAACAGTGGCCCTTTTCGATCAGCAGATCAATCTGCGCCATCATGACGGCGCAGTAGAGACCAGCGGTTTCGGCATCCACCTCGGGCTCACCGCTGCGCTCGGCCCGCACCTGCTCGCCGACCTTCCACATCCTGGTGCCGTCGATCCTGCCCATGGGATAGCGGTCAAAACGCCGGCCGGCCATGACAACCGAGCGAATCTCGTTGCCGCTGGACACCTCGTCATAGATCTCCAGCAGAATTTCAAAGGCGGGATGATAGGCGGCGCTGTACATGCGGGCAAAGGTCTTTTTGCCATCTTCATCGAGATTGTTGTACACGGCCAGGATGCCGTCATGGGAAATGGTGCGGGAAATGGGGCCGGTGATATTTTCGACCGTGTCAATAAAGGCCTTTTTCTCATCCACGCCCTTTTCCATGACCAGCCGCCGGTACAGGGCCTCGGACACGCCATGCACGGCCCCAAGCAGGATGCCGCGCTCGCCGAAGATATCGGAGCGGTATTCATAACCAAGGGTTGTCTTGAAGACATAGGGAGCGCCGACACCGATGGCCCAGCCCAGGGCCTGGTCGGTGGCCCTGCCGTCAATGTCCTGTTCCACGGCAAAAGAGCAGTTGATACCGGCGCCGTTGATCTCTTTTCCCTGCACGTACAGGCGCCTGACCGACGGTCCCATGCCCTTGGGGCAGACGCCGATCACGTTGAGATTTTCCGGAAATTTTTCGCCGATACTCTCCAGGTAACCGAGGAGAAAACCATGGGAGAGGCCAAAGGTGGCGCCGTCCTTCATGGCGGCAAAGATCTTTTTATAATTTTCCACCTGGGCGGCATCGGAAATCAGTAGGATGACCATGTCCGACTCTGCGATGACCGTGTACATCTCGCCAAGGGTATTGTTATCTTCCGAAAAACCTGCGGCCCTGGCGGCCTCCATGGAACCGCTGCCCTCGCGCAGGCCGACCTTGACCCGGATATCGGTGCCCGCAAGCGAATCGCGCAGGTTCTGGGCCTGGGCAGGTCCCTGGGAGCCCCAGCCGATCACGCCGATCTGCTCAATACCGGCAAAGGCCTTGGGCAACAGGGAAAATTTATCCCGGCCGCCACGGACAATGGTTTCCTTTGTCCCGGCCAGCTCAATGGTTTCCGTATCAAAGACAGCAGATGTAAACGTGGTTTCCATGTAGTTCCTCCAAAAAAGTGGGCTGTTCACAACAGGATAAATATACTCGAGTGAACAAGCATGATCAGTCAATTCTATTTTTTTCTATTATTCTTCTGTATATGAGACGAATTTTGTATTAGTACAAAATAGAGGCGGCAAATTCAACCTAAAACAACCATATTCTGCCCATATTCGCAGATTTTCGAAAAAGAACCATGGACACGGATGGTTACGATTTTATTATTTGCGCATATAATCATGAACTTTGAAAAAATCGGTGTGAATCCGTGTTTATCCGTGGTTTACAGGTAAAGACGGCTAAAAATTATACAGCGCTTGCCAAATCACTTCCGAGGATTGTTGGTAATTAGAAAATAATCAGAAAAAACAATGGGATCGTTACGCAGAGCTTTTTATTTACTGCTGGGATTTACCTTTCCCGGGTTCTGGCTCTTTCATGCCGGCGGCCTGTGGGCATCCCTTTACCTGCCCCTGCAGAAACTCTTTCATACCGGGGCAACCGGCTGGCCGTCATTTATCACCGCCTCCCTCCTCTATATCGTGGCAACCGCCCTTTTTGAATTCTTTTTCAGGGTCCTAAAAAACGCACGCCCGTAGCTGTCCGCTACAGGCAGACAGTTACCGGCTATCCCTGAATCGCGTAACCGCCGTCCACTACCAGGGTCTGGCCGGAGATCATCGAGGAAAGATCGCTGCAGAGAAAGAGGGCAAGATCGGCCACGTCCTCGGGCGTTGTCAACCGGCCAAGGGGGGTGCGCCGGAGTGACTCACCGATAATCTCGTCCCGGTTGGGAAATTTCTTCAGGGCATCGGTGTCAACCACACCGGCGGAGATGGTGTTAACGGTAATATTGCGGGGGCCAAGCTCGACAGCCAGATGCCTGACCAGGGATTCAAGGGCGGCCTTGGACGAGCCGACCACCGTATAATTGGGTACGGCCCTGACAGCGCCGAGACTGGAAACGGCCATGATCCTGCCGCCACGGTCCATCATCCGGACCGCGTGCTGGCTCAGGGAAAGCAGGGCGCGGGCATTGATATCCATGGCCCAGTCCCAATGGCGGGTGGTAAGCTCCATGACCGGTTTCAACACTCCGGAAGCGGCATTGGAAACCAGGATATCCAGTTGCGGGTAGGTGGCGCTGATCTCTGCAAACATCCGGTCGACATCGTCATCCCTGGCCACATTCGCCTTAACGGCCAGGCAGCGAACACCCTTTTCCTCTATGGCGGCCACGGTGGCCTCGGCATCCTTTCGGTGACGGACATAGTTGACCACGATATCCACCCCGTTTTCCGCCAACCGCAGGGCTATCGCCCTGCCAATCCCCCTGGAACCACCGGTTATCAGCGCAACCTTACCTTGCAGATTAAACATAATTCTCCCGGGAAACACCAACCTGACAGTTGATGGTGATCAGAATTTTTTTCGAAAAGATTAAAAAAAATTAAAAAAATAAGAGATGGACTAAATTACAAACTATATACAGGTATTGCAAGTGTTCCCTGATGGCGTCGTAAAAACCTGGCTGGCGTCCTGTCCCGAACGGTTGGCCGGACAAAGGTGGGCGCCCGCTATGACCTGAGGGCATGACGGACAGCGCTAACGGCAAAGGAAAAGGGACGAAAACGGATGGGACTCAGAGTGGCGGGCACCCGGAAATCAGCCACCCGCAGGTCTGCGGGCGCGGACAGCGGAAAAGAAAGATCGGCCTTATGACTGCCAACAATGTTCCTGTTTGCGGCCGCCACCTGTAAGGGACTGTTCCGTCCGGTAATATTGAGAACTTCAAGCAGGGCAGTATCAACAGCCACGGGATTTGTCCCTGCGGCGACCACCCTCAGGGGATAGGGACGGCCGTTGATCGGTCCGGTGCGATGCATGGCCCGGATACCATCAACCAGGGTAAGGCTTTCGGGCAGACAGGCCAGCAACCCGACAAGCAGATCGGGAAAATGTCCGCATCTGCCGCCATATACCATGTGCCACCACGGTTTCTGCAGACCGGTAAGACAGCCAAAACAGTTTTTCACCGCCATGGTGACCCGGGCCTGGGCATGGGCCTTGACCCGGGGCAGGTTCACCAGCAGATCACACTCAAGGACGCGGACGGCAATCCCGGCCCTGATCCCGGAGGGCATCATACAGGCACGGGTCCTACGAAAATCGGAGATCCCCACCCCCATGGCGCGCAGTTCCTGCCCTATACCGAGCCGGTCAAGATTTACCCGGGCGGAGCCGAAGGCCGGTGAATCCCCGATAATTACCCTTGCGCCCGCATCAAGAAACCACCGGGCCGCGGCCAGGATGAACGCTGCCTCGGTGCACGGCAGGGGTCCCCTGGCAGCGGTGAGAAGATTGGGCTTGAGCATAATTGTCCTGCCATGCAGCCCGGACGGAACATCGGTTGTCCCGATCAGGGCATCAAAGCGCTCCATCAGGGAGGAACGTCGATAGGACGAACAGGACAGAAGGGCAACGGATGTTGATTCAAGCTGCATAGTCGATCCCGGACTACTCTTTCCAAAAACCGCCGGCTGGAAACCTGTAACCGGGCCAATGCCTGGCCGGTACCGATCCTGTTCCGGTCAGTCTGACCTGTACCAAGGGTACCTTATACAAAAACTACAAAAAAAACCGGCCCACCCACAACGGATGGACCGGCCAAAAAAGGAGAGAAGAGATGAAGAATTACCTTTATTATAGCAGAAACCGTGCCAACCGGAAAAAATCCCCGCAATAAAAAATTATTTTTAATTATATCAGCATAATACAAAAACTTTTCTGACAACAAGCCGACAACTCCTGTTGCCATGGGTTCAAGTTTTTTTACCCCGTTTTTGGGAGCGCAAAGAACGGAACCTGATTAAACACACAAAAACAGCCTGTTAACATAAAATATAATTTTTGGGAATCAATATCGTTTATTACAACGGCTGGGTAGTTTTTACGCACCCTTTGCCCAGTTGAGCAAGCCGCCGGCGGCAAGGATCTGCCGATGCCGCGGCGACAGGTCAAGCAACGCGGTAATCGGGTTGCCGTTCACTTCCACGGTTACCTGTTCCCTGCCGTCAAGCAGGGCCTGCCTGATACCGGGGATGACCAGGTCCGCGCCCTGCTCCACCCGGTCGTAATCTTCCGGGTCGGCAAAGGTAAGCGGCAGAATTCCGAAATTGATCAGGTTGGCCTTGTGAATCCGGGCAAAACTCTTGACCAGTTTGACCTGGACGCCGAGATAGCGGGGCGCCAGGGCGGCATGTTCCCGGCTTGAGCCCTGGCCGTAATTATCGCCGCCGACAACAGCCCCGAACCCGCCGGCCGAGGTCAGCTCCTTCATGTCACAGGCAAAACATTCGGAAATGGAGGCAAACACATATTCACTGATGGCCGGGATATTGGAGCGCAGGGGAAGAATCTTGGCGCCGGCCGGCATGATATGATCGGTGGTGATATTATCGCCCACCTTGAGCATCACCTTGCCCTGCCAGGTCTCGGGCATGGGCGCAAAATCCGGGAAAGGGGCAATATTGGGGCCACGGATGATTTCCACCTCGGCATCTTCCGGCCAGGGCTGTTCAATCCGCTCATCACCGGGCAGGTATCTTTCCGGCAGGGTGAACTCGGGATATTCGCCAAGATCGCGGGGATCGGTGATACATCCCTTGATCGCCGAGGCAACGGCGACCTCAGGGCTGCAGAGGTAGACCTTGTCCCCCTTGTTGCCGCTGCGGCCGGGGAAATTCCTGGAAAAGGTACGCAGGGAAATCATACCTGTGGGCGGGGCCTGGCCCATGCCGATACAACCAAGACAGCCGGACTGATGCACCCTGGCGCCTGCCTGCAGCAGCGGCAGCAGGTTGCCCTCGGCGGTCAGGTTTTCCAGGGCCTGGCGGGAGCCGGGATTGACCTCGAAACTGACATCGCGGCTTGTCTGGCGCCCCTTTAAAATCGTGGCCACGGCGGTCAGGTCACGCAGCGAGGAATTGGTGCAGGAACCGACCAGTACCTGGGCCACGGGCCGACCCGCCACCTCGCTGACCTTGACGACATTGTCGGGCGAGGAGGGACAGGCAATCATCGGCTCCAGGGTGGCAAGGTCTATCTCCAGCACCTTATCGTATCGGGCGTCTTCATCGGCCACAAGTTCCTGCCACTGATCTTCCCTGCCCTGGGCGGCGAGAAATTTTCGGGTATTTTCATCAGAGGGAAAAACCGAAGTGGTTGCGCCCAGCTCCGCCCCGAAATTGGTGATAGTCGCCCGGTCGGTGACGCTTAGATGCTCAAGGCCGGGCCCGAAATATTCCATAATGTAGCCGACGCCGCCCTTGACGGTCAGCTGGCGGAGCACCTCAAGCAGCACATCGCGGGCCGCGACCCAGGGCTGGAGTTTTCCGGTCAGGCGGATGCCGTAAATTTTCGGCATAATAAGATAAAAGGGCTTACCGGCCATGGCCATGGCCACGTCCAGGCCGCCCGCGCCCATGGCCAGCATGCCGAGGCCGCCGCCGGTGGGTGTATGCGAATCCGAGCCGAGCAGGGTCTTGCCCGGCGCTCCGAAGCGTTCCAGATGTACCTGGTGGCAGATACCGTTGCCAGGCGGGGAAAAATAAAGACCGAATTTTCTGGCCACGCCCTGCAGGAAAATATGATCATCGGCATTTTTGAAATCAGACTGCACCAGGTTATGGTCCACGTAGCTGACCGACAGCTCGGTCTTCACCCGCGGAATCCCAATGGCCTCAAATTCCAGATAGGCCATGGTGCCGGTGGCATCCTGGGTCAGGGTCTGGTCGATCTTCAGCCCTATTTCCTCACCCTTTTTCAGCTCACCTTCAACAAGATGCGCAGCTAATATCTTCTCGGCAACGGTTTTGCCCATTTTCTCTCCTTGCATATTCTATAACATCACACTTAACCCGGCGCCGTCACTTGAAGGTAATGACCCTGGTCCTGACCACGCCTTCATTTTCTTCGATCTCCTGCTGCACCTCCCTGGAAATCGGCCCCTCGCAGTCGATAATATTGTAGCCGACCACACCGTTACTCTCGTTGGTGTAACTCATGATATTGATATCATGTTTACCGAGAATATTGGTCACCAGGCCAATCATGCCCGGCTTGTCATGGTTGATCATGATAAGCCGCGAGTGTACCCAGACCGTGGGGATACTCTCCACATTGGGAAAATTGACGCTATGGGTAATATTGCCATACTCGAGATAGGCCATCAACTCCTTGACCGCCATGCAGGCGCAGTTGTCTTCCGATTCCGAAGTCGAGGCGCCAAGATGGGGGGTGATGAGAATTTTATCATGGCCGATCATCTTCTTTGACGGAAAATCGGTTATATGTCCCTGCAGCCTGCCCGAGGCAATGGCGGCCAGCACCGCATCCTCATCCACCACCGGACCGCGGGCATAGTTGAACAGCAGGGCGCCGTCGGCCATGGCATCGAGAAACTCGGTGGAAACCAGGCCGGTGGTTTTCTTGTTGAGCGGCACATGGACACTGACAAAATCGGCATTGGCCAGCGCCTCCTTGCGGGAACGAACCAGTTTCACCCGCGGGGAAAGATCGTGAATATTATCAAGGACGGGGAAGGGATCAAAGCCAACCACCCGCATATTATGCTCCACCCCGGCATTGGCGATGCGGACGCCGATCTTGCCCAGGCCGATGACCGCCATGGTCTTGCCGGCCATCTCGATGCCCTTGAATTTTTTCTTTTCCGCTTCCACCTTTTCATTGATAGCCGCATCATCGGCAAGGCCGGTCAGGCCCTCGCAAAAATGAATTGACCTGTGGACATTGCGCAGCCAGATGCCGAGCATGGTAAAGACCAGTTCCACCACGGCATTGGCGTTGGCCCCCGGCGTATTGAAGACACAGATCCCCTTTTCCGAGGCCTCATCCACAGGGATATTGTTGACTCCGGCCCCAGCCCTGGCAATGGCCAGCAGTTCCGGATAAGCCTTCAGATCAACCGGTGAAGAGCGAACCACGATACCATGCGGGTTGTCTTCATGCTCATCCACCCGGTATCTGTCGGTGAACTGGTTCAATCCCTCGTCGGCAATTGCATTGATAACTTTTATCCGATACTGTTCCATGTTCCATCCTCAGGTTATGGTGGCCGGGAAATGTCCGTGAACCGCTTGTTTCGGGTGGTCAAGACCTACAATAGAACCCGGCCGCTTGTCAAGAAAAAGCAGGGCAGAGCTGCCAAGCCATCCTTTCCTTTTCCGGAAAAATGATTATCATAGCCAAAATTCTTTTTGCATGATGTCTGCCACCTTTACCCAAGCGATCCAATGATCACACCAAACGTACTCCGCTCGTTTTTTCCCCGGCCGCTCATGGTTCTTTTTCTGCTCGCTTTTCTACCAGCAGGCGCAGGAATTGCCCAGGCTTCCATAGAAAAAAACGCCAGTCCAAAGGCATCGGCGCACCATACCGTTGCCATCAGCTTTGACCTGGCCCAGGCCCTGGTTACCGGTACCTCAAAGATTGATCTGCCGGCCGGCCGGTCTCTGCACCTTGACTGCGGTCCGCTGACCATTACCGGCGCCACCCTCGAGCAACAAGGCCATACCCCTATACGGATCAGGCCCCAAAAAAACGGTTTTGTCATTGCCGCCGGCCCTGCGCCGCAGACCCTCCTTGTCTCCTGGACCCTTGCCGCCGTCAATCCGCCTGTCAGCGGCAACCTGATCGGCAAGAACGGTATCACCCTGGCCGGATTCTGGCACCCGGTGGCGGATCAGGACATGCTCTTTGAACTTTTCGCCCGCCTGCCCCCGGGCTTTACCGCTGTCAGCGAAGGAAACCCCATCACCAGGAGCGGCCGGGAGCGCCTTTACCGGGCTCAGGTCCCCTACCCCCTGCAGGCCTTGCACTTTGCCGCCGGACCTTACAAGGTCAGGGCACAAAAAATCGGCCGGGTCACCATCAAAACCCTTTTCTTTACCGAAGATAATAGCCTGGCACCGGCATACCTGAAAAAAGCGGTCGGCTATATCAAGCGCTATGAAAAACTGATCGGCCCCTTTCCCTATCCCGAATACAAAATCGTGGAAAACCGGCTGCCCACCGGCTACGGCATGGCCGGCTTCACCCTGCTGGGCCAGGCCGTGCTGCGGCTTCCCTTTATCAAGGACACCTCGCTCGGCCACGAGATCCTCCACTCCTGGTTCGGCAACAGTGTCGGGCTTGCGCCAAGCGGCGGCAACTGGTGCGAGGGGTTGACCACCTATCTTGCCGACCAGAGCTTTGCCATGGATGCGGGCAGGGGAAGAGAATACCGAAAAAACCAGGTCCTGCGCTATCTTGCCTATGTACACCCGGACAACAGCATGGCCCTGAAGGATTTTACCAGCGCCGGCGACAGCCGTCCCATGGCCCGCAAAATCAGGGCCATCGGCTATGACAAGGGCAGCATGGTCTTTCACATGCTGGCCAGGGAAATCGGCAGTCAAAATTTTATCCAGGGACTGCGGGAGCTGTACAGAACAAAAAAATTTCAGCGTGCCTGCTGGCAGGACATTGAAGATATCTTTGCCCGGGTATCTGGGCAAGATCTTGCGTCATTTTTTGACCAGTGGCTGCAACGGACCGACATTCCAAAACTCCGTATCGCGCGGATTTCCGTGGCCCAGAAAAACGGGCGCTCGGTCACAAGGTTTCACCTACTCCAGGAAAACAGGGTGCCCTACAGTCTGCAGGTCCCGGTTGTTGTCCGCGGCCTGACCGGAACAACAAGAAAAACGCTGCACACGGACCAACTCGACCAGGAATTTGCCATCAGCACAGACAGCCTGCCCGGCCAGCTTGTTCTTGATCCCGATTATGACCTGATGCGGGCTCTGGACAACGATGAAATCCCCCCTACCCTATCCCGCTTTCTCGGCGCAGACAAAAAAACCATTGTCCTGCCCGACAATACACAAGAGGCGTCCGTCTATCAGCCGCTTGCCGACCTGCTGGCCCAGCTGGGTGTTATGGTAACAAAGGCGGGTGAACTCCACAATGCGGACCTGGCCCGGGGCAGTTTTCTCTTTGCCGGCTCTTCCGAGCTGCGAAAAAGTTTGTTTGGCGACAAACAGGTCGGCAGTAAAACAGGCGGTGGCCAGGGCTTTGGCCTGCTGGTCAGGAAAAACCCCCTGGATATTGCCCAGGCCATGGTACTGGTTGATTCCAGCTCCAGGGAGGAAACCGGCAAAGCGGCGCCAAAAATTCTTCATTACGGCGGTTATGGCCGGCTCATGTTCCACCGGGGACATGTCATGGAAAAAGGGGTTGAACAAACCGAAAGCGGCCTCATATATGAGCTGTTGCCGCCGCCCGCCGGTCTACCGGTCCGGGCGGTGGAAAACTTCAGGGCCATAATGCATGAGGTTGCCAACAGCCGGGTGATCTACGTGGGCGAGACCCACACCGCCTATGGCGACCATCTGCTCCAGCTCCAGGTCCTGCAGGCCATGTATGCCAAAAATACAAACCTGATCGTCGGCATGGAGATGTTTCCCCGTTCCTCGCAGGCAGCGCTTGATGACTATATCAACGGCAAGATAGCAACCGAGCGGGAATTTCTTAAAAAATCACACTATTTTTCGGTCTGGGGTTTTGACTACCGATTATATCGTGGCATTGTCGGCTTCTGTAAAAAACACAAAATTCGCGTCATCGGTCTCAATCTGGACAAAAAAACAGTCAGCACGGTCTTTGCCAGCGGCAACACCGATGCGCTAACGCCTGAGCAGCGGCAGCAGATGGCCCTGGTGCGGGACCTCGATGTGCCCGGCTACCGCAAGCGGCTCAGGGAAATTTACAGCCAGCATGGGTTCTCCCCCCATGGTAGGGGCGACAATGACAAAAAATTCAGTGGCTTTCTCCAGGCCCAGGCCATCTGGGACGAGACCATGGCAAAGTCCATTGCCGACTCCCTTGCCGCCAACCCCAGGTCACGGATGATCATTATTGCCGGGGCCGGGCACGTCTACAAGGACAGCGCCATTCCCCTGCGGGTTGCCCGCAGGATACCACACATCAGGCAAAGCGTGCTGGTCAGCGACAATGGCCGGGACACGGGTATCGAGCAGGGAAAAAAGGTTGATTATCTCCTCTTTACCAGGTCCATGCAACTGGAACCGGCGGCCAGAATCGGGGTCATGCTGGAAGAAAAGAAAGCCGACAAGGGACAGGGGCAGGTCATCATTGTCGGCATCAGCCCGCATGGCTTTGGCAAAAAGGCGGGCCTGAAAAAGGGAGATATTATACTGGCCATTGACAACACGCCGGTCCACGAGGTTGCCGATCTGAAAATCGCCCTGCTGGATAAACATCCGGGTGAAACGGTGAACTTGAAAATTTTCAGGAAACGGGACCTGCTGCCCGATGAAACCCTGGAGATACCGGTGGAACTGACCGGCATGCGGATGGACATGATGATGCCGCCAAACCACCCCAAGAAATGAAGCACTGACGAACACGGATAAACCAGGATGGCTGGACCATATATTTTATCGGCATATTCGAAACTCAGACCTCCCGACCTCAAGGATTTTGTCATGACACCAGATCGTAAATCAAGCGCAATTTCGTACCGGGAAATTTCTCTCTTGCTTCATTCAATTCGCGGAAAAGTTTTTTTGATCGATTCAGCGCTACAGTTATTGGCCAGCTGATGCAGGCGCACGGTGAGTGTGTTTTTGTCATAATCCGGTAGAAGATCCGCCTCTGTTGCATACAGGCTACGGAGCAGACTGCGGGCTTCATCCTGGTGGCGCATGCCTTTACGGAGAATATTGGCCATCGCCGTCTCCGCCCGATACGCGATCATCTTGATGGCATCGATGAAGTACTTGCTTTTCATCCCCAGCTGCCTGAACCGGTCCTCCGGCGGCAGGTCTGCAAACTCCACATGCTTGGGGGTGTTGCGCCGACATTCCTTTAATTCCTCAAGAGTTTCTTCCATGGCCCTGATCTCCTCCTGAAGGGCCTGCTTTTTTTCTACATAGGCAATCACCTTGTCCGGGGCAATGTCATCACAAAGCATGATTTCGTTGCACTGGCATCGTTTCCGACCAAGCTGAGCTGCCATTTTTTTCACATCCCTGTCAGCCTCCAGTTACAGGGGGCAGACCACCTTGGTGGACTCAGGAATATTGTAGGTCGAATAGTCAACAAGAGCATCAATGGAGTAGTTTTCACGCATATACTTGAAAAATGGGGTATTCACTTCGCTCTCGTAGTTGTATAGTAGGGCTATGGACGCCCCAATTTTTCCAGGACACCCTGTTGGCGGCATTGATTATCCGCGAACGATGCAAGAATTTGATGAATGGTTTCCGGATGAAGCCGCTTGTGCTGCATATTTGTTGCGTTTGCGTTGGCCGAAAGGATTTATTTGCCCTTCTTGTGGAGCGACAAAAGGATGGTTCACGGCGCGGCGACAAATTCGTTGTGCCGGATGTCAACGACAGACTTCTGTAACGGCCGGTACGATATTTGAGGGTACACGTAAACCCCTGCGTATGTGGTTTCTGGCAGTGTGGTATGTAACGAGTCAAAAGTTTGGTGGCAATGCCTTGGGCCTGCAGAGGATCCTCGGCCTTGGCAGTTATAAAACCGCATGGAGCTGGCTCCACAAGCTGCGTCGTGCGATGGTTAATCCGCAACGGGATTTGCTCCATGGTCATGTCGAGGTTGATGAAACTTATGTCGGTGGAGAAGAAGAAGGATTGGTCGGCCGACAGATAGAAAAAAAGGCTATTGTGGTTGTGGCTGTAGAGGTTTATGAACCAAAAGGTTTCGGACGTATACGTCTTCGGCAAATTCCAGATGTCAGCGGAAACAGTTTGCTTGGATTTATCCGCCAGGTTGTCGCCCCCGGTTCGGTGGTGTTGACCGATGGTTGGAAAGGGTATGAGGGATTGAAATCCCACGGTTATGCTCATAATAAAATCATCCTATCAGACTCCGGTGATCCTGCGCATGTTGCTCTGCCAGGCGTTCACCGCATAGCGTCATTGTTGAAACGTTGGCTGATTGGTACTCATCAGGGGGCTGTAAGTAAAAAACATTTGGATTATTATCTGGACGAATATACGTTTCGTTTCAATCGCCGTACATCAAAAGCCCGAGGGTTGCTTTTCTACCGCTTGCTTCAAAATGCTGTCTTGATTGGTCCAGTTCCTTATCACCAACTCACAGCCGGTGAACAAGACCGAGGGCGTAGATCAGAAAAAATGTAACGAGAGCGAAGTGAATACCCCCTTTCGGATAAATCCGCTCCTTCATGTTCCCGTATTTCTCCGGTTGAGGATGATGTCCGTCTCAGATCATTTCCCGTTTTTTGACCATTTCTTCAATATTGATAAATCTCTCCCGCAGGCTTTCCAGCAGGACAAAGATAACCGGCACCAGCATGGTGGAGATAAAGGTTGCCGCGACCATGCCGCCCAGGACAATGGTGCCGATGGAGCGCATGGTCATGGCGCCCGCTCCCGAGGCCACGGCCAGCGGGATAACGCCGAAGACAAAGGAGAGAATGGTCATCATAATGGCCCGGAAGCGCAGCTTGGCCGCATTCAGGGCCGATTCGATTATCGGCACCCCGCTTTCCCGCTGTTCTTTGGCGACCTCGACAATAAGAATGGCATTCTTGCACGAGAGACCGATAAGCAGCACCAGGCCGACCTGGGCAAAGAGATTGTTGTCCAGGCCCATAATATTCTGTAGAGCCAGGGCCCCCAGCATGACCACCGGCACCGAAATCAGAATCATGATCGGCAGCACCCAGCTTTCATACTGGGCGCAGAGGACCAGGTAGACGACGATAATGGCAAAGCCGAAGACCAGGATCTTGGTATTGCCGGCCAGCTTTTCCTGGTAGGACATGCCGGACCAGTCATAACCGTAAGAGCCGTCATCGGGGAGGATTTTTTTAGCCAGCTCCTCCATGGCGGCCATGGCCTGGCCGGAACTGTATCCGGGCGCGGCGCTGCCGTTGATGGTAATGGCCCGGTACAGATTGTAATGGGGCAGGTCCTGGGGCGCGGTCTTGAAGTCGACCGTGAGCAGAGCGCTTAAGGGGACCATGTCGCCTTTTCTGTTGCGGACAAAGAGATTGCTGATATCCTGGACCGTACTGCGAAACCGTTTGTCGGCCTGGACAAAGACCCGGAACACTTTACCGTATTTGCTGAAATCATTGACGTAAAAGGAACCGAGATAGATTTGCATGGTGGAAAACAGCTCAGCCATGTCCACGCCGAGCGCATTGACCTTTTTCCGGTCTATATCAATCTTCAGCATGGGATAGTTGGGCGCATAGCTGGTATAGGCCATACCGATACGCGGGTCTTTGTTGGCGGCGGCGATTAGCTTGTCGGCATAACCGACAAAGGTGTTGATGTCGCCCGACAGATAATCCTGCAGCCGGAAATCAAAGCCGCCCACGGTGCCGAGTCCGGAAATGCCGGGCACGTTAAAGGCCGCCACCCGGGCATCGCTTAACTTTGCCGCCCTGGTATTGATGGTCTTGATGATGGCTTCAACGCTCTGCTTGGGATCGGTGCGTTTGCTCCAGTGCGTAAAGGAGACAAAGCCCGCTCCGGCGCTGGAATCCAGGGTGCCGCTGAGCAGGTTGTAGCCGTCGATCATGATCAGGTTTTCAACCCCCGGCACATCCAGGATTATGCTTTCCAGCTCTTTGCGCAGCTCGGCCGTCCGTTCAATGGCGGTTCCCGGCTGCAGGTTGTACATGACCATGCAGCCGCCCTTGTCTTCTTCCGGGACAAAACCGCTGGGGGTGACGGTAAATATCCAGTAGGTCGCCGCCAGCAGGCCGATAAAGACAAGAAGGACCAGGTAGCGCATCTTGATCAGCAACCGGATGACCGCCATGTAGCCGGTGGTCAATCGGTCAAAAAAACGGTCAAAGAGTCGAAAGAGGACAAATTTCTGTTCATTTTTTCCCAGTCGTTTGATGACGATTGCCGACAGGGCCGGCGACAGGGTCAGGGCATTGATGGAGGAAATGATGACCGCAAAACAGATGGTGAGGGAAAACTGCTTATAGATGGAGCCGACCAGGCCGGGCATAAGCGACACCGGAACAAAGACGGCGACCAGCACCAGGGTGGTGGCAATAATAGGGCCGATGAGCTGGAGCATGGCCTTTTTGACCACCTGGGGAATGGTCAGGTCCGGCTCTTCGTACATGAGCCGTTCCACGTTTTCCACCACCAGGATAACGTCGTCAACAACAATGCCGATGGCCAGAATCAGGCCGAACAGGGTCAGGAAGTTGATGGAAAATCCGGCAAGCTGGAGAACACCGAAGGCGCCGATCAGGGAAACCGGAATGGCCACCGAGGCAATGACGGTCGGCCGCCAGGAACCGAGGAAGAGGAAAACAATCAGAATGACCAGGGCAACGGCGATAATCAGGTTTTGAACGACATTTTTAATGGCAACATCAACAAAAAGGGTGGTGTCGTAGGGGATGGAATAGTGGAGCCCCTTGGGAAAACGGCTCTGCAGCCGATCCATGGCCTTGAGGACGTTTTTCTTGATTGCCAGTGAGTTGGAGCCCGGCAGCTGGTAGATACCGATCATGGCGGCCGGCTTTTTGTTGAGCAGGGCGTTCCAGTCGTATTTTTCCGCACCCAGTTCAATGGTGGCCACATCCTTGAGATAGACCAGGGTGGAGTCATCATTTGCCTTGACGACAATATTGCCGAATTCCCGCACTGTGGAGAGGCGTCCCTCTGCGGTCAGGACAAACTGCATTTGCTGGTCGGGATAGGAAGGCGCGGCCCCTATTCTTCCCAGGGCGGCCTGTTTGTTCTGTGACTGAATGGCGCTGATGACCTGGGCCGGGCTGAGTCCCATGGCCTTGATCCTGGCCGGATCAAGCCAGATGCGCATGGAGTATTTCTTTTCGCCCAGGATTTCCGCCTTGCCCACGCCCGGGATTCGTTTAAGTTCATCCAGCACATTGATGCTGGCGTAATTGCTGAGAAAATTTTCGTCAAACTGTTTGTCGCCGGTGATGGCGACAAAACAGACCACCGAGGGCGACTGCTTGTCGACGATAACGCCCTGTTGCCTGACCTCGGCCGGCAGCTGGGCGGTGGCCATGGAAACCTTGTTCTGCACGTCGACGGCCGCGATATCCAGGTCATAACCGGGCTCAAAATAGACGGTAATGCTGGACATCCCTGAACTGGTGCTGGACGAGGTCATGTAAATCATGCCCTTGGTGCCGTTAATCTTGTCTTCCAGCGGCCTGGTGACGGTTTCTTCAACGGTGTAGGCGTTGGCGCCGACATAGTTGGCGTTGACGACAACGGTGGGCGGGGTGACATCGGGGTACTCCTGGACGGGCAGGATCTTGAGGGAGACCAGGCCGCCCAGGATGATCAGCAGGGATATCACCATCGCAAAGATGGGTCGTTTGATAAAAAAGACGGAGAACATGGCTTATTTCTCCGGCTCCATCCGTTCTTTTTTCATCACGGCCCTGATGCCTTTCTCGTCGGTCACGTCGGTGGCCGTGACCTTGAGGCCCGGTTTGATCCGGGCAAGGGCGGAGATGATAATTCGGTCGCCGTCGGTGAGACCATCCTTGATCTGTACATACAGGCGGCCTTCAAAACCACGCTGAACGTTTATTCTTTTTGCGGTGTTGTTGTCATCGACAGCATAGACAAAACTGCCCTGCTGATCTTCGAAGATTGTCCGTGGCGGCAGCATGAAAAAGGGGATCTTGTCGGTGACAAAGACATCGACATAGACAAAGGTGCCCTGCAGCAGATCATGTTCGGGATTTTTCACCACCGCCCGCATGGAGATGGTCCCGGTCATCGGGTCGACCCTGTTGTCTCCAAAATCGACATGTCCGGTATGGGGCTTTCGTTTGATAATGGAGCGGCTTTCAGGAATCCGGACCCGAACGTCCAACACGTCCCTGGACTTATATCTGCGCATGATCTGGAACTGCTCTTCCGGAGGGTTGAAATAGGCATACATGGGATCATCGGCAACAATGACGGTCAGCAGGGTTTTTTCCCCGTAGCCGACGATATTGCCCACGTCCACATAGCTGCGGCTTATAACACCGCTGATCGGCGCCGTAATTTCGGTATAGGAGAGGTTGAGCCGGGCCTCTTTGATGGCCGCTTCATCGGCTTTGATTTTTGCCCGTAACTCAGCCGCCTTTGCCTGGTACTGTTCCAGGGTCGCCCTTGGGGCAAGATCTTCCGCAACCAGCGGCCGGTACCGGGCAACATCCGCCAGGGCAAGTTTCAGTGAGGCCCGGTCCAGTTCGCGCCCGGCAAGGGCCTGGTCAAGGGCGGCCAGGTAGGCGGTCTGTTCTATGTCAAAGAGTCTCTGGCCCTGCCGGACGTGATCACCTTCGGTAAAGCGGATTTTTTCCAGGGCGCCGGCAACTCTTGCCCGAACCTCCACCCGTTTTGTCGCCTCGGTCTTGCCGGTATATTCGAGCCAGATGGGGACGGGCTCTTTGTTGACGGTAATCGTCTCAACGCTCAGGGGAGGCGCCTCTTTTTTAACGGTCTGCTCCTGTTGTCCATTCCGACAACCGCAAAAGCCAAACAGGAGAATTATCACTATGAGCGCATTCCGGGGCATGAAATTCCTCGTGTTTCAGGATAGTTTAATAAGAATAAGAGTATATGGTAAATCATGTGCTGATTTTTGAATAAACCAGTATGGCCGGACCAGATTTTACCGTCTCAGCCACAATAAATGATGAAAATGATCTGTTTCTGAAGTTCCTGTTTATCCGCAGAGCGGGTATGAAGCGTCATGGAACAGCAGAAGATTACACTGTTCCACCGCAGAGCGATGGAACAAGAAAGAGAGTTCTTGTAGCACCGCTCTGCGCCATTTTCGGATAAACCAGCATGGCTAAACCATATTTTCAGGCCACAGCCACAACGAATGATGTAAAATAGTCCGAAATGACACAGCTACGCAGGTTATTTTCAGATAAATTACTATGGAATATTAGTATCCTTTATACTATAAATCCTCAAGGCAAATATAAAAATATCATCTCTTTCCTGTGGAGGAATCGTGCGCCTGTTTTTTACAGTAGTTGTTATTCTGGGTCTTTCTTTTCCTGCAGCGGGTCGTGCCGAAACACTGGAATTAACCCTTGCCCGGGCGGTTTCCCTTGCGCTTGCCCACAATCCACGTCTTGAAATAGCGAGACAGCAATGTCTGCAGAGCCGTGGCTCCCTGACCAAGGCCTGGTCGGACTACCTGCCCCAACTTGATGTTTCCGGCGGCTATCGGCGCCAACATATCGACAATCTGCAACCCCTGGATGAAGATGATGTCGGTTACGGCACCATCCGCTTAAACCAGTTGATCTATGATTTCGGCAAAACCACCGGCGCCATTGATGTCGGTCGCTTTGAGCTTGAGGCGGCCCGGGCCAATATGTATCAACTGCATCAGGATGTTGTCCTGTCCCTCAAACAGTCTTTTTACGGGGTCATGGCAAAAAAGCGGCTGATCGAGGTGGCCCGGATGGCCGTAAAAATCTATGAACGACACCTGTATCGGGCCCAAAAGTATTTTCAGGCAGGGGTGCGGGCAAAGATTGATGTAACCAATGCCGGACTGCAACTCTCCAATGCCCGTCTTGCGCTGGTTCAGGCCAGGGCCAATCTGCAGGTGGAACGGAAAAATTTTGAAAATGTTCTTGGCCTGCAACCCAATGAAGGGGATTACCGGCTGGTAAACGGAGAGGGGCCATTGGAAAAACTGGCGGACGAAAAACCGGCCATGTCCTTTTCTCTGGATATGCTTCAGGCGGCGGCTGCGGAACATCGGCCGGAAATGAAACAGGTGGGTTTTCTGGTGCAATCGGCAAAAGCTGCAGTAGGCAGGGCCAGGGGCGACTATTTTCCCCGTCTTGATATCGGGGCCCAGTATGATGATTTTGAAACCGACCTGGAAAACCTGCCTGACCAGTGGCAGGTCGGCGTGGGGTTGAGCTGGCAGTTGTTTTCCGGTCTTCGAACCGAGGGGGAGGTTGCCCGGAGCAGGGCAAAGTTTCGCGAAATCCAGGCCGCTCTCCATGAGCTTGAGCTGGCCATCACCCGGGAGGTCGCCGAAAGCTATCTGCGGGCCGATGAGAACAGGAACGCCGTGGACATCGCCGCCCAGTCCCTGGAGCTTGCCCGGGAGAACCTTGATCAGGCTGAGGGCCGCTATAAGGCGGGGCTGAATGATATGATTGAGTTTAACGACGCCCAGCTTCGTTATACCAATGCCCAGGCCCGTCTTGTCACCACCTATGCCGATTACCTTGTCGCCCTGGCCCGGATCGAGCGGGCCACCGGCACAACGCCCGGCCTGCAGTATTCCGCCGGCAACGATTCTTCACCCTGCCGGGTGCGCATGCAGACCGGAAAACGCTAAATCTCCATTGATTGCCCGGTCTTCTCCTGCCTCTTTATATAGAAAGGGAGCCGGGGAAAACAGGTGAACAAGACCTGGCTGTTTCCCTGGTAATCATGTGTTCGCTGTAAAAATGGCCTATATCCTTGACAATGTTAACCTGCGTGTTAACATTATTGCATGCGAGAAATACTTTTTTATAAGACGGAATCAGGCAAGTGCCCTGTCGAGGATTTTTTGGAATCACTGTCATCAAAACAGGCTCAAAAAGTTGTTTGGGTATTATCGTTAATTGAAGAATTGCCTGTAATCCCAAGCAAGTACTTTAAAAAGCTCGTGAACATCGATGATCTTTGGGAAGTTCGTGTAAACCATAGTGGCGAGATTTTCAGGTTGCTTGGATTTATCGATGGTTCACAGCTCATAGTCTTGAATCATGCTTTTCAAAAGAAAACTCAAAAAACTCCTCGGACCGCCATCCAGGTTGCCCAAAAACGAAAACAGGAATATTTGAACAGGAGGAAGGCAGAATGAGTGATTTGCAAAAATATATTACCAAACGAAAGGCCATTGACCCTGAATTTGCAGAGAATTTTGAAAGTGGTTACGAAGAATTTAAAATTGGAGTCCTGCTAAAGATGGCTCGTGAAGAAGCAGGCTATACTCAAGCAGAACTTGCAGAGAAACTTAACACCAAAAAATCAGCAATTTCACGTATAGAAAACCACGCAAAAGATATCAAATTATCTACTCTTGAAAAATTTGCCCAGGCATTGGGGAAAAAGCTGAGGCTTGAGGTGGCGTAATCGTTGATAATCAGCGAACAACCCCGCGTTCACACCGGCCCCAAGCACAAGCGGTTTTGGTGAATGCCTCAATGAATCTACCATTATCCCCAAATGTAAGTATACTGGTAAATTTGCTCCGGGCCGGTGATGTGAGACGTTCGCAGTATAAAAAAGATTGCCTCTGATTTGGCATTAAGTTATACTATGGTTAATACTATTAATCATACCGGGGTGCGCTATGGCTACAACTGTAAAGACAGCAATATCAATCCAGAAAGAGTTGTTTCAGGAAGTAAATAGATTGGCCGAAGAACTGCATGTATCACGGAGCAAGCTGTTTGTATTGGCTGTCCGTGATTTCATTAAAAAAAATGAAAACAAAAAAATAGTTTCACAAATTAACAAAGCCTTTGACGACTATCCTGATCCAACCGAAGAAAATCTTCACAATACAATGCATCAAAAGCAGGCCGGAACAATTGAGCGCGAGCCATGGTGATCAGACAGGGAGAAATATATTGGGTTGATCTTGGCGCTCCTCAAGGTTCTGAGCCTGGTTACAGGCACCCCCACATTGTAATTCAAAATAATTTGTTTAATTCAAGTAATATAAATACAGTAGCCGTATGTTCACTAACATCTAACCTGAAACGCGGCTTGTCTCCAGGCAACGTCACCTTGAAAAAGGGTGAAGCAAATCTCCCCAAAAAAAGTGTGGTTAATATAACCCGGATTTATACCGTCAACAAAACAGACCTCATTGGGAAGATAGGTCAAGTTACCCACGAACGGTTAAAGGAAATTTTATCAGGAGTTCAGTTGATTATAGATCCAAGGGAGTTGTAGATTTCTTTATAATTTTGTTAAAAAACGCTGCAAGGGACAAGCGGGCACGACGGTTTTTTCAAAGTTTATCGTTACCGCCAGCTTTACAGGTGATTCAGAGGGCACTACTGTGTATTCTGCCTGCCCCTGAGCTTAACCCGCAAATTTCACAAGCGATCTGCTGCAAGGCCCAAAAACACCATGCCGAGGCGTTGCCGATATTTTCATGCCTCGTTGCAGCATGTGTTCGGCTTGATTAAGTTTTCTCGCCTGGATCAGGCCGATATTGTGCCCCACACATAGCCAAAGGGTGCGGCCAGGGTCTGTTCAATAAGGAGTGAATCAATATAGGCGCGTAACAGGTGCAGTTGATGATTGAAGGCAATCAGGTCGCCTGCTTTACAGAGGATATTGATATGGAGGACGCGCAGGGTAAGTTTGTTTGCCACCCCGACCAGCGGGTCCTGGAGCAGGGGAGCTGAGAGTTCAATTTCCTGCAGGCAGGCATGGTCGTTATCGCTGAGGGTTTCAATGTAGCCGCAGATAAAGCGGCCGGCGGCGATGCCGTTATGGATATTGTGCTGTTCGGCCAGCTCTCTGGCAAACTGCGCATAGGTACGCGCCTTGGGCAGTGAAAAAAGGAAAAAGGCAAAGCCTGCGCCTAGATTGCGGGCAATGAGTATCCGGGCTTGCAGGGGCAGAGAGTCCTGTTTTTTGATGAAAAGCTCTTCGGTGCGCTCCAGCAGCAGGGCCTCGTCATTATAGAGACCGGAGACCACAAAATGGAAGAAGATGAGATGGGCCAGGGGCGATTTTCCCTGGCCGGCCTGGGCCTCGATGACGATCGCCTTGCAGTTGCAGGCGGACTCGCCGAGGATTTTGGTCACCAGGTCGCTCCGAAACAGTGTGGCTTCCGCACCTACCTGCGGCGGATAGAATTTGTTTGAAGAGTGTTCCAGATGCCGGTCTGCGGAAAGGACCATGGCAATCTCAATAGTTGAGTGGATAAACCAGCATGGCTGGACCAGGGAAGCGGAACATAGTAAAGATTCCGGATTGTCCGGCCTCAAAAAATAACACGGCTACGCTGCTATAAAAAACAGGCCCGGTGTACACCTGCTATATATCAGGCCTATGGGGATTATTTCTGCATACAGAGTTTTGGGGAATCGGTCAAAGAAAAACCGGCAAGACCTCCCGGCAGCCGTTTGCCCGGCATGGAAGAAAATTTTGCCCTTGAACTCAACCTTGTTGCTGTGTTACCGGGCAACCGTTGATTTTGCCGCCATGGATGGTTGTTCAAAGCTGCCGCCAAGGGCCAGGTGCAGCCGAACCCGATTGACAAGCCGTTTGCTGGTGACGTCAAGGCGGGCGATTTTGGCTCCTATCCATTCTTGCTGGATAGTCAACACATCCAGGAGTGGTATCTGACCGATTTCGTATTGTTTTTTGGTCTGCTGGTAGGCGATTTTATTTTCTTTTTCCTTGATGGTGAGATATTCTTCCCGTTTTGCCAGGTGTTCCTCGGCTGCCAGGCTTGTTTCAACCTCCTTGAAGGCCTGCAGCGCTTTCTGGGCATAGGCGGCAATGGCGGCCTTTTGTTCGGCGGTCGCCTTTTGTACTTCCGCCTCAATGGCGCCGCCCGTGTACAGGGGAGAAAAAAGCCCGGCGGCCAGACCGGCTATGGCATTATTGAGGCTGTTGATACCAAAACCGATGGAGAAGGTAAAGCGGGGCAGATGCAGGAGGTTGGCCTCCTTTTCCTTGTAGAATGCCCGGGCAACCTCCCGTTCAGCGGCAATAAGGTCGGGCCGCCGTTCCAGGATTTCAGAAGGAATTCCAGCCGGAATCGGCGGCGGCACCGCAACCAG